>CACKBU010000006.1 GCA_902598485.1 uncultured Pelagibacteraceae bacterium
ATTCATTTATCTATTAACAATTTCTATTTTTTTTTCTTTAACAAATTTTAAGATTTGTGAATTACAGCTATCAATTTTACTTTGATCTTCAGACCTAATTACTATTGATACACCAAGTTTGCCTGCCTGAAAAAAAGGGTAACTACCTATTTCAACATCTTTATTATCATTTTGAACCTTTGTTAAAGAGTTTGCTATTTCACTCTCTACAGTTTTTAAACTAATTGTTAAACTTTTAATAGGTTCACCCCCTACTATTCTATTGGTTAAATCACCTAACATTGATTTCAAAATAGAAGGAACACCTGGTAATGAAAATACATTTTCAACATTAAATCCTGGGGCGCCACTAGTTGGATTTAGAATTAAATTTGCATTCTCTGGCATCCAGGCCATCTTTTGTCTACCTTCATTAAATTCACCCGGTTGGTAATAAGCCTCTAAAATTTTAAAAGCCTCTTTATGAACTTCATATTTTATTCCAAATGCTTTTGAAACTGATTCAGCAGTAATATCGTCATGAGTAGGTCCAATACCACCTGTTGTAAAAACATAGTCATATGTTGATCTAAGTAAATTCAAAGTATCAACAATAGTCTCTCCAACATCAGGTATTACTCTAACTTCAGCAACATTAACTCCTATAGAGTTAAGCCAAATTGCTAAAGTTGACGTATTCGTATCTTGGGTTCTGCCAGATAATATTTCATTCCCAATAATTAAAATTGATGCATTAACTTTTACTTTTTTATTCATATGAAATATATAATTTAGTAATGGAATTTACCAAGTCTTTAATAAAAGGCAAACTAATCAAACGTTATAAAAGGTTTTTTACTGACATTAAACTCGATAAAGAAATTGTCACAGCTCATTGCCCTAACACGGGATCGATGAAAGGTTTGTTAAATGAAGGTAATGAAGTTTATTTGCTTCCGAATAATGACCCCAAAAGAAAGCTAAAATTTGGATTAGAGATTATAAAGTCAAGAAAAAATTTAGTAGGTGTAAATACTCATATGGCAAACAGAATAGTTGAGCACGGTCTCAAAAATAATTTAATAAACGAACTAAAGAATAATGACATAGTAAAGCCTGAGGTTTTTTTTAATAAAGAAACTAGATTTGATTTTTTATTAGAAAAAACAGGTCAAAAAATTTTTGTCGAAGTTAAAAATGTTACCTTATTTAGAAATAAGGATACCGCCGAATTTCCAGATGCGCCAACAGCAAGGGGAACCAAGCATTTATTAACCCTTATTGACGCCATAAAAAAAAGTTATAAAACATACTTAATATTTTTAGTTCAAATCCAAAATATGAAATATTTTAAAATAGCTAAAGATATAGACAAAGATTATTATAAGACTTATTTAATAGCTAAAGAAGCAGGTGTAAATTTTTTAGCTTATAGATGTGATATAAGTTCTAAAAGAATTTTTATAGATAAAAAATTAAAAATTATAGATGACTGAATATAAAGAGAAGTTTGAAAAAATGAGAGTTGCAGGAAAACTAGCTGCAAGAACTTTAGATATGTTAACTGAAAATATAAAAGAAGGTGTATCAACTGATTACATTGATAAGTTAGGATATGAATTTATAAGAGATAATGGTGGCCACTCTGCTCCTCTATATTATAGAGGTTTCACAAAATCCTTATGCACATCTTTAAATCATGTTGTTTGTCATGGAATACCTTCTGATAGAATTTTACAAGAAGGTGATGCTATTAATGTAGATGTGACAGCAATAATTGATGAACATTATGGTGATACAAGTAGGATGTTTTGTATTGGAAAAACTCCAGTTAAGTTAAACAATCTTATCGATGCTACTTACGAGTCAATGATGAGAGCAATTAAAATTTTAAGACCTGGAATTAAATTAGGAAATATTGGTCATGAAATTCAAACTTTTGTAGAAAAAAAAGGTTTTTCAGTCGTTAGAGATTTTTGTGGTCACGGAATAAGTACCACATTTCATGAGCCACCAAATATTCTTCATTACGGTAGAAAAAATACCGGTATAGAATTAAGACCTGGTATGACATTCACCATAGAGCCTATGATAAATGCTGGTAAATATGATGTTAAAATGTTGAATGATGGTTGGACAGCTGTTACAAAAGATAAATCTTTATCTGCACAATTTGAACATACGTTAGGAATTACTGAAAATGGTTATGAAATCTTTACAGAATCTGCTAAAGGTTACTCAAAGCCTCCATATTTATAATTAATGATTAAAAGATACTCTCGAAAAGAATTAACTGATATTTGGTCAGAAGAAAATAAATACAAAATCTGGTTAGATGTTGAGGTTGCAGCTGCAGAGGCAATGGAAAAACTTGGTCAAATTCCTAAGGGTGTTGCTTCAATAGTTAAAAAAAAAGCCAAAATTAACGTAAGCAGAATTCACAAAATAGAATCAGAAGTAAAACATGATTTAATAGCATTTCTTACCTGTGTAACTGAAAAAGCTGGAATTAAAGCACGGTACCTGCATCAAGGAATGACTTCATCAGATGTTTTAGATACTAGTTTTAATATTCAATTAATCCAATCAGGAAAAATCATTTTAAAAGATATAGATCAAATTTTAAAAGTTTTAAAAAAACAAGCCAAAAAATATAAATTTACACCTTGTATGGGAAGAAGCCATGGTATCCATGCTGAGCCAATTACTTTTGGATTAAAATTGGCTTCGTTTTACGAAGAATTTAAAAGAAACAGAAATAGATTGAAAAATGCGATCGATGAAGTATCAACATGCGCAATATCTGGTGCTGTCGGAACATTTGCTAATATCAATCCAAATGTTGAAAAACATGTAGCAAAAAAATTAGGTCTAAAAGTTGAACCAATTTCCACACAAGTAATTCCTAGGGATAGACATGCATTTTATTTTTCTGTTTTGGGAATTATTGCGGGATCCATTGAAAGAGTAGCTGTTGAAATAAGGCATCTGCAAAGAACTGAAGTTTATGAACTACAAGAATATTTCTCTAAAAATCAAAAAGGCTCTTCTGCTATGCCTCATAAAAAAAATCCAATCTTAAGTGAAAATTTAACAGGCTTAGCTAGGATGGTTAGAAGTGCAGTTGTGCCAGCACTTGAAAACATAGCCCTTTGGCATGAAAGAGATATTTCTCATTCAAGTGTTGAAAGAAATATCGGACCAGATGCCAACATAACAACTGATTTTGCATTAGTTAGACTTACAAATATTTTAGATAACATGATTGTTTATCCTAAAAAAATGCTTGAAAACTTAAATTTAACAAAAGGTTTAATTTTCTCTCAAGAAGTTATGTTGGAATTAACTAAAACAGGTTTAAGTAGAGAAAAATCATACAAGATGGTGCAAAATTATGCAAAAAAATGTTTTGCAGAAAATTTAAACCTAATTGACGTCATTTCATCTGATAAATTTATAATGAGCAAAATTTCCCCAAAAAAACTAAAATCTATATTTAATTATTCTAAACACTTTAAAAATGTAAATTTTATCTTTAGGAGAGTTTTTAAATAATGAAAAAAGGTAAAAAATTATACGAAGGAAAAGCTAAAATCATTTATGCAACAAATGATAAAAACTTAGTTATCCAATATTTTAAAGATGATGCTACTGCATTTAATAATCAAAAAAAAACTACCATTGAAGGTAAAGGTGTTCTAAATAACAGAATATCAGAACATATACTCTCTAACCTTTCTCAAATAGGAATTAAAAATCATTTAGTAAAAAGATTAAATATGCGTGAGCAAATTATAAAGCTTGTTGAAATAATTCCGATCGAATTCATTGTGAGAAATATTGCAACAGGCTCAATTACTAAAAGATTGGGTATTGAGGACGGTACTGTTCTAAAAGAACCTCTGATCGAATACTGCTTGAAAGATGACAAGCTTGGAGATCCATTAATATCTGAAGAACATATTTTAGCTTTTGATTGGGCGTCAAAAACAGAAATAGATAAAGTTAAAAAAATGATTTTAAGAATTAATGATTTTATGATTGGGATGTTTAGAGGTGTTGGAATTAAACTTATAGATTTTAAATTAGAATTTGGAAGAATTAAAATTGATGGAAAAAATGAAGTTATTTTAGCAGATGAAATTAGTCCTGATACATGCAGATTATGGGACAGTATCACAGAAAAAAAATTAGATAAAGATCGATTTAGAAAAGATCTGGGTGATTTAATTCCAGCCTATACTGAAGTTGCAAAAAGATTAGGTATACTTCATGAACAATCAAATGTTTCAGCGGTAAATGTAACTAAATTATCTTCAGTTAAAAGAAAGAAAAAATGAAAATCTCTGTAATCATCACTCTAAAAAAAGATGTACTTGATCCGCAAGGAAAAGTAATTCATCAAACTCTTGATGGAATGGGTTTTGATGATGTTTATGAAGTTAGACAAGGTAAATATTTTGAAATTGACACTAAAGAAACCGATAACAACAAAGCAAAAGCAAAAGTTGAAGAAATGTGCAAAAAACTTTTGGCAAATCTTGTAATTGAAAATTATAAAATTATTGATCCAAAGTAATTAATGAAATCATCAGTTATTACTTTTCCTGGTTCGAATTGTGACAGAGACATGGATGTTGCTTTGAAGAAATTTGGGTTTAAAAATAAAATGGTTTGGCATGCTGATGCTGAATTACCAAAAAGTGATTTGGTTGTATTACCAGGTGGTTTTTCATATGGGGACTACTTAAGATGTGGAAGTATGGCATCTAAATCAAAAATAATGCAGTCAGTAATTAATTTTGCAAACTCAGGTGGTATGGTCATGGGTATTTGTAATGGTTTTCAAATATTAGTTGAAACTGGTTTAGTTCCAGGTGTTTTGCTTAGAAACAAATATTTAGAATTTATTTGTAAAAATGTTTTTGTAAAAATTAATGATAAAAAAAATAAATATTTTAAAAATGTTGATAACGAAGTTTTAGAATTCCATATAGCTCATAATGAAGGAAATTATTTTTGTACTAATGATCAATTAAAAGAAATTGAGGATAATAATCAAATAGCTATTAACTATTGTGATGAAAATGGAAAAATAGAGGACCAATTTAATCCTAATGGATCCACAAAAAATATTGCTGGTATATTTAATAAAGAAAAAAATGTTCTAGGCATGATGCCCCACCCTGAAAGAATGATTGATGCATCTCTATCTGGTGAGGATGGATCATTATTTTTTAAAAACTTAATAAACAACTTAAAATGATTGTAAACGAACAAGTAGCAGTTGATCACGGTTTAAAGAAAGATGAATACGCTAAAATTTGTGAGCTATTAAAGAGAACTCCTAATATTACAGAACTAGGTATTTTTTCTGCAATGTGGAATGAGCATTGTTCTTATAAATCATCAAGATTACATTTAAAAAAACTACCTACTAAAGGAAAGAAAGTTATTCAAGGTCCTGGAGAAAATGCTGGTGTTATCGATATTGAAGATAATGATGCAATAGTTTTTAAAATAGAAAGTCACAATCACCCATCATTTATTGAACCTTATCAAGGTGCTGCTACCGGTGTTGGAGGAATAATGAGAGATGTATTTACAATGGGTGCAAGACCAATAGCTAACTTAAACTCTATTCATTTTGGATCACCACAACATAAAAAAACGAAAAATTTATTAAGAGGTGTTGTTCATGGAATAGGTGGTTATGGAAATTGTATGGGTGTACCAACAATTGCTGGCCAAACAAGTTTTGATAGCTCCTATAATGGAAATATTTTGGTTAATGCTATGACATTAGGATTGGTCAAAAAAGATAAGATTTTTTACTCTAAAGCAGCTGGCTTAAATAAGCCTGTTATTTATGTTGGATCAAAAACTGGAAGAGATGGAATACATGGTGCAAGTATGGCTTCAGCTAGTTTTGATGAAAAAATTGAGGAAAAGAAACCAACAGTTCAAGTTGGAGATCCGTTTACTGAAAAACTTTTACTAGAAGCTTGTTTGGAGCTAATGGCAGGAGAATCGATTATTGCTATTCAAGACATGGGCGCTGCTGGATTAACTTCTTCAAGTATTGAAATGGCCTCAAAAGGAAACCTGGGTATAGAAATTAATCTAAACAAAGTGCCGTGTAGAGAATCCAAGATGACACCTTACGAAATTATGCTCTCTGAAAGCCAAGAAAGGATGTTGATTGTTTTAGAAAACGGCAAAGAAGATCAGGCAAAAAAAATATTTGATAAATGGAACTTAGATTTTGCGGTAATTGGAAAAACTACTAATTCAAAAAAAATAGAACTTTATTTTAATGAAGAAAAAGTTGCAGACATTCCAGTTAATACCCTGGTTGAAAACTCTCCTATGTATGATCGAAAATGGAAAAAAGCTAAACTTCCTAAAAAAAATAAAATTAAAAAAGAAGACATTAAACATTTAAAAATTATTGATGTATTAAAGAAAGTTTTAGCTAATCCAAACGTATGTAGTAAAGAATGGATTTGGCAACAATATGATCATACAGTTATGGGAGATACAATACAAAAACCTGGTGGTGATGCTGGCGTTGTAAGAGTTCATGGAACGGATAAAGCTGTGGCTGCTTCTGTAGACTCCTCTGCAGTTTATTGTTGGGCGCATCCTATAACTGGTGGGAAGCAAGTAGTTTGTGAAAGTTTTAGAAATCTTATATCCGTTGGTGCAAAACCAATTGCTATTACTAATTGTTTAAATTTTGGTAGTCCGGAAAATGAAGAAAACATGGGTGAGTTTGTTGAATGTGTTCAAGGTATTGGTGAAGCGAGTGAATATTTAAAATTTCCAGTAGTTTCTGGAAATGTATCTTTCTATAACCAAACAAAAGATGAAGGTATAAAACCTACACCTGCAATTGGTGGGGTTGGGTTAATCAAGAATTATAAAAATATGATTACCATGGATTTTAAAGAAGTTGATAATTTAGTTTTAGTAATTGGAAAAACTGAAGGACATATTGATCAAAGTTTATTTGCAAGAAATATTTTAAATGAAAAAAATGGACCCCCACCTGAAGTAAATTTATTTAATGAAAAAAATAATGGAGAAACTTTACTGAAATTGATTGATAATAATTTGATTATAAGTGCTCATGACGTTTCTTTAGGGGGTATAATTATTGCGGTAGCAAAAATGTGTATTAAAGGAAAAAAAGGAATAAATATTAAAAAACCCAAATATCTAATCAATGAAATAGAATACTTATTTGCTGAAGATCAAGGTAGATATATTATAGAAATAAATAAAAAAGATTTTAAAAAAGTAGCTGATATATTGAATAAAAATGCAGTTCATTTTGATGAACTTGGTACAATTAATGAAAATGAACTATATATTAACGATAAGACAAAAGTTACAATTGACGAATTATCAACTTCAAATAAAAGTTGGTTAAATAACTATATGAATAAATAATGGCAATGGATTTAAAAGAAATTGAGAATTTTATAAAGGAGGCAATGCCTGATGCAATTGTTGAAATACAAGATTTAGCAGGCGATGGAAATCATTATTCAGCTACTGTTACCTCGTCTCAATTTTCTGGAAAAAGTAAAATTGAGCAACATAAAATGGTTTATAACTCACTAAAAGGTAGAATGGGTAATGAACTACATGCATTAGCAATTAAAACAAAGGAGAGTTAAATGGACCAAGAAACAAATGATTTGATAAAAAATGAAATTGAAAAAAACGAAGTATGTTTGTTTATGAAAGGCACACCTGACGCTCCACAATGTGGATTTTCAATGGCTACTTCAAATATTTTAAAAATCCTAGAAGTAAATTTTAAAGGAGTAAATGTTTTAGAAAATCAAAATTTAAGAGAAGGTATAAAAGTTTTTAGTGATTGGCCGACAATCCCACAACTTTATGTTAAAAATGAATTTATAGGTGGATGTGACATTGTCAAAGAAATGTACGAAAGTGGTGAATTGGTAAAACTTTTCGAGAGCAAAAATATAAATTTTAAAGCTAAAAGCTAATTATCTAGAGTAATATTCAATTACTAAATTTGGCTCCATAACAATAGGATATGGAACTTCATCAAACTTTGGGATCCTAACAAATTTAAACTTTTTGTTTTTTTCATCCATCTGAATATATTCAGGAGTCTCTCTTTCTTTATTTGCAAGAGCAATATCGATTATTGCAAGTTGTTTAGATTTATCTCTTATCTCAATTGAATCTTCTTCTCTAACTAAATAACTTCCAATATTCACTTTTTTACCGTTTACTTTTACATGACCATGATTAATTAATTGTCGAGCTGAAAAAATTGTTGTAGCAAATTTTGCTCTATAGATCACAGCATCTAATCTTCTTTCAAGAAGGCCAATTAAGTTTTCACCAGTATCACCTTTGAGCATTACTGCTTTTTTGTAAATATTTCTAAATTGTCTCTCGTTAATGTTGCCATAATAAGCTTTTAATTTTTGTTTAGCCTGAAGCTGTATTCCATAATCAGATGGTTTTGACGTTTTTGTTTGACCATGTTGTCCTGGTCCATAAGCTCTAGTATTAAAAGGACTTTTAGGTCTTCCCCAAAGATTAACTTTTAATCTTCTGTCTACTTTGTGTTTAGAGTTTAATCTTTTTGTCATTTGATAGTGGGCTTTATAAACTTACTCATCATTTTGTCAATCAACGTTTTTTACCTAAACTTGCAAATACACCTGATAAAATACGTGTTTCTTTAGTTGATAATTCCATCCTATAAAAAATATTCCTCAAGTTTTCGAGCATTATCGGTTTCTTTTCTTTTGATTTAAAGAAATTAATCTCTTCAAGATTCTGTATACAAAGATTTGCCATACCAACTATCTCTTTTTTAGATGCTGATTTAACCTTATTTGATTTCTTAAAAGAAGATGCTTTTGAATTAATTATGTTTGATAGATATTGAGCAATTATTATTAAGCTGTGAGAAAGATTTAATGATTTAAAATCAGGATTGGTTGGAATTTGCAGAGTATAATTTGCATAGCTTATCTCATTGTTTGATAAACCAGATGCTTCTGAGCCAAATAAAAAAGCTATTTTCTTTTTATAATTTATTTTTTTTAAATCTTCTAATTGGATATGTTTAATATTTTTATTTCTAAATCTTGCTGACGTTGCAATTACAATATCAATATTTTTTAAAGGTTTTTCTAAATTTTCATAATTTTTTGCTTTGTTAATTATATTTTTTGCTCCTACTGAAGTTGCTAAAATTTTATCATTTGGAAATATTGGTTTAGGATCAATAACAATAAGTTTATTAAAATTAAAATTTTTCATTCCTCTTGCACACGCTCCTATATTTTCTGAGAGTTGAGGTTTGTGTAAAATGAACGAAATATTATTAACAGACATTAATCTATGCCATGGTTTCTATTATAATTGGAAATGATTGATGGTTTAATATCATTTAAATAATTTGGATCTACTGTCCAAATAGAAACTTTTAATGGATAGCATTTTGCAACATCTGATGAATGTTCAGATCCACAATCACCTCCTGGACAAGCAGAAAGAGCACCCAATAAATCTGTTTCAGCAAAAAATTCTAAATAATCACCAGGTCTTACTGGGCTTGCTTTCATAAAATATTGTTTAGTATCATTAGTAAATCCAGTTAACATAAAAACATTTAATACATCGTGAACTATTTTTTCTGCGTGATCTAACTGAACATTTTTTTCTTTAACTAAAGCTCTTGTTAAATTTGAATGACAACAATAATGATAATCGTTATCGCTCAAAAGTTTTGATGTATAAGGATCACATCTTGTACCAATTACATCATGAACCGACCCTCCATCTTTATCATAGTCATACCAATCTAAAGTATCCCATGTTATTGTTGCTAAAGATCTAAGATAGGGAAAACTACTAAACATTTTATCACCAACAGAAAGATGAGTCCCATACAATGCTCTTGTTTTTCCTGAATAAAATTTTTCATCTAAATTATTTAAATTAAATAAATTTAAATCACCTACTTGAGGTCCCTCAATACTTTCGATTCTAAAAAACTCACCAAATTTAACTTCAAAGGTTTTTGCATCTCTTGGAGGTATTATAACTTCCTCTTTTTTAACCAAGTGTTCTCTGGCAGAATGTAAAATATCTAAATTTTTTTCTTCGATATTGGTATTTGGATAACAAACTATTGGTTTTGCTCCTATTCTATCTTTTAGATCTGATGGTTTTTCTGAAAATTTTTTAATTTTCATTTTTATGAACTTCCAGGAGCTTTATCCTTAAATAACTTATAATCTAAACTATCAACAAGAGCTTTGAAAGATGCATCAATTATATTTGGTGATACTCCAATAGTAAACCAGTTAACCCCCTTTGAGTCTGTACTTTCAATACTAACTCTTGTTACAGCTTCTGTACCTGTATTTAAAATTCTAACTTTGTAGTCAACTAGTCTTAAATCTTTTAAATATTGTGAATATTTAGCAAGCTTGTTTACATTCTTTCTAATTGCATTATCTAGAGCATTAACAGGTCCATTTCCTTGTCCTTCACACAAAATTTTGTCCCCATCTACTTCTAACTTAGCTCTAGCAAATGAAACTATTTCTCCTGCATTATCTTTCTTTACCGAAACATCATATTCATTAATAGAAATATATCTTGGTATCTCTCCCATTAGTCTTCGAGCTAACAACTCAAAAGACGCGTCAGCACCATCATAACTATAACCAATAAATTCTCGATCTTTCACTTCATCTAAAAGTTTTTTAATTTTTGGGTCACTTTTCTCAACTTTAATTCCTATTAAATTCAATCTCGACATTATATTGGATTGTCCAGATTGATCTGAAACAACTATATTTCTAGAGTTTCCAACTTCTTCTGGATTTATGTGCTCATAGGTTTTAGGATCTTTTTGAACAGCCGAAACATGCATTCCACCCTTGTGAGAAAAGGCAGAAGCTCCAACATAAGGTAAATGTTTATTGGGTTTTCTATTTAATATCTCATCTAATAATCTTGAGCATTGAGTTAAGTTTTTTAAATTTTCTTTTTTAATACTTAGTCCAAACTTATCTGAAAAATCTTTCTTTAAAAAAAATGAGGGAATTAATGACATTAAATTAGCATTTCCACATCTTTCACCCAAACCATTGATTGTACCCTGGACTTGTCTAACACCTGCTTGAACTGCTGCAAGACTGTTAGCTACAGCATTTTCGGTATCATTATGAGCATGTATTCCTAAATTTTTTCCAGGGATTTTCTTACTTACTTTAGATACAATTTCTGTTATCTCGTGTGGAAGTGTACCACCGTTAGTATCACATAATATAACCCATCTAGCACCATTATCAAAAGCAGCTTTTAAACATGACATTGCATATTCTGGATTAGCTTTATATCCATCAAAAAAATGTTCAGCATCAAACATGAACTCTTTTCCAGATTTAACAATGTGTTTAGTGCTTTCACTTATATTCATTAAATTCTGCTCATTACTTATTCCTAATGCTACATCCACTTGAAAATCCCATGATTTTCCAAACAAGCAAACAGAAGTACTTTTTGAATTAATTAATGATGAGAGCATAGGGTCATTTTCTGCACTGTGTTCAGATTTTTTAGTCATTCCAAATGCAGTTAATTTCGTTGATTTAAAATTATGATCTTTATTGAAAAACTCAGTATCAGTTGGATTTGCACCCGGCCAACCACCTTCAACATAATCCACACCTAATTTATCTAATGCTGATGAGATTTTTTCTTTATCATCAATTGAAAAATCTACACCTTGTGTTTGTGCTCCATCACGCAGTGTTGTGTCAAATATATAAAGTTGTTCTTTGCTCATTTAAATTTCCAAGTCGTTTTACCATCTTTATCTTCTATTAAAACACCTTTGTTTAATAGCTCATCTCTTATTTTGTCAGCTTCCTTATAATTTTTATTAACTCTAGCTTCATTTCTCTGATTAATTTTAATTAAAATTTCATTTTCAGAAATTGATACCTTGTTTTTCTTAAATTTAAGCCAATCCTCTTTAGTTTCATTTAATAATCCAATAAAATTGCAGGCAGAAATAAATAATTTTTTATCTTCATCAGAACCCTTCGCTGCTTTCTCGTATAATTTATGTAAATTGGCAATATAGCCTGGTGTATTTAAATCATCGAGAAGAGGTTTAAGAATTTCATCTGAAATTTTTAATTTTGTTTTTATGTTTAAATAAACATTATACCATTTACTAATTGTATTTTCACATTCCTCTAAAAGCTTATCATTCCAATCAAGTGGCTGTCGATAATGTGCACTCATCAAAGCCATTCTTAAAACTTGACCACTTTTATTATTTCTAAAATCTTTAATTTTTAAAATATTACCCTGTGATTTTGCCATTTTTTCATTGGACATTGTGATAAATGCATTATGTAACCAATAATTAGCAAACGACTTACTATCATTTGCACATCTTGATTGAGCTATTTCATTTTCATGATGCGGAAATAACAAATCAACGCCTCCTCCATGAACATCAAATTCGTTTCCTAAATATTTTTTAGACATTGCCGAACATTCTAAATGCCAACCAGGTCTACCTTTTCCCCAAGGTGAGTCCCATGACGGCTCATCTGTTTCTGATGGTTTCCATAAAACAAAATCTTCAGGATTTTTTTTATTATCACTTACTTCAATTCTTGATCCTGCAACTAATTCATCTAACTTTTTGTTTGATAACTGCCCATAATCTTTAAATTTTTTTACTTCAAAATAAACATGTTTATTATTTTCGTAAGCAAATCCTTTTTTAATTAATTCAGAAATCATTTCTATCATTTCAGAAATATGCTCAGTTGCTTTTGGCTCATGGTTTGGTTGTTCACAATTTAGATAGATACAATCTTCGTTAAAACTTTGAGTAATTTTTTTAGTAAGCTCTGAAATTGAAATATTATTTTCCTTTGAGGATTTTATTATTTTATCATCTACATCTGTAATATTTCTTACATAAGTTACATTAGGATATTTATTTTTTAAAATTTTAAAAAGAATATCAAATACAACTACTGGTCTAGCATTACCAATATGAGGATCATCATAAACAGTTGGACCGCAAACATACATTCTCACATTGTTTTTATCTTTGGGAATAAATTTTTCTTTTTTGTTATTAAGATTATTTGTTAAAAAAATATCTAAACTCATAGTTGAAGAAATATACTTAAATTATAGATTTGTGAATCTATTTGATTAATTTGGAATTATGCATACAGGAATTGGCTCCATTTTATGCATATTTTGTTTTCTAATAATTTCGTATTTCGCACGATTCGGAGAATTTGGATTCTCCATTGCTTCTTCTAATTCATTATATTTTAAACCAAGTTGACCTTCATCAGTTCTACCATCATCCCATAAACCATCAGTTGGAGGTGCATCGATAATCTCTTGTAGAATTCCTAGCTCTTTTCCTAATTCCCATACCTGTGTTTTGTTACAATCAGCTATTGGTGAAATATCTACTCCACCATCTCCGTACTTCGTATAAAATCCAACACCAAAATCCTCAACTTTGTTTCCTGTCCCCACAACAATTCCTTTATTCGCTGCTGCTACCTGGTAAAGAGTGGTCATTCTAAGTCTAGCTCTTGAATTAGCCATACCATGTTCATTATCAAATTTTGATAAACTTGCATTAAATGCTAAAAATAACTCGTCTAAATTAATTGTATGCGCTTCAACATTTTTGAAATTTTTTACTAACCATTCTTGATGCTTTATACTTAAATCATGTTGATGTGATTTCTGTTTGATTGGCATTGACAAAACAATAGTTTTTAAGCCGGTCATTGCGCTTAATGTACTAGAAACTGACGAATCTATTCCTCCAGAAATTCCTATAACCAATGACTCTGCTTTACTTGGCATATTATTTGCATAATCTTTAATCCAATTAGAAATAAATTTAACTTTTTCTGAAGGTGTCATAATTAGAAACTATTTATTATTAATAATTTTACAATGTATTAAGATGCCGCTCTGTCTGCATTTTTTGAATACGAGCTATTCTTTTTAATCTCATCTGATATTAAAAATGCTAATTCTAAAGCTTGATTTCCATTAAGTCTTGGATCACAGTGAGTGTGGTATCTAGAAGATAAATCTTTTTCAGATATTTTTTGAGCACCTCCTATACACTCAGTTACATCTTGACCAGTTAATTCGATATGTAGACCGCCTGCATAACTTCCCTCACTTTGATGGCATGCAAAAACCTCTTTTACTTCTTTTAAAACACTGTTAAATGGTCTTGTTTTGAACCCTGTTGCAGCTTTGATTGTGTTACCATGACAAGGATCACACGACCAAATCACATTTAATCCCTCTTTTTTTATTGCTCTAATTAATTTTGGTAAAAATTTTGATACATTGTCTGCTCCAAATCTTGATATTAAAGTAATTTTACCTTTTTCATTTTTCGGATTAATTCTGTTACACAAATTGATTAAATCATCAGCCTTTAGGGTTGGTCCACATTTAATTCCAATTGGATTTTCTATACCTCTGCAAAATTCAACATGACCACCATCTAATTGTCTGGTTCTGTCTCCAATCCAAACAAAATGAGCAGATGTATCATGATTTTCACCAGTGGTAGAATCTGTTCTGGTCATTGACTCCTCGAAAGGTAGTAGTAAAGCTTCATGTGATGTCCAAAAATTTACTGTGTACAATCTATTATTAAAATCTGAAGTAATTCCACATGCTCTCATAAAAGCAATAGCATCAGCAATTTTATCTTCAAGATCCTTGAATTTTTTAGCTTGTGGGCTTTGTTTAATGTAATCTAAATTCCATAAGTGGACTTTATTTAAATCTGCAAAACCTCCTTTTGAAAAAGCTCTAATAAGATTAAGAGTTGCTGCTGATTGAGAATAAGCTTTAAACAGTCTTTTAGGATCTGGAACTCTTGCCTTTTCAGTAAATTCCATAGCATTTATGTTGTCACCTAAGTAACTTGGAAGCTCTACACCATCTTTTATTTCTGTTGGTGCACTTCTAGGTTTTGAAAACTGTCCAGCTATTCTTCCAACTTTTACAACTGGTAATGAAGCTGAGTAAGTTAAAACTAATGACATTTGCAACATTAGTTTGAATGTATCTCTTATATTATCTGGATTAAATTCTGCAAAACTCTCGGCGCAATCTCCGCCTTGAAGCAAAAATGCTTTTCCATCCACAACATCAGCTAATTGACTTTTAAGATGTCTTGTTTCTCCAGCAAATACTAACGGAGGAAATGTTCCTATCTTATCCAAAACTTTATCCAGTTCTTTTTTGTCTGGATATTCTGGAATATGTTTCACAGGATATTTTCTCCAACTATTTTTTTTCCAACTTTTCATATTCAACCTAAGGGTGTTTTAACAGAGTTTAAAGTTTATTCAACAGTGACAGATTTAGCCAAATTTCTAGGCTTATCAATGTCATAACCTTTTTTAAGAGCAGAGTAATAAGCAAGTTTTTGAAGTGGAATAGTCAAAAGGAATGGAAGTAAGTCTTCATTTGTATTCTCAACTTCAATAGTTTCCCAAATATTTTCTGACACAACTTCATCTTTACTTTTGTTAGTTATCAATAATACTTTCGCTCCTCTAGCAATAACTTCCTGCATATTGGAAATTGTTTTTTTATAGTAATTATCTCTAGGAGCCAAAACAACTACGGGCATTCCTTCCTCAATAAGAGCTAACGGCCCATGTTTCATTTCTCCAGCTGGATAACCTTCGGCATGAACGTAAGACAGTTCCTTAAGCTTTAATGCTCCCTCTAATGCTATTGGGTAAGAAAAACCTCTGCCTAAAAACATTGATCCTTTAGCTTCATTAAATGTTGAGGATATTGCTTGGATGTCATTATCATGGAGCAATGTTTTCTCTATTAATCCTGGTAAAGCTTTTAAGTCTTTAATCTTTTTTTGGTATTCTTTTTTTTCAATTTCCTTTCTTAAAGAACCAAGTTTTAATGCTAAAATATACAAAACAAGTATTTGACCTAAAAATGCTTTTGTGGATGCCACTCCTATTTCAGGACCGCAATGAATTGGTAATACAAAATTAGAGTCCCTTGCTATTGAGCTTTCGATTACATTAACAACGGCGCAAGTTTTCATATTATTCTTATTACAAAGATCTAGTGCCGCATAAGTGTCAGCTGTTTCTCCAGACTGAGAAACAAAGATATATAAACTGTCATTTTTAAATCTATTTTTTCTATATCTAAATTCAGAGGCTATATCTATATTAACATCCAAAGTTGTTAATTCTTCAAACCAATATTTTGCCATCAAGCATGAATGATATGCTGTTCCACATCCAACTAAAGTTATTGATTTGATTTCTTCAATTTTCCATGGGAAATTAAATATATTTATATCTTTATTTAAATTATCTACGTATTCTTTAATCCCAGTTTTTATTGTTGTTGGTTGTTCCTCAATTTCTTTTGCCATAAAATGTTTAAAATCACCTTTGTCATAACTAGATTCATCTGATGACAATTCTAATATTTTTTTATTAACTTTTTTTCCCTCTTCATTAAAAAAAATAACCTGATCTTTTTTAACAACACAAAATTCACCATCATCAAGATAAGTGATTTTATTTGTCAATGATTTTAAAGCATATGAATCTGATCCTAGATAGTTTTCATTTGGACCATATCCAACTGCTAATGGTGATCCTCTTCTAGCGCCTACGATTAGATCTGGTAAATCCTTAAAAACAATCCCAAGAGCAAAACTACCATGAAGTTGTTTCAAAGTTTTTTTAATAGCTTCTTCTAGTTCAGATGTTTTTAAATGCTCAGTTATCAAATGAACAATTACCTCTGTATCTGTTTGAGATTTAAAATTATGACCTTTGTTAATTAAATGTTTTTTTAATATTGTAGAGTTTTCAATAATTCCGTTGTGAACTACTGATACGTTATGAGAGGAATGAGGATGAGCATTTAAACTATTCGGGATTCCATGGGTTGCCCATCTTACATGCCCTATACCAATATTTCCTGTTAAATTTTTTAAATCAAAATTATTTTCTAAATTGTCTACTCTACCCTCTGATTTTACCTCATTAATTTCACCATCTGAAAGTGTAGCTATACCTGCTGAGTCATATCCTCTATATTCTAACTTTTTTAATGAATTAATTATATTTGCAGAAACAGGTTTGTTGCTAGATATTCCAATTATTCCACACATAAATTATTTTTTCTTTCTGTTATAATTCTTAATTTCTAATTGTGGCGATCTTGTTAGCGCTAAAGATTTTTTTTTAACATTTTTGGTTACTACTGATCCAGCTCCAACAATACTATCTTCATTTATAGTAATTGGAGCAATTAAAGAAGAGTTTGAGCCTATAAATACTTTATCTTTAATTTTTGTCTTATTCTTTTTTACTCCGTCATAATTACATGTAATTGTCCCAGCTCCAATATTTACTGATTTTCCTATTTGAGCATCTCCCA
Organism: uncultured Pelagibacteraceae bacterium; assembly: GCA_902598485.1. Classification (GTDB taxonomy): domain Bacteria; phylum Pseudomonadota; class Alphaproteobacteria; order Pelagibacterales; family Pelagibacteraceae; genus Pelagibacter. The sequence continues at coordinate 17,521 of CACKBU010000006.1, forward strand.
CATAAGATAAATGATTAACTTTAGATTTATTTCCTAAAGTACTTTTTTTTATCTCTACAAAATTACCAACTTTAGATCCTTGTTTTAAAATTGTATTAGGTCTAATTCTAGCATATGGACCAATCTCAACTTTATTTTCAATTTTACAGGACTCTAAATGTGAAAAAGATTTTATAATTACATTATCCCCAATTTTGACCTTAGAGCCGATAACGACATAAGGTTCTATAGTTACATTACTTCCAATCTTTGTATCTTTTGAAAAAAAAATAGTTTCAGGACCTATCATCTTTACACCTGACTTAATAAATTTTTCTCTAAGTTTTTTTTGATTTAAAACTTCCATTTAGAATTGATTTACATTAAGTATATATATTGATTAATTCACAATTTATTTCTTTAAAATACTTTTAAAATGAAACAAAAATTTACAATTTTATTCGATTTAGACGGTACTTTGGTGGATACAGCACCAGATTTAATTCGAGCGCACAATCATGTAATGAAAAAATTTGGTTACCCGACTAAAACTTTGGGTGAACTAAAGAATGCTGTAGGCAAAGGTGCAAAAGCTATGATGGCAAAAGCTAATGGCCAATGGAAGTGGTTTGATGAAAAAATTCAAAACGAAATGACTGATGAATTTCTTTCTTATTATGGAAAAAATATTTTACATGAAAGTAAATTAATTAACGGTGTAAAAGAATTTTTAAATTGGTGCAAAAATGAAAATATCTCTATGGCAGTATGCACTAATAAAACTGAACACTTAGCAGTTGATCTTTTAAAAAAAATTGGGATTTATGATTATTTTGAATATGTTGCAGGTTATAATACTTTTGAATATTGCAAACCAGACCCTCGACATTTAACAACTACAATTGAAATTTTAGATGGTGATAAAAATAAATCAATTATGATTGGCGATAGTGAGACAGATGCAAATGCTGCTAAGGCTGCTGAAATTCCAATAATATTACTAAAATATGGATATACAGAAAAAAGATCTGAGGAAATTTATCATAATCACATTATAAAAGACTTTGTAGGCATTGAGAAAATAGTATCAGAATATCTTTAATATTGATTAATTTATTTTAACTATTAAAACAAAATCACAAATAAGGAGTAATTTTGTTATTACACACAGTTAAAGTATATCCATCAAAAATTAATCTTCCAAAGAAGAAGCAGCTAGCATGGAAAATAGCTGAGATAGCAAGTGATAATGCTAAATTAAATAAAGACGCTATTGAAATGGTGATCAATAGAATAATTGATAACGCTTCAGTTGCTATTGCTTCATTAAATAGAAAGCCAGTAATCTCATCTAGAGAAATGGCATTAAAGCATTCCAGAAAAAATGGTGCCAATATATTTGGGGTAAACTCGAAATTAAAATTTGATTGCGAATGGGCAGCTTGGTCTAATGGAACCGCAGTTAGAGAATTAGATTTTCATGACACTTTTTTAGCTGCAGATTATAGTCATCCTGGTGACAACATACCTCCACTTATAAGTGTTGCACAACAAAATAAAAAAAGTGGGTTAGATTTACTAAGAGGAATAATTACTGCATACGAAGTTCAAGTAAATTTAGTTAAAGGAATTTGTTTACATAAGCATAAAGTTGATCACATTGCTCATTTAGGACCTAGTGTGGCTGCTGGATTAGGAACAATGTTAAAACTAAATACTGAAACTATTTATCAGTCTATTCAACAGGCACTTCATACAACAATTTCAACAAGACAATCTAGAAAAGGAGAAATTTCAAGTTGGAAAGCTTATGCTCCAGCACATGCAGGCAAGCTTGCTATCGAAGCTGTAGACAGAGCTATGAGAGGTGAAGGTGCACCAAGCCCAATTTATGAGGGTGAAGATAGTGTTATAGCTAGAATACTAGATGGTAAAAAAGCTAAATACAAAATTCCATTACCAAAAAAAGGTGAAAGTAAAAAAGCTATTTTAGAAACATATACAAAAGAATATTCTGCTGAATATCAATCGCAAGCATTAATTGATCTGGCTAAAAAACTTAAAGCAAAAATTTCAAATTTAAATCAAATTAAAAAAATTGATATATTCACAAGCCATCATACACATTATGTTATAGGGACAGGTGCCAATGACCCTCAAAAAATGGATCCTAATGCCAGCAGAGAGACATTAGATCATTCTATAATGTACATCTTTGCGGTAGCACTAGAAGATGGAGATTGGCATCATGTCAAATCTTATACAAAGGCTAGAGCTAATAGAAAAAGTACAATTAAAATTTGGAGATCAATTAAAACTTATGAAGATAAGAAATGGACAAAAAAATATCATGATCCAAACCCAAAAAATAAATCATTTGGGGCTAAAGTTGTTGTGACACTTAATAATGGAAAAAAAATAACAGAGGAACTAGATAGAGCGGACGCACATCCATATGGTGCTAGACCATTTAAAAGAGAAAATTATATAAATAAATTTTTAACTTTAACTGACGGTATTTTAGATAGAAAAGAGAGTGATCGTTTTTTAAGAGCAGTACAAAATTTAAGAAATTTAAAATCAGGGCAACTTCATAAATTGAATATTGAAGTAAAAAAAAATAAACTAAAAAATAATAATAAAAAGGGAATTTTTTAATGCACTTTGTAGAAAAAGAACCAAGTCAAAAAAGATTAGATTTTGATAAAAAATTAAAATCAAATAAAATATTAAGGGTTCCTGGTGCGTATAATCCTCTTACAGCAAAACTTATAGAAGAAATTGGATATGATGCAGTTTACGTGTCCGGTGGAGTAATGGCTAATGATCTTGGTTTTCCCGACATTGGCTTAACAACACTGCAAGATGTTAGTACAAGATCTTATTTAATTTCTAGAGTAACTAATCTTCCAACAATAGTTGATATAGATACAGGATTTAAATCTTGTAAAGAAACTATAGAAACATTTGAGGAATTTGGAATAACAGGAGTTCATTTGGAAGATCAAATTGAAAGAAAAAGATGTGGTCATCTAGATAATAAAGAACTTATTTCAACTGATGCTATGGTTAAAAAAATTAAAGAATGTGTTGCTACTAAAAAAGATCAAAATTTCAAAATTATAGCTCGTTCAGATGCAAAGAGTGTTGAAGGTATAGATAAAATGATTGAAAGATGTAAAGCCTACATTGATGCTGGTGCTGAAATAATATTTCCAGAAGCTCTTCAAGATGAAAAAGATTTTGAAAAAGTCCGTAAAGAATTATCTGGTTATTTATTAGCTAATATGACTGAATTTGGTAAATCAAAATTATTTAATTATAAGGAATTAGAAAATTTTGGATACAATATTGTAATTTATCCGGTAACTACACAAAGATTGGCTATGAAAAATGTAGAAGACGGATTAAGAGACATTTATACAAATGGACATCAAAATAATATTATAGATAAAATGCAAACTAGGAAAAGACTTTATGAATTAGTAGATTATGAAAAATATAATTCATTAGATGAAAAAATTTATAATTTTAGTACGGAAGGACATGAGTAATGAGTGATGATATTAAAAAAGGCTTACTAGGTATTGTTGTAGATGAAACAGAAGTTTCAAAAGTAATGCCAGAAATAAATTCTCTTACTTATAGAGGTTATGCAGCTCAAGATTTATGTGAATATTGTAGATTTGAAGAAGTTGCATATCTGATTCTTAATAAAGATCTTCCGAATACTATCCAACTTAGAAAATTTGAAAAAGAAGAAAGAAACAACAGAGAACTAACAAAAAATTTATATGAAATAATTAAACATATGCCAAAGAAATCTCATCCAATGGATGTCGCAAGGACTGCTGTAAGTGTAATGGGATTAGAAGATAAAGAAACAACCGACTCTTCAGCAGAAGCAAATATGAGAAAAGCTTTGAGAATATTTGCAAAAACCCCAACTGCCTTAGCTGCTTTTTATAGAATTAGAAAAGGTAAAAAAATAATTAAACCTAAAAAAACATTAACGTTTGCTGAAAACTTCTTTTATATGTGTTTTGGTAAAGTTCCACAAAAAGAGATAGTTAAAGCCTTTGATGTGTCTTTAATTTTATATGCTGAACACAGTTTTAATGTTTCAACATTTACTGCAAGAACCATCACAAGTAGTTTGTCTGATATTCATGGCGCAATCACAGGAGCTATTGCAAGTTTAAAAGGTCCGTTACATGGTGGGGCTAATGAGGAAGTAATGCATATGATGAACAAAATTAAAAAACCAGAAAATGCTCTTAAATGGATAAACAATGCTTTAAAGAATAAAGAAGTTGTAATGGGATTTGGTCACAGAGTTTATAAGTCAGGCGATTCAAGAGTCCCGACTATGAGAGAGTATTTTGGCAAAGTTGCTAAAATTAAAAAAGATAAAAAATTTGAAAAAATTTATGACATTGTAGAAAAAGTAATGATTAAAGAAAAAAATATTTATCCAAATGTAGACTATCCTACTGGACCTACTTATCACTTAATGGGCTTTGATACTGATTTCTTTACGCCTATTTTTGTTATTTCAAGAATTACTGGTTGGTCTGCTCATATTATGGAACAGCACGCTGCTAACAAACTTATCAGACCTCTAGCTAGTTACAAAGGTAACAAACATAGAAAAGTAATGCAACTAAACCAAAGATAACTTAATTTTTTTCTATTTTAGCAAATCTATTATTACATATTATTGAGCACTTTAATCCATGCTCTAGTGAGAACTCGTCTACAGCTTTCTGTACACCAGGTGCATATGACAAATCGTAGTCATCACAAAGAACTGTACCACCATTAACAATAACTTCTCTACAACAATTTAAGTCGTTTTTTACCGTTTGATAATCATGACCTCCATCAAGAAAAACATAATCAATTTTAGACATATCAATTTTTTTCAATATTATGTTTGAATTTCCTTTAATTAGTGATGTGTTGTCTTTAAATTTTTTTAGAAGATCATTAACAGCTTCTAAACTGTATGGATTTTGTCTTTTTATATAATTAAAATAAAAATTTTTAATAGGATTAGAAAATTTAGTATTAGGTATTACTTCATTTTGATTTTCTAAAGTTTCAGCAAATAAATCCAGCCCTACATACTTAAAATCTTTTCCATGCATTTTATAAAGTAATTCACAAACATTTCGAGCAGTAACACCATGAAAAACACCAACTTCTAGAAATACTTTTGGATTTTTTTCAGCCACTTCTTTTAAAAAAAAGTCACCAACACCTTTTTGCTTTAAGCTAGTCTTTCTAAAATATTTTTTATATTTCAAAATAGTATCAATCTAGATCAAGATCACCACAGGTAACTTTAGTAAATACGCAAGTTGAATAATGATATGTGCTTTTGACATCTTTAACAACTCCTAGAGCTGTTCCTTCAATAGTTCCAGTAACTGTGTTGCATGCTGTAGTTAATAAGAAAAAAAATATTAATATATATTTTTTAAACATTAAATGTGTTAACTAAAAGCTTCTGCCCATGTACCTTGTGTCGATGCTTTAGAATATTCTGTTGCACGACCTTCAAAGAAATTCATATGCTCAACTGCGTTAAGCATAGTATCAAGCCAAGTTAAAGGATTCTTTTCAATATCATAAATTCCTTCCAAACCTAACTGACTTAATCTTCTGTTTGCAATGAAACGAATATATTTTTTAACATCTTCAGCCGTTAATCCTTCCATAGGACCCATTTGAAATGCTAAATCTATAAAAGCATCTTCATGCTCTACTATAGTTCTACATGCCTCATAAATTTCTTTTTTTAATTGTGGGTTCCATGTTTCAGGATTTTCCTTAATAAAATCTTTAAACAATCTAATCATTGAGTTGCAATGCAATGTTTCATCTCTTACAGACCAAGTAACTATCTGACCCATTCCCTTCATCTTATTGTGCCTTGGGAAATTTAACAAAATTGCAAAACTTGCAAATAATTGTAGACCTTCCGTAAATGCACTAAACACAGCTATGGTTTTTGCAATGTCATGATTAGATTTAACATCAAATCCTTGCATGTAATCATATTTATCTTTCATTTCCTTGTATTTCATGAAAGCTGAATATTCAGACTCAGGCATTCCAATTGTATCTAATAAATGTGAGTAAGCTGCAATGTGTACTGTCTCCATAGAAGCAAATGATGACATCATCATTAATACTTCTGTTGGTTTAAATACGTTCATGTAATGTCTTATGTAGCAATTACTTACTTCAACATCGGCTTGAGTAAAAAACCTAAAGATCTGAGTTAATAAATTTTTTTCTGATGGGTTTAGATTTTTTTGCCAATCTCTTACATCATCTCCTAATGGTACTTCTTCGGGCAGCCAATGAATTCTTTGTTGTGTTAACCAAGCATCGTAACACCATGGATATCTAAATGGTTTATAAACTGGGTTGGCAACTAACAATCCATTATTATTTTTTTTTGGTTGTACTGTTTCTTGCTTTATATTTTCTACTACTGACATGATAAACACTCCTCGTACTCTTGCTCTTGGCTTTCGTTTGATTTATTTTTGTAAACATTTGCTAAGATATCTGTTGATTTTGAATCATTAACATTCTCAGCTCTTTGAATTGATTTTGATCTACAGTAATAAAGGCTTTTTAAGCCTTTCTTCCAAGCATCAAAATGAATTTTGTGTAATTCTTTCTTATGTACATCTGCTGGTAAAAATAGATTTACTGACTGTGCCTGTGAAATAAATGGTGTTCTATCACCACTTAATTCAATTATCCAATTTTGGTTCAGCTCAAATGCAGTTTTGAATACATCTTTTTCCAAGTCAGTTAGGAAATCTAGATGATTAACAGAGCCTTGATTTGTAGTAATGCTAGACCATGTTTCTTCATCATTTTTACCATGCGATTGAAGGATTTCTTCTAAATATCTATTTCTTACATTAAAAGATCCAGAAAGAGTTTTGTGTGTGTAACTATTAGCTGCAATAGGTTCTACTCCTGGTGATGCTCCTCCACAAATAATTGAAATTGAAGCAGTTGGAGCTATTGCTGTCTTGTTAGAAAATCTTTCTTTATAGCCATACTCCGCTGCATCTGGACATGCCCCTCTCTCTTCAGCCAAATCTTTAGAAGCTTGATTAACTTTTTCATGGATATTTTTAAATATTTTTTTGTTCCATGATTTTGCCATTACTGACTCAAGTGGAATTCTATTTTTTTGTAAAAATGAGTGAAAGCCCATCACGCCTAATCCAACGCTTCTCTCTCTTTCGGCTGAATATTTCGCATCTTTAAATTGATCTGGTGCTTTATTAATAAAATCAGATAAGACATTATCTAAAAATCTCATCACATCACTAATCATATCTGGATCATCTTTCCATTCATCATACTTTTCTAAATTTAGAGATGACAAACAACATACTGCTGTTCTATCTCTTCCGTCTTTATCAATTCCTGTTGGTAAAGTTATTTCACTACATAAGTTAGAAGTTTTAACTGTTAGATTTGCTAACTTATGATGTTGAGGGATTTGTCTGTTAACAGTATCTATATAAATTATATATGGCTCACCTGTTTCAATTCTTGCAGTTAATAACCTTATCCATAAATTTCTTGCAGAAATAGTTTGTTGGACACTTCCATCAGCAGGACTTTTTAAAGCCCATTGTTCATCTGTTTCTACTGCTCTCATAAAGGCATCAGAAACCAAAACACCATGATGTAAATTTAATGCTTTTCTATTTGGATCACCACCTGTTGGTCTTCTCATTTCAATAAACTCTTCTATCTCAGGATGATCTATTGGAAGATAACATGCTGCAGAACCTCTTCTTAATGATCCTTGGCTGATAGCCATTGTTAAAGAGTCCATAACTTTTATAAAAGGAATTATTCCAGAAGTTTTTCCAACTCTTCCTATTTTTTCACCAATAGATCTTAAGTTACCCCAGTAACTTCCAATTCCTCCACCCTTTGCTGCTAACCAAACATTTTCACTCCATAAATCAAGAATACCTCCTAAGCTATCAGAAGCTTCATTTAAAAAACATGAAATAGGTAATCCTCTTTTTGTACCACCATTTGATAAAACTGGTGTTGCTGGCATAAACCAAAGGTTGCTTATGTAATTATAAATTCTTTGAGCATGCAAATTGTCGTCTGAATATGTGCTTGCTACTCTAGCAAATAAATCTTGATAAGATTCATTCAAACCTAAGTATCTGTCTTTTAAAGTTGCTTTACCAAAGTCTGTAAGATTTGCATCTTTTGAACGATCAATTTTAATTATGATACCCTTGTCATTTTGAAATAATTCTGTTTCATTATTTAATGAGAAAAGATCAGGCTTATTTATCTTAGAAACTTCCTTAACTTCTGGGCTGTATTCAGAGACAGCTTTTTTGAGGGCTTGAGAAAGAATCTTATTCATAAATTTTAATTATATTTTGTTATTAGTACGAAAACAACTATATGTTGTAGGCGTTTGTTGTAAATATACTATATAAACTTTTGTACAATAGAACATTTATAGAACGCGACAAAATGATAATCAATAAAAAAATAAATTTTTTTGCAAGAAATTAACAAAAAAAGAGTAAGAAAATAGGTAATGAATCAAAACATAAAAATAGACCCATTCGGCTTTAGAGAATATGACGCTCGATGGTTGTACGAAAAAGACATAAATTTAGCAGGTATAGAGAATCTTGGAAAGGGCTTAGGATCACAAATAATAATTCATACAAAGAAAAACAATCCTAGAATTATCATAGGTCATGATTACCGTTCCTACAGTGAGGAAATAAAAACTGCTCTCAAAAAAGGATTAATGTATACAGGATGCAGCATAGAGGATATTGGTCTTTCATTGTCTCCCATGGTTTATTTTGCACAATTCAATTTGGATGCAGATGCGGTTGCTATGATTACAGCAAGTCATAATGAAAATGGGTGGACTGGTGTCAAAATGGGAATCAAAAAAGGACTAACTCATGCACCTGAAGAAATGAAAGAACTAAAAGAAATTACCTTAAATGAAAAGTTCACAAAAGGGGAAGGTAGTGAAAAACAAATTAAAGATTTTGATAAAATTTATAAGTATGACTTAATTAGTAAAAACAAAATTAAGAAAAAAATTAAAGCTGTGGTGGCTTGTGGAAATGGAACGGCAGGCGTTTTTGCTCCAGATATTCTAAGAGGTATTGGATGTGAAGTAATAGAGTTAGATTGTAACCTAGATTGGAATTTTCCTAAATACAATCCAAATCCAGAAGATCTAGAAATGCTTCACGAAATAGCAAAAGTAGTTAAAAAAAACAATGCTGATATAGGTTTTGGATTTGATGGAGATGGAGATAGGGTTGGTGTAATTGATGATAAAGGTAATGAAATATTTTCAGATAAAATTGGTCTTCTAATTGCTAGAAATTTATCAAGCAAACATAAAAATTCTAAATTTATAGTAGATGTAAAATCAACAGGTTTATACTCAAAAGATAAAATATTATTAGAAAACAATTGTGAAACAATTTATTGGAAAACAGGCCATTCTCACATTAAAAGTAAAGTGAATACTGAAAAAGCTTTAGCTGGGTTTGAAAAAAGTGGTCATTTCTTTTTTAATCAACCTTTAGGATATGGATATGATGATGGTATTAATTCAGCAATCCAAGTATGTCACTTATTAAATAATCAAAATAAAAAAATAAGTGAAATTATTAGTGAATTACCTAACACATTTCAAACACCAACAATGGCACCTTTTTGTAAAGATGAAGAAAAATATATTGTCGTTGAAAAACTAGTTAAACAAATTATAAATTTAAAAGAAAACAAAACTGAAATAGATGGCCAAGTTATTAATGATATTTTAACTGTAAATGGAGTTAGGTTTTCATTCGAAGATGGTTCTTGGGGTCTAATTAGAGCTTCTTCAAATAAACCATCGTTAGTTATTGTTACGGAAAGCCCTACCTCAGATAAAAGAAAGAAAAAAATCTTTGAATTCATTGATGATATGCTCCAAAAAACAGGTCAAATTGGTGAATATGACCAAAAAATATAATTTTTTATCTAAATAATCTTTATATTGTGATTCTTTTATGAAACAAATGTCCTAAAGAATTAATGCTTTTCTAAAAGCTTAATATTTATAAAATCTTTACCTAATTCTTTGTTGTTTTTTTTAATCTCGTCAAAAAAATTCCATGCTAAAACTAAAATTGTGGTATTTGGATCTTTTAGTTTATTTTTTGAACATATTGGTATTTTGACACCTGGTATAAATTTTCCGTGTTTTAATTTATTATCTTCAATAATAAAATTAATCTCTTTACTTATATTAAAATAATTTAATGCAGTAGTAGCTTTTGCAGGTGCTCCATAACCAACTAATAGCTTTTTATCCTGTTTTAATTTTTTTATATTCTTAATCACATTTAATCTTATTTTGTTAATTTTGTATCCAAAATCCTCATAGGTTTTAAACTTTTTAATTCCAAATTTTTCTTCTTCATTTATTAAATCTTTTACACTTTTTTGAATTTTAATATTTTTATCTTTTTTAATATAAACTCTCAAAGAACCACCATGGGTATTTATTTTTTCTGCTTTAAATATTTTGACGTCAAATTGATTAAAAAAATTAATTAATGATGTTAGTGACCAATAATTATAATGCTCATGATAAATATTATCAAAAGTCAAATCCTTCAATGTATTTAGCAAATATTGAATTTCAATAATAATTGTCCCCTTTTTATTTAAAAGTTTTATCATACATTCTGCCATTTCTTTAAGGTTATCTGAATGAGCAAAAACATTTGAGGCAAGAATTAAATCTGCATTTCCTTTTATGTTTTTAATACTTTTTTTATTTAAGAAAATATTTAGAGTTTTGATTTTATTCTTGTTTGAAAGCTTAGCTAAATTTTTAGCAGGTTCGATACCTAAAATTTTTTTAAAACCTAAGTCTTTAAATGGTTTTAGTGCAACACCATCATTGCTACCAATGTCAATTATGTAAGATATTTTTGGTTTTAACTTGAATTCACTTATATATTTTTTTGCTGCCTTAGAAAAATGCTCCCTAAAACTTTTTGATGTAGATGAAGTATACAAGTAATTTGAGAACATTTTTTTTGGATCAACAGCAACAGAAAGTTGGCAATTATGACATTTTGGACAATAATTAAGTTCTAATGGATAAAGGTCAGTTTTTTCATTTACTTTAGACAATAAATTATTTGCTAATGGTTGGTAACCAAGTGACACAACTCGTTTAAGCTTAGTTTCACCACATGATCTACAATCAAATTTATAGTATTTTAAAAGCATATCTCTTTCTTTTTCATCTACAAACCAATGTCTAATTGTGTGAGAAATTCCATAATTTTCATGATCTCTCTCACCTCTAACTAAATTCAAAAATGTAGTATCTTTGGTGAAAACCATTGTATGGGCAACATTTGGTTTTATTATTGATAATTGGCCTTCATTAACTACTTGGGTAATTTTTGGTGAATTAGGATTTAGTATGTCTTGAAAAATTTCAATAATCTGACCTTTGGTAAATAAACATTTTTGTTCTTGTTGTGGATGATAATGATTTGCTCTAATAGTGCCTTTTTTTGAATCTATTAACCCAATTAAGTTAACAGGTTCAGTTAGTTCATGATTACTAATTTTTCCTCTTTCATCTACAAATTCATCTTTGCCATCTCTTACATGTTCTAAATCTTTAATTAAATCTTGTTTAGACCATTTTACTATCATTTCTTTTATACTTTCTTCGAGAGAATATAAAAATTCAAAACCTGTACTAGTAATTTTTTTATTAGAAAGTGAAAAACCCATATTAGGAACTTCATCATTTGTTTCTTTTAATATTATTTTTGGATTTATTTTTTTACATATTTCAGCAACTTCTTTTACTGTAATTGTGTCCTTAGTTACGTTGAATACTTCTGAGTTAAGATCATCTCTTTGTTCCATGAACTTAAAACATCTCGCAACATCAATTAACGGAACTAAACTTTTAATTTGTCTACCCCCAGCAAAAAGTTTTAATGTACCGTTTTGTGAAGCTACTTTTGAAAAAAAGTTTGCCATAATATCTACTCTTGCTGTGTCAGTTGAATATCCATAAACTGAACCCAGTCTTAGAATAATATAATTCTTTCCTGAGGCTTTAAGTTGTTTTTCATTATAATCCTTTGACTTACCATAAGCTAATATAGGAGAAGTAGTTTCATCCTCCTCAATATTAGTTTTAACCTTCTCAAGACCCTCATAAACTACGTGACTTGAAGGCATTATAATTTTGCAATCCTGTTTAATCACATCTAATATATTTTGAGTCCCTTCCTCTGCGACCTCTTTTATTCTAAGATCATGCTTATCATTACTTTCACTTTTGACTCGAGGGACATCAGTAATCCCAGCTAGATGGTGAACAATATCTGCATCACTGCAATATTTTTTTATTAATTCTTTGTCTAATATATCGCCTTGAATAAATTCCATATTCCAATTTCTAATTTGATTTACTCTTTCTGATATGAAACGGTTATCAATTACTATAATCTTATCATTCCAACTATATCCAGAGTATATCTTACATAATTCGGTTCCGATGTATCCAAGTCCACCTGTTATAACTATTTTTTTCATAATTATTTAAATTTTCCAATTATGATTTGGAATATAACCGCAAATATGTGATAAAATTTTATTTTTTTACCTTCATCATGAGTTCTTCCATTGTAATTAATAGGCACTTCGTAAAAAGTTTTTCCATTCCTTACCACTTTACACAATATTTCAGCATGTTGTTCAAAACCATTTGTTTTCAAATTATCATAATTAAGAAGTTCTTTTTTAAAACATGCGTAACAAGAATATACATCTGTAAAAGTTGTTTGATAAATTATATTGAATAGGAATGTAATAAAGTAATTTCCAATTTTGTTAAAAAAATGATGAGATCTAGTATAATCAGCATAATTAAATCTTGATCCTATAATCAAGTCAGGAGAAAATTTACTGATTAATTTAGTAAATTTAAGAAAATCGTTAGGGTCATACTCCAAATCTGCGTCCTGAAATGTAATATATTTTCCTGATGCTTTTTCTAAAGCACTTTTTACTGCATTTCCTTTGCCTTTATTTTGTGAATTTTTAATTAAACAATCATAAAGATCGTGATTTTCATTTAAAATTTTCAAAGAGTTGTCCGTGGATCCATCGTTTACTACAATAATTTCAATTGATTGAACTTTTTCTTTTAATTTAGTGAGGCTTGTCAAAATTTCTTTTACTGTATTTTCCTCATTATAAATTGGTACAATAATACTTAATAATTTTTCTTCACTCATAGAAGCACCTTATTAATACATTATAACTAAATAATAAACATAAATACAATTATTAGTTGTTAAAATAAGAAATAATAATTAGGTAAAAAAGTTGATGAGTTAATAGAATTGGACTGAGGCAACCTCTTATTTCAAAAACTGTAATTTTGGGTTTTTGTATAAATTTAATTTTTTAAATCATCCTTATCAGTTTTAGTTTCTAAATTATCTTCCTCAGTTTTATTTTCAAGACTGTCAATGTTATGATTATTATCTCGCTCAGAAATTTCATCACTATAAAATTTTTTTACAAGCTCTTCTTCTTTTAGTCTTTGTTCCTCATCAAATTTTTTCTCCCATTCTTTCATTCGCCTATTTTCCTCATCTTCTCTCTCTTTTTGAGCGATTTCAGCTAATCGAATTCTCTCGTTTTCTTCTTCAATTCTTTTTTGTCTTTCCTCTTCTATTTTCAATTCTCTTTCTCTTTGACGTCTTTCATTTTCTTTATTTATTCTTTCTCTTTCTGCTTCTTTAAGTTCTTTTTCTTTAATTCTTAATTCCTCTTCCTTGGCTCTTTGCTCAGCCTCCTCTTTTAAAATCTGTCTTTGAATTTCCTGTTGTCTTTCGGTTTCTAGGTCTCTTAATCTTTCTTCCATTTCTTTAAGTTTTTCTTGCTCATATTTCAGCTTCCTGGCTGCCTCTCTTAATCTTTGTTCTTCCTCAAGTCTATTTTTCCTTTCAATTTCTTTTAATCTTAATTTTTCTTGTCTTTCCTTTTCTTTTTCGTCTCTTCTCTTTTGAGCTTCAATTTCTTTATTTTTTAATTCTTCCTCTTTAATTCTAATATTTTCTTCTCTAATTCTTTGTCTCTCTAACATTTTTAGCCTTAAATCTTCTTCTTTAAGCTTTCTGGCTTCCTCTCTAAGTTTTCTAGTTTCTTCGTCTTTAATTTTTTTCTGTTCTATTTTAATTCTTTGAGCTTCTACTTTTTGTCTTTTCTCTTCATTCTTTTTTTTCAGCTTTTCATTTTCAATGATTAATTTTTTTTGAAAAAGAAGTTTCTTTCTTTCTTCTTTAAGTTCGTCTTGTTTAGCTTTTTTTGCTAATTTTTTTTCTAAAATTAATTCTCTTTTCTTCTCTTTTTCTAATTGTTTTTGTAATGCTAAATCTTTTTTAACTTTGTTTTTTTTAAAATCATTTAAAAGTGAGGAAAATTTATTTTTAGTTTTATCTATTGGATCAAATAAATTCTTTTTAATATTTTTATTAATGTCTTTTATTGAAACCATTTTTAAAAGTATCAATTAGAATAATAACACTAAATATTATGTGTGGCTAAATTGAGTTTTTTTTTCAGACCAAATACAACTTAAGATTGTCTGATTTTAAATTAGTTAACAAAATGCATTTTCAACTAATAAGTGTTCTTAGATATTTAAAGAATCACTTAGTTTGGAATCGTGAGGTGATGGAGGGAGACTGAAGTCACCTCTTTTTTTTACTTGTTATAATTTTAAGTATTCGTAAAAAAATTTAATTGAAACAACTAAAAGAAAAACTCCAAAAAATTTACTAATTTTATTCTTATCAATACTATGAACTGTTTTAGCTCCTATCCTAGCCATAAAAGTTGTAATCGGTATGAAAATTAAAAAAGCTGGTATGTTTATAAAACCAATACTTAATGGAAGACTTGAGTTTAAATAATTTCCTGAAATTAAAAAACCTATTGCTCCAAATAGAGCAATTAAAAAACCTATAGCTGCTGCACTACCTATAGCTTTATTTATTGAATAACCAAAAAACTTAAGGATAGGAACATTCATTACAGCTCCTCCTATACCCATAGGAGCAGATATAAACCCAACAAGAAAACCAAGAATTACTTTTAGATGTAATTTCATTTTAACAATTATGGTTTGTTCCTTTTCTTTTATTAAAAGTAAGTAAATTCCTAAAAATAAAATCATTATAGAAAAAAATAAAACCAAGGATTTAGTTTTTAAAGAAGCTGCAAAAGCAGTACCAACAACAACACCTAGTACAACAAACAAACCATAGTTTTTAACAATATCGAAATCAACAGCTTTAAATTTGTGATGTGTTAAAACTGAAACTGTAGATGTTGGTATTATAATTGCAAAGGAAGTTCCAACGGCAAGGTGCATAACATATTGAGGATCAATTTCTAAAGAACCAAAAATAAAATATAAAAAGGGAACAGTTATTAACCCTCCTCCAATACCAAATAATCCAGCAACAAAACCAACTGGAATCGCTGTTAAAACCATTAATAAAATAATATAACTGTATTCGTTTGTTAAAATTGAATTAAGCAGACTGGCCTACTCTAGTATCTACATTATTGTATTTAATTTTATCCATAATGTGATCAATTTTTTTCACATCGGCATCTCTTACACACATGTTTTCACTTAAATATCTTTTCCAATAACTTGCACCTGTTTGACCATGAAATAAACCAAGAGTATGTCTCATGATTTGATTTAATCTTGTTCCCTTTTTTAATTCTTCTTTAACATAAGGAATAAGCTGTTCAATTACATCTTGTCTGCTTGGAACATCGTCATTATTAAATATTTCTCTTTCAATATCTGCTAATAAATAAGGGGTATGATACGCAGCTCTTCCTATCATTACACCATCTGTTTTTTCTAAATGAGGTTTTATTTCATCTACTGAAGTTATTCCTCCATTTATAATAATCTCTTCATTAGGAAAATCTTTTTTTAAATTATAAACATATTCGTATTTTAGAGGAGGAATATTTAAATTTTGCTTAGGTGTAAATTTACCTAACATTGCTTTTCTTGCATGAATGATGAAAGTTTTAACTCCAGTTTCTTTTAAGGTAGAAATAAAACTATGTAAATTTTCATAATCTTCTACATCATCGTAACCAATTCTTGTTTTTATAGTTACTGGAAGCTTTGTAACTGATTGCATTTTACTCAAACAATCTGCCACTAAATTTGGCTCTTTCATTAAACAAGCACCAAATCTATTTTTTTCAACTTTTTTACTTGGGCAACCTAAGTTTAGATTAATTTCATCATAACCAAAATTTTCACCTATTTTAGTGGCTTCAGCTAAAAGCTTTGGAGAAGAGCCTCCTAATTGAAGTGCAACAGGTTTCTCATTAATACTAAACTCTAATAACTTTTTTTTATCTCCTCTGTTTATGGCTTCATCGACTATCATCTCAGTATAAAGAAGAGTATTTTTGGATATTAATCTAAGAAAATATCGTTCATGACGATCTGTACAATCCATCATAGGAGCAACTGACACTTTCCTATTCATGCTATAACTTTATATTATTTTTTTAAGAGTTTGAAGCTTCAGTGTCGTCTGAAGATACGTCTGCTTCTTGATTTTCTGTCTCTGATAATTCATCTAAAGAAACCTCTCCTTGCTCATTCATAGTTTCTTCGCCTCCCGAATTATCAACCTCTGCTGTAGCTGTTTCAGATAGCTCAGCTAAATCTTCTTTTGTTACTTGAAATTTGTCAGGTGTTTTTCTTGCTCTTTTAGATGGTAAAATTGGTGTACCACTTTTTGAAATTTCGCCTTTGTATAGATTTTCAAAATCATCACCTATTTCTTCATCATCTTCTGCAGTATCATCAACCTGTTCAACATGTTTTCTAAGTTTGTAAACAGCGCTATCAGTTAAATCTGAAACTTTAATTTTTTCTTCTGCAATTTCTCTTAATGAAATAACTGTATTTTTATCGTTATCTCTATCAATTGTTGGTTCTATTCCTGCATTAAGTTGAGTAGCTCTTTCTTTAGCAACAAGTACTAATTCGTAAGGACTCTCAACTTTATCTATACAGTCTTCTACAGTAACTCTAGCCATGCAGAGTATCTACACAGTGAGTCTTTAAAAATCAAGGGCTATTTTTCTAAATAATGAGGATTTAACTTATTTTTAACTAAATAAAGAAGAATAATTGAGCCAAAGATATAAGTTCCTGAAACAACGGCTATGTCTTCAATTGAAAAACCAATATCAATCAGAAAGCCAAATAGAGCCGTACCAAATGCTGTTGAAAACACCATCAATGCAGTTGTTAAGGCTTTTATGGACCCAATATATTTAACACCATAAATCTCAGCCCAAGTTGAGGAACCAAGCACGTTTGCCAAACCATTGGTTATCCCCATTAAACCAAAAAATACAAAAGAAGACAGCGGTGCATCAAAATAGTAAAGAACTATAGTACCAAAAAGAAGTGGGATATTCATATAGATTAATAATTTTCTACTTGAAAATTTATCAATTAAAAATCCAGATATAAAAAGAGTAATTACTGATAAAATAGAGTAAGCCATAAATGATTGTGCAATCACATAAGGTCCCCATTCTTTAGAGGAGGATATAAAAGACTGATAAACAAAAGATCCAGTAGCAATCCATGGCATTGCTAACATCGTCATACAAATGATGTAAAATCTATAATCTTTTAAAACCTCTATTCTTTCCCATTGTTTAATTTCTTTATTATTTTCCTCAATTTTAGATTCTTCTCTCGTATCAAGCTTAACATCTTTAACTAAAAGAAAAGTTGCAATAGGTAAAACAAGTATAACTAAAATAGATATTGAAACCCAAATATCTCTCCATTCTATAAAAGTTAATAAAAAAACAATTAAAACTGGCATTATAAATTCAGCAAATGACAATCCTAACCAACTTGTACTTAAAGCTCTTCCTCTATTTTTTTCAAAAAAACGGGATATGGTTGTTGTTGCTGTGTGACTTGATAATCCTTGTCCAGCTAATCTCATTAAAAAAATTCCTATAAATAAAAAAATAACAGATGAAATTTTTGAAAATATAAAGCAAGAAGCAGATAAAAAAATAATCACATAAGAAGCAAACTTTAATATGTTTACATCATCAATTTTTTTTCCAATCCAAACTAAAACAATACTACTTAGTAAAGTGGCTGATGCATAAATTGAGCCAAATTGTCCATGTGTAATTAATAAGGCGTCTCTAATACTAGAATTAAATAGGCCAAGAAAAAAACTCTGTCCAAAACTTGAAAAAAATGTAAAAATAAATCCAAATACAATTACTTTTAAACTTAAACTTTTAAACATAGAAAAAAATTATGACTTGTAATGTTGCTTTCATAGGTCTTGGTGTTATGGGCTACCCAATGGCTGGATATATATCAAAAGCCGGACACAATGTAACTGTTTTTAATAGAACTAAATCTAAAGCTGAAAAATGGATTGGTGAATATAAAGGTAAAATGGCCAATACACCTGCGGAGGCTGCAGATGGTGCTGATTTCATTTTTACATGTGTTGGTAATGATGATGATTTAAGAGAAGTAGCAACTGGAGAAAATGGATTATTCAACACAGCAAAAGCTGGGTCTATTTTTATTGATAACTCAACTGTATCTGCAGAAGTATCAAGAGAATTAAATAAAAAAGCAAATGATAAAGGGTTTAGTTTTTTAGATGCCCCTATTTCTGGTGGACAAGCTGGTGCTGAGGGCGGAATACTAACAGTAATGGTTGGTGGCGATGAAGAAGTGTTTAAAAAGGCTGAACCTGTGATTGATTGTTACAGTAAAAAAGTAAAATTAATTGGTCCTTGTGGAAGTGGTCAGTTAACAAAGATGATGAACCAAATGTGTATTGCTGGAACAGTTCAAGGTTTGTCAGAGGCAATTAATTTTGGAATAAACGCTGGCTTAGATATGGATAAAGTTATGGAAACAATATCTAAGGGTGCAGCACAATCTTGGCAAATGGAAAATAGATACCGAACTATGACTGATGATAAGTTTGATTATGGTTTTGCTATTGATTGGATGAGAAAAGATTTAAAAATCGCAATTGAAGAAGCAAAGAAAAATGGCTCACCAGTTCCTATAACAGAAATTATTGATGGCTATTATGCTGAAGTTCAAGAAATGGGTGGAAATCGTTGGGATAGCTCAGGTTTGATTGCTAGATTAAAAAAGAAAAAATAATATTTGTGACGGATACAGTTCCTTATTACGAGGACTTTGCAGAGATCAAAAAGAAGATTTGGTCAATGCTGGATAATGCTGTGAAAGACAGAGGTTCTCCTTTTAGAATACCTGTGTTTATTTGTGGGGATCAATCTGACTTAGAT
Source organism: uncultured Pelagibacteraceae bacterium (assembly GCA_902598485.1). Taxonomy (GTDB): domain Bacteria; phylum Pseudomonadota; class Alphaproteobacteria; order Pelagibacterales; family Pelagibacteraceae; genus Pelagibacter. Next base: position 37,030 of record CACKBU010000006.1, read on the forward strand.
GGAAGAATTGTAGTTTTAAGAAAATCAGACCAATCAAATAATATTGTGCAATATCATAGTGATATTAGATCAGATAAAATAGAAAAGCTAAAAGCAAATAAAAATGCTGCAATGTTATTTTATGATAAAGATGAAAAGATACAGGTCAGATTAAAAGTAGAATGCATTATTAATCACAATAATAATGTAACAAAAGAATCGTGGTCTAAAACCCAGCATATAAGTAGGAAATGTTATTTAGTTGATAATGGTCCAGGAACTGAATCAGATCTACCAACCTCTGGACTAAAACCAGAATTAGATAATTTTGACTACACAAAAGAACAAAGTGAAGAAGGTTACAAAAACTTTACTGTCATACAGTGTAAGATTAAATCAATAGAATGGCTTTACTTGGCAGCTAAAGGCCATCGAAGAGCTAAGTTTAATTTAGAAAATAATAAAGATACCTGGCTAGTTCCATAGATGGTTACTGAATATATATTTACAGCATTTCTTATAATTTTAGGATTAGCTGTAATGAGATTGGGCAGTATTCATTTTAAAAAATTTAAAGAGGGTAAAACCAAAATTAAATCAAAGTTAAGTGGACAATTATCTTTTTTAATTTTATTTTTAATAATAATTTTATTGATAGTTTATTCGGTGAATGATCTATTATTTAAGTAAATGAATTATTCTTTAAATTCCTTTAATAATTATATTTGTACCTTCGGAATTATCTAATCTTATTTGTTTTATTGGTTTGTATTCTTCAGAATTATACCATTCTAATGCTTTTTCATATGTAGGGAATCTAAGAATAATAATTCTAGGAAATTTTGTTTCACCGTCAAAAATTTGAAACTCACCAGCTCTTACTAAAAATTCTCCACCATGTTTTTTTACAAGTGGCGTAACCTTTTCAACGTAAACTTTGTAATTTTCAGGATTAGTTACTTTTAATTGAGCAATTACGTAGCCTGCTGGCATTTATCTCCTTTAAAAAATTGATTTCGAATATTTTTTCCAATTATCTTGATAATGTTTTGTATTTTCAAACACTGCTTTTTTTTCTTCATCTGAAACTTCTCTAATAACTTTACCTGGAGAGCCTACAACCAGAGAATTGTCAGGTATAACTTTATTTTCTGTAATTAAGGCTTTGGCCCCTATTATACAATTTTTTCCAATGTTAGCTTTATTTAAGATGACAGCTCCAATTCCAATTAAACTATTATCTCCAATGGTACATCCATGAAGCATAACTAAATGACCAACAGTAACATTTTTTCCTACTTTTAAAGGACATCCAGGATCTGTGTGTAATACGCTTCCATCTTGTACATTAGATCCTTCACCAATATGAATATTTTCAATATCTCCTCTAAGCACTGCATTAAACCAAATACTCGTATTTTTTTCTAAAGTAACATCTCCTATTATTGTAGCATTCGGAGCTACCCAATTTTCGCCAGAGTTTTTTGGTTTTTTATCTTTTAAATCATAAAACATAATCTATATATTTTACATTATGCCTATACAAACTCCAATATGTGATTTTGGTCAAAAAGCTATTCCATTTGAATTAAAATCTACTGATAATAAAATTCTGTCTTTAAATGATATCAAAGGTGAAAATGGAACTTTGATAATGTTCATTTGTAATCATTGTCCATATGTAAAAGCGATTACTAAAGAATTAGTTGAAGACTGTGGTGAATTGAACAAAATTGCTATCAACTCAGTTGCTATCTGTTCAAATGACTTTATTAATTATCCAGAAGACTCGTTTGATAACATGATTAAGTTTTCAAATGAAAATCATTTCAATTTTCCATACTTGCATGATGAAACTCAAGAAGTTGCTAAAGCATATGATGCTGTATGTACTCCAGATTTTTTTGGTTATAATAAAAATCTAGAACTTCAATACAGGGGACGATTAAGAGAACTTAAAAAATTTATTCCAGTTAAAGAAGGCGAAAGTGATCTGCTAACAGCCATGAAGCAAATAGCTGAAACCGGAAAAGGTCCTAAAAATCAAATACCTAGTGCGGGCTGTAGTATTAAATGGAAGTATAATTAATGTATATAATTGTAACTAGATCATTTCCACCTGAACTTGGAGGTATGCAAAATTTAATGTGGGGTCTTTCAAAAGAACTGTCTAAAAACTTCATGATAAAAGTTTTTGCAGATCATATAGAAGGTCACAAAAATTTTGATGAACAAGCATCATTTTCAATCGAAAGAGTTGGAGGAATTAAATTACTTAGAAAATATAGAAAGGCACAATTAATTAATGAATATATCAAAGAAAATAAAATAGATGGTGTTATTGCTGATCATTGGAAAAGTTTAGAACTTATTAAAACTTCAAAGAAAAAATACTGTTTAATTCATAGTAAAGAAATCAACCATCCTAAAGGTTCTGGTCAAAATAAAAGAGTGGTTAGTGTTTTAAATAATGTTGAAAAAGTTATAGCAAATTCTCAGTTTACAAAAAATCTAGCAATAGAACTTGGTATTAGTGCAAATAAAGTAATTGTAATAAATCCAGGTGTAGATCCTGCTGAAGAATTAAATAAAAAAACTTTAGATAAAGTTGAAAGTATACTTAAAATTAAAAATCCAAGACTAATTACAGTTTCAAGATTTGATAAACGTAAAAATCATGAAAAAGTAGTAATGGCTTTAAGAAATTTAAAACAAATTTATCCTGATATTGTTTACATTTGTATTGGATATGGAGAAGAAGAAGAAAATATTAAAAAACTGGTAAAAGAACTAGATCTTGAAGCACAAGTTATGTTTTTTAAAGACATTAGTAGTGATTTAAAAAATGCATTAGTTTCAAAATCAAATATCTTTGTAATGCCATCCATAATCCATAAAAAATCAGTTGAAGGTTTTGGTATTGTGTATGTTGAAGCTGCACAATACGGTATTCCATCAATTGGTGGTAAAGATGGCGGTGCAGCAGATGCAATTATTCATGAAAAGACTGGTCTGATATGTGATGGAAATAATCTTGATGACATTTATTCTTCTATAAATTCAATATTGGAAAATAAAAAATATTTAGAGTTTGGGAAAAATGCGAAAGAATTTGTGAATAAATTTCAATGGTCAAAAATAATTGAAGAATACAAAAAGATACTAAATTGATTTCAAAAAATAAATTAGCAATTTTTTTAATTATAATCTCAGTTTTTTGCGGAACATTGATGTTAACTTTTTTAAAATTAGCTCAAGAAGATGTTAATGTTTATGTTGCGGGTTTTTTTAGATTTTTATTTGGTTTCTTAATTATTTTTCCCTATATTCTAAAATCTAATTTTACAGTGTTTAAAACAAATCATCATAAAAAACATTTTTTAAGAGCGGTTTTAAACTTGCCTTCAATGTTATTATATTTCTCAGCCTTAGTAATGATGCCAATTGAAAAAGCTACAGCTATATCTTTTGTGGTTCCTTTTATAGTAACAATATTGGCAGTTTTATTTCTAGGAGAAAAAATTTACATATACAGGAGTTTTGCACTGGTTTTAGGATTTATAGGGATGTTAATAATTTTAAGACCCGGAATAATTGAAATCTCTCTTGGAGTTTATATGGCACTAGCATCGTCTTTTATGTGGTCAATAGTGATTATAATTACAAAAACTATCGCAAAAGATGATAGTTCGATTACGATTTTATCTTATGGATACACGTATATGACAATTTTTAGTTTCATTATTGCGTTGTTTTATTGGCAAACACCTAGTTTTCAAACTTTGATTTATTTATTTTTTGCAGGTTTATTTGGTACATTGCTACATCTTTGCATTAATCACGCATACAAATTAGTAGATGTTAGTATGACACAACCATACTCGTTTTTAAGTTTAGTTTTTGCTTCTTTAATTGGATATTATGTTTTTAGTGAAACACCAGATCTCTTCACTTGGATTGGTGCTAGTGTTATATTTTTAGGTGTTTTAATTATGTCATATCGTGAAATGAAGCTTGATAAAGAAATCATTAGAAAACGTATAGATATTAAATCTTAATTTTTTCTCTTAAAGGTTTTGTAAATATGCCAAACTACAATTAAAATTGTAGTTGCTAGGATACATGCAGTTAATGTTCTGTCCCACAAAAATTCCCATGAACCATTACTTAATAACAAAGACCTTCTAAGATTTTCCTCCATCAATCCACCTAAAACAAAAGCTAATATTAAAGGTGGCATTGGAAAATCATATAATCTTAAAAAGGTAGCTACTACAGCTATTCCAATCATTAAATAAATATCAAAATTATTAAACGACATTACGTAAATCCCAGTAACAGAGAAAAATAAAATTAGAGGAATTAAATAATTTTTAGGAACAGTAAGAATTCTAGCTATATAGGGAATGAGTGGTAAGTTTAATATAAGAAGAATTACCATCCCAATATACATAGACATAATTATTGACCAAAAAATCTCTGGATTAGTCATGTAAAGTCTAGGACCAGGCTGAACACCAAATCCTAAAAGTGCACCTAGCATTACCGCAGTTGTTCCACTTCCAGGAATTCCCAAAGTAAGCATTGGCACAAAAGAACCTGAGCAAGCTGCATTATTTGCAGTTTCTGGTGCAGATAAACCATTTACACTTCCTTTACCAAATTTTTCTTTTTCTTCGTCACTAACTACGTTTCTTTCCATTCCATAAGCTAAAAATGATGCAATTGTTGCACCAGCTCCAGGCAAAACACCAATTAAAAAACCAATTAAAGATGATCTTGGAATTGTTTTGTACATTTTGGTTCGTTCTTCTTTATTAATTTTAATTGAGCCTAATTCAGTTAAAGAAACTTGTTTAGCAGCACTGGTTGGATCATTTCTTTTTAAAATAATTGTTAAGGCTTCGCTCATTGCAAATGTTGCCATCACAACTAACACAAAGCTAATCCCGTCAGTTAAGTTCATATTGTTAAATGTAAATCTTGTAATATCAGACAAACTATCTTGACCAACTGATGCTAACATCAAGCCAAGTACAACCATCATCATAGCTTTTAAAAATTGTCCTTTAGATGAAAAAGCAGCAATAGCAGTTAAACCTAAAATCATTAAAGCAAAATAATCTGGCGACCTAAAAGATAAACTTACTTTTGATAAACTTGGTGCCATAAATAATAAATAAATTGCAGATAATGTTCCACCTGCGAACGAACTCCAAGCTGCAATTGCTAAAGCCTTACCTGCTTTACCTTGTTGTGCCATAGGATAACCATCAAATGAAGTTGCAACAGTTCCAGGAACACCAGGTGCATTTAATAATATAGAAGAAGTAGAACCACCAAATACTGCTCCATAATAAACGCCAGCCATCAAAATTAATCCTGTTGCAGGATCAAAACCATAAGTGATTGGTATCATCAATGCGATAGCTGTCATTGGCCCAAGACCAGGAAGCATTCCAATGATTGTTCCAAAAAAACAACCAACTATAACCATTAATATGTTTTGAAAAGTAACTGCTGTTGTTAATCCAATTAAAATTCCTTCAATCATCCCATAACTCCTATTGATTGTAAGAATGGATCCCTCAAATATATATCAAGAATACCGTGTAGGAGATACATAAAGGCAGCAACAAATGGAAAGGACAATAAAAACATTAAAATCCATCTTCGTTCTCCTAAAAAATAATATGACGCAAATAAAAATAAAGATGTAGTTAAAAAATATCCAACTTTTAAAATTGTAGCTCCATAAATAATTGCAATCAGTATAAGTGTACCTGTTTTTTTATACTCTAAGCTTTTATGTTCTACTTTAATTGTATTTGGATCTGGTAGAATAAGTTTTAATCCAGAAAAAAATAATCCTGCATAACCTAAATAAATTGGAAATGTTCTGGCATTAAACGGTGCATTTTCATCAAATGCAAATACTTGAATCTGGTAAGCAGTATATAAATAAAATGCTGAAAAAATAAAAAAGAGCAGTGATATAATTTTTGTAGTATTTATATTCACTGCTCTAATTTCAAATAATCCTAAGGATTATATAACTCCTAATTTTTTCATAAGAGCTGTCATTTCTTGAGTTTGTTTTTCTAAGAAAGAAACAAACTTGCCTTCTGGATTATAAATATTAACCCAAGCATTTCTTGCTCTGACAGTTTCCCATTCAGGAGTTTTTTGTACATCGCCAAGCATTTTTGCAATAGCTGATCTATCAGCATTGCTCATACCTGGAGGGCCAAAGAAACCTCTCCAGTTAACGAATTGTACATCATATCCTTGTTCTTTAAGAGTTGGTGCATCTGGTGCATCAGAAACTCTTGAAGGCGCAGTAATACCAATAATTCTTACTTGGTCTCTTGCACCCATCAATTCACCTAAACCAGTTGATATTATTTGAGTTTCTCCAGATAAAAGTCCAGCTAAAGCTTTTCCACCAGCATCATAAGGAATGTATTGAACAGCATTCGGATCTGCACCTGCAGCTTGGAAAGCTAAAGCACCAATTAAATGGTCCATGCTTCCTCTCACTGATCCACCAGCCATTTTAACTGAATTTGGATCTTTTTTGTAAGCATCAACTACATCTTTAAAATTTTTGAAAGATGAACTTTTTGCAACTGCGATAGCACCATAGTCACCAATTACACCAGCGATTGGCACAACATCTTTGTAAGATAAAGTTCCACTTCCTTTTACATAACCTTTGTGTCTAGTAATTGATCTTAATACTAATGGTGTTGATTGAACTAAAACTGTATTAGCAGGTTTAGTATTGATCATGTAAGCTAAAGCTTTACCACCACCACCACCTGACATATTTTCAAATGATGCACTACTTAACATACCAGCTTTCGTTAAAGCTTCTCCAGTACCTCTAGCGGTTCCATCCCAACCACCACCAGCACCACCACCAATTACAAAGTGCAATTTGTCAATTGCTACTGAGCTTGTAGTTGTTGCTGAGAATAATAGGATTGCTGAGAATAATACTGAAACTATTTTTTTTAAGTTTTTCATTATTTATCCCTCTCTAATTTAAAAATGTAAGTTAATTATAGTCTTAATCTTTATTCAACCTCTAATTAAGTAACACAACTTTTAATTGAAAGTGTTTTCTCAAAAAAAATATTAATAAAACTTTAAATTTTATTAATTTTTAAAATTAAATTTTCACTTTGTTTACTAATACATTTTTTCTTATCTTTTACATAGTAGATGATAGAAGCTTAATGAATGATTAAACATCAAATCAAATCTTATCTTGAAAATGCAAAACAAGTATTTTCAATTAAATTTATTTCAGTTTTAATAATTTCTTTTCCTACCGCGATCATAGCTCAATATTTTAATATTCCTCTTGCTTGGTTTTTGGGTCCAATGATTATCACATCAATTGCTGCTTTATCAGGTCTAAAAATCATTATGCCAAAAATTGTATTAAGTTTTATCTTGATAATTTTAGGTTTGCATATTGGAAATTACATAGACCAAAATCTATTTAATCAAATACTTGATTGGATTTGGACTTCATTAATTATGTTAATCTACATAATAATTTGTATTTTAGTTGTAGCTAAATATCTCCAAAAATTTGCAAATTATGGAGAAAAAGCTTCAATATTTTCAGCAGCACCTGGTGCACTGGGTCCTTTAATGATTTTAGCAGAAAATGAAAGAACAGATTTATCTCAAGTTGCAACTTCTCACTTAATTAGATTAATCATCATAATAACTGTCATTCCATTTATTATAGTTAATAATACTGACAACAGTATTTTGTTAAATGATGACTTCAATTATTTCGCTCAAAATCATTTCAATTTAATTTTACTTATTATTGCTTCTTTCTTTTTTATATTTGTTTTTGATAAAATTAGAATACCTGCAGCTTTGTTATCTGGAACATTATTTGCGAGTGGTTTGTTACAAATTACAGATATAGCCTCATACAAATTACCGGATGAAACGGTGAATTTTTGTTTGCTAATTCTTGGTGCATCTGTGGGCTGTAGGTTTGCAGAAAAAACCGTTAAAGAGATAGCCAATAATTCTCTTCATAGTATTGTAGCTACTACTATTTTGGTTGTGCTAGGTTTAGTTGCAGCATATGTTGCAACATTCTTTGTTGATATAAATATTTTAACTTTAATATTATCATTTAGTCCTGGCGGAATTTATGAGGTGGCAGTAATAGCAATTGCTTTTGATCTAGACCCAGATTTTGTTGCTTTTCACCATATAATAAGATTACTTTTTATACTTTTCACAGTTCCTGTATTTTTAAGAGTGTTAGAAAAAATTAAGAAATAATTTCAGAAAGTCTTTCAAAAACTTTTTCTGCTGAGAGTTTAGATAATTCAGGAGCTTGTATTGCTTTAAAATTTTCTCTTTCAATACTTACTTTAAAAGGAGTTGTATGAGATCCAAATAAAGCAATTCCTTTTGAACCTAAATGAGCTGTCATGTGTGCTGGTCCAGTATCATTTGCAACAACAAATGAACTATCTTTAATTAATGTTGCTAACTGAGAAATGTCTAAAGCTTTGCCATTATCTAAAACACAGAGTGCATTAATATTTGATGCTTCTTTAATTTCACTCGGTCCAGGTGCAACAACTACTTTAAATTTGTTATCTGACTTTTGATTAATCATAGCAATTAACTCATTATAATAAGGCCATTTCTTTGAAGTTAAATGAGGAGAACAAAAAGGAAAAAGGAGAATAAATTTATCTAATTGATGGTAATTTTTTATTTGAGATATGTCTGTTGTGCTCCATGAAAAATCAGGTTTCAAAGTATGATTTGTGTTGATGCCTGAACTTTTTAATTGATAATCAAATCTAGATAAAACAGATTCTTTATCAAAATCTTGTTTTGTGGTTCCTTCAGGTAATGTTGTGTCAGTAGATGACCAAGTATCTTTTGTTGCTTTTGGAAATAAAATTTTTTTATAAAAGGCTGTTCTACTTGAATTCTGTAGATCGTAAACTTTAGAAAAATTATATTTTTTTATTTTTTTCATTAATGAATATAAGTAAATCAAGTTAAGTCTTGATAGTCGCTTATCTAAAATAACATCAGAAATATGTGGATTTTTTTTAAATAAATCAAAGTATGGTTTGGTTGTGAGCAAATAAATTTGATCTCCTTTATGATTCTCAGAAATATCTTGAATTGCACCACAAGCTTGAGCTATATCACCCAAAGATCCATGTTTAATGATTAAAATATTAGACATATTTTTAACAATTTAACATAGTATAAAATTTTATGAATAAAATTATAGTAGAAGTATCGGTAGGTGAGCTTTTAGACAAAATTTCAATCTTAGAAATTAAAAAAGAAAAAATTAAAGACCCTGAAAAACTAAAATTCATATCGAATGAACATTCGATTCTCAAAGATCAATTAGAAAAAAATGTTAAATCTGATGATAAACTAAATAAATTATTCCAAGATTTAAAAGAAATTAATGCCAAGTTGTGGGTTATAGAAGATGATAAAAGAGATTGTGAAAAAAATAAAGATTTTGGTGATAAATTTATAAAATTATCCAGAGATGTTCATTTTTTAAATGATGATCGAGCAAAAATTAAATTGGAAATGAATAATCACACTGGATCAAGTATCAAAGAAATTAAAGAATATACTAGCTACTAAAAACTTTAGGAAACCAATCATCTCTCATCAAATCCCCTGTTTTTAAATTGATTCCATCAAATGGAGGTGAGGTCGGTCCGCCTCTATCAATATATTTCACATCATCTCCAATAAATCGCATCGAAAATGCTCTTCGTGATTTAGAAGAATTGTTTCCTGTTGAACCATGTACAGTTTTAAAATTAAATAAAACAGCATCCCCTAAACTTAGTTCTGGAGTTAAAATATTTTTTTCAAATTCTTTAGAAGGAGGTAAATCCATAAAAGCACTATCATCATCATACCAAGATTGGTTATTTGACCATTTTGTGGGTCTAATTAACTTTGACCAATTGTGAGAACCTAAAATTAATTTAAGATTATTTTTATGATCAACCTCATCTAATGGAATCCAAAAACTTCCAGTATCGTTACCATCAACACAATAATAAGGCATATCTTGGTGCCAAGGTGTTTCTTTGTTAGTACCTGGGTCCTTTAAAAATATGTGTTCATGAAAAATTTGGGTAAATTTAGAATTAGTTGCTTCTGCAACTATTTGAGCTCCAGCTGAATTATATAAACAATCCTTAAATTCTTCTATCCTCTCCCAATTACAATAATCCTCAAAAAATCTTCCATTATCATCAGTTATATTTTCTCTTCCGTGCTTACTTGGACTGTCTAAAACTTTTTGAAATCCATTTCTAAGTGGTTCAATCCAATCTTTAAATACATTTTTAATTATTATTACACCATCGTTTTGATAATCATTAATTTGTTTGTCTGATAAAAACATTATTATTGTTGAAAGCTGTACTTTTTCTCTAAATATTTAATCACATTATGAATGATAAAAGTCATGAACAAATAAATTCCACCAGCAACAATGAATACTTCAATTGGTTTAAAAGTTGTTGAAATTATATATTTAGCAACACCTGTTAAATCCATTAGAGTAACTGTACTTGCAAGTGAAGTGCCTTTCATCATCAATATGATTTCATTTCCATATGCTGGAAGTGATTGTCTTATCGCAATTGGAATTTGAATTTTATAAAATATAATTTTATTTGAAATACCTAGACTTTTTCCAGCTTCAATTATTCCTGGTTTTATAGTTTGAAATGCTGATCTTAAAATTTCTGAGGTATATGCGCCAGTATTTAAAGTAAATGCTATTATTGCACACCAATAAGGTTCTTTTAAGATAACCCAAAGGAAAGTTGTTCTTAAATACTCAATCTGTCCTAATCCAAAATAAATTATAAAAATCTGGACCAGTAATGGTGTTCCTCTAAATATATATGAATAGCCATAAGCAAATTTATTAATAAATATATTTTTATTTAATCTTAAAATTGCAAAAAGAAGACCTAAGAATAATCCAAAGAATAATGATGCAGATAATAATTTTAAAGTAACTACAGTTGCTCCTAAAAGTTTAGGGAAACTAGTAATCATTAAATCAAAATCCATTAATACCCCCTACTATACTTAACTTCTAATTTGTTAATTAATTTCATACTCACGTAAGTAAGCAACAAATACAAAACTGCTGCAAAAGAATAAAAGAACAATGGATCCCGTGTTGAGCCAGCTGCAATATAAGATTGTCTCATAATTTCTACTAATCCTGTTACTGAAATAAGAGATGTGTCTTTTAATGTTATTTGCCAAACATTACTTAAATTTGGAATAGCTAATCTTAACATCTGGGGTAGTATTATTTTATAAAATTGCCCAAACTTATTTATGCCAAGCACCTTTGCAGCTTCAAATTGACCTTTATCTATTGATTGAATTGCGCCTCGAAATACTTCTGTTGAATATGCTCCAGAAATAATACCTATAGCCATTGAACCTGTAACAAAAGCATTAATTTCTATATATTCGTAATAACCAAAAATAGAAGCTACATACATAATTGCACCGCTTCCCCCAAAGAAGAAAAGATAAATAACTAATAGTTCAGGTACTCCACGAATAACTGTTGTGTAAAAATTACCTACTAAATTTAAAGTTTTATATTTTGAAAGTTTTAAAGGCGTAAAGATTAATGCAAAAAAGAAACCAACCAACATTGCTGTAATCGATACAGCAATTGTCATCAGGGTTGCATAAAATAATTCATCACCCCAACCTGTTTTACCAAATGCGAGAAGTTCCATATAGATTGGCGACTATATATTATAGTCGCCAGATCTGAAATGAATTACATAGAAGCGTCGAAACCAAAGTGCTTAATAGCAAGTTTGCTAATAATTCCTTGTTTTCTAGCTTTGTTAATTGCTTTATTGAAGTCTTTTAAGATTTTGGCATCTCTTTTTCCAATAGCGCTATCGCTAGCTTGTCTAATACCAACACCTACACCATTACCAAATGCACCACCTGAAAAAGTTGGTCCAACTAATACAACTGGCTTACCTGATTTATCTGCATAATCTGTAAATGCTACTGCTGCAGCTAAAGCAACATCACATCTTCCAGAAGTTAGATCAAGGTTAACTTCATCTTGAGTTTTATAAGTTCTAACATTTACACTTCCTACGTCACCTGACTCTAAAAAGTTTTGATGAATTGTTCCTGTTTGTGTACAGACAGTTTTGCCAGCAAGTGCGCTTGTTAAAGTTTTAAGAGCTTTCTTAACATCAGATCCACCCAAAGATAAATTAATACCTTCTGGTGTATCCATCCCCTCTAAGCTTGAACCTTTCATTACTGCAAGAGAAGCTACTTCATCAGCATAACCTTGTGAAAAAGTAATTGTTTTTTGTCTTTCAGCAGTAATAGACATTCCAGCCATAATCGCATCAAATTTTCTCATTACTAAAGCCGGAATCATTCCATCCCAATCTTGTTCAACAATCGTACACTCATATTTCATGATCGCACAAAGTTCTTGAGCAAGCTCGACCTCAAAACCAATAAGATTACCTGATGCATCTTTTGAATTCCATGGAGGGTAAGCGCCTTCAGTTCCAATTTTTATTTTTTCAGCAGAAACATTTCCGATGATAAAAAAAGAAGCAAGAACTGTTAAAATAGTTTTTTTGAATATATTCATTATTTTCTCCTTTAATTAGGAATAATTATTTCACAGTTTTAAAAAAGAAAAAAGAAAAATTAATGATTTATTGAAGAAGAAAAATTCCAAGAACAATCAAAACTAGGTATATAAACTCTTGATAATTTTGCATTTCCAAAATTTTGATTGAAAACATTTAACCAATTTTCAACCTGCTGTGGTTTTTTATCCTGACTTCCTACTTGAGCAGTAATAACTCCTTTTGGCTTTAAAATTCTTACTAATGAATCCATATTTTTAGCAGCTAAATCTATGCAGAATTGATCATCATTAAGATCAACAAAAATATGATCATAAGTATCATCACCTACTGATTTAATACTTTCAAATGCGTCGCCCCATACACACTTGACAGAATTTTTTTCTGTTGCTTTTTTTCCAATATCTCCAAGATGTTTATTACAAACATCTACTACTTCAGGGTCTAGTTCGTACCAATCGATAAAGTTAAAATTTTTTGAAATACATTCTCTAGCAACTCCTCCATCTCCTCCACCAATAATTGCCGCTCTTTCATTGTCTTTATTTAAATCTAAACCAGAACCTACAAAGGTTGAGCTATATAAATGCTCATCAGTTGAAGCGACTTGTATTTCACCGTCAATAAATAAAGATTTACCAAATTGTTCTAAGTCTAAAATTTCTATATGTTGACCAACTTTAGATTTAAAATCTTCTAAAACATCATTCACTACATATGATTTTTGTAAACCTGGTGAACTATAGATGTCATGATAAAGAGATTTTGTATCTCTATTAAATTCTTTTTTAACTATTCTTTTATGTTCAAATTCTTTCTTTACAATATCTATAGCCACTGAGGGGTTTACTTTTCCACATGTAAAGAAATCAAAACTTATAATTCCTTTTTCTGGAAATGTATGAAAACTAATGTGACTTTCAGCTAATAAAGCAAGAATTGTAAAACCCTGAGGTTCAAATTTATATTTAGATATATTGAGAATTGTTACTTTTGCAGCTTTTGCAATATCATTAATTACTTTTTCAAATACTGTAGGATCGTATTCTTTTGTTGTACCAATAATGTCTAGAGTTATGTGTTCACCAACTTTAGTCATTAGCTATCCTCTTTTATAATTCTTTGCTTTGGATAAAACTTTTTTCATTTCATTAATTGTAAGAATCTTAGGCTTACCCAATTTAAGGCTCGTTATATACTGAAGCGATATATTTTCAACCTCTTCAGCAAGTTCAAATGCTTTTGATAAACTTTCTTCAAATGCAATCTGTCCGTGATTTGAAATTAAACAAGCTTTTCGACCCTTTAAAGCTTTCAAAATATTTTTTGACAATTCTCTTGTTCCAAATGTTGCGTATTTTGCACATTTGATATCATGACCTCCAGCCATTGCTACCATATAATGAAAAGAAGGTATTCCTCTCTTGTGAGTAGAAACTGCTGTAGCACATGTTGAATGTGCATGAACAATTGCTTTTGCTTCTTTTTTGTTTTTGTAGATATCTTGATGAAACTTCCACTCAGATGAAGGTATTCCTTTTTTTTTATCAAAGTATCCATTTAGGGAAACAAAAACTATATCATTGTTCTTTAATGCTGAGTATTTTTTTCCTGAAGGAGTAATTAAAAAACCATCTTTATACCTTGATGAAATATTGCCAGATCTTAATGCTGATAACTTTTTTGAATTCAGCATTTTTGAATATTTTATTATTTCAGATCTTAAATTTTTCATTTAAATAATTTTTTTAAGCCATCAAAAGAAGCTTTTGAAATCCCTCTTTCAGTTATTAATCCAGTTACATATTTTGCAGGTGTAACATCAAATGCTAAATTCATAGCTTTACTTTTTTGTGGGTATATCAAAACTTTCTTAATTTCGTTATTTTCGTCTATACCTTCAACATGAGATAATTCCTCTGAATTTCTTTCTTCAATAGGAATATTTTTTGCATCTTTGATGTCCCAATCAATTGTTGAGCTTGGAAGAGCCACATAAAAAGGAACGTTATTATCATGAGCAGCTAATGCTTTAAGATAAGTTCCAATTTTATTACAAACATCTCCATTAGATAAAGTTCTATCAGTACCTACAATACACATGTCAACTTCACCCCTCTGCATTAAAATACCCCCTGTATTATCAGCAATAATTGTGTTTGGAATTTCCTCTTCGTTTAATTCATATGATGTTAAGTTTGCACCTTGATTTCTTGGTCTTGTTTCATCTACCCATACATGAACTGGTATTCCTTTTTTATGAGCATGGTAAATTGGTGATGTGGCTGTACCCCAATTAATAGTTGCTAACCAACCTGCATTACAATGAGTTAATATGTTTACTGTATCTTTCTTATTATTATAAATTTCTTCAATTATTTTTAATCCATTAATACCAATATTTTCACAGAATTTTTCATCTTCATCACATATTTCTTTTGCTTCATTTAAAGCAATATTTAATAGTTGATCACTATCAATTCCTGTTAATTTTTTTATCATTCGGTCTACAGCCCACTTTAAATTTATAGCAGTAGGTCTTGATTGAATTAATTCTTTTGCACTTTTTTTTATAAATTCTGGATCATTATTTTCTTGAATTGCCAAAGCTAGACCATAAGCAGCTGTTCCACCAATTAGAGGTGCACCTCTTACCTCCATTGTTTTAATTGCATTAATTGCATCTTTTACTGTCTTTAGTTCTTTGATTTTAAATTGGTGAGGAAGTTTTGTTTGATCAATAATCTTAACAACATTATTTTCAAACCAAATAGTTCGGTACTCTTTTCCCTCTATTCTCATTTATTTAAAACTCTACCAGCTACAGTTTTTAATTTCTCTATAGTCTTTTTTGTTCTTTTTTCTGGAGCAGTAATAATTGATACATCTAAACAATTATTTGTGGGATCATTTGGATCAATATGACTTTCAAAATTATCAATCAAATTTTTAATCATGATTTTTGCTTTTTCAGCGTTTCCTAATAAAACTTTAATTACTTGTTGCACATCAACATTTTCATGATCTGGATGCCAACAATCGTAATCAGTAACCATAGAAATAGATGCATATCTAATTTCAGCCTCTCTTGCTAATTTTGCCTCAGGCATGTTAGTCATGCCAATAACATCAGCTTTCCATGATCTATATAAATTTGATTCAGCTAATGTAGAGAATTGTGGTCCCTCCATAACAACATAGGTTCCATTTCTTTGATAATCTATATTGGATTTTTTAATTGCCTCTTCGCATGCATTCATTAAACCATTAGAGGTTGGGTAAGCCATTGATACATGGGCAACAATCTCATCATCAAAGAAAGTTTTAGTTCTTGAAAAAGTCCTATCAATAAATTGATCAATAATAACAAATTTTCCAGGAGGTAAATTTTCTTTAAGAGAACCAACAGCTGATACAGAAACAATATCTGTTACACCTAATTGCTTAAGTGCATCTATGTTGGCTCTGAAGTTAATATTAGATGGAGAAACAAAATGCCCTCTTCCATGTCTCGGTAAAAAAAAAACCTCTTTATTATTATAGTTTGTTTTTAATATTTGATCTGAGGGTTTTCCCCATGGGGTATTTAAATCAATTAATTCTCTATCTTTAAACTCCTCTACATCATAAAGGCCACTTCCACCAATTATTGCTAATTTATTTGTTGTCATAGTTAGAAATTTAATTATTTATACTTTTATATTTAACTATTATGAATTTAAAAGATTATATTAGGTCAATACCTGATTATCCAAAAAAAGGCATTTTATTTAGGGATATTACAACCTTAATCAAGGATGAAAACGCATTTGCTGAAACTATCAATCAAATCGTAGAGAGATCTAAAAAATTTAATTTTACTAAAATTGCAGCTATTGAGTCTAGAGGTTTTGTTTTTGCGTCTGCGGTTTCATATATATTAAAAAAACCATTTATAATGCTTAGAAAAAAAAATAAACTACCTGCAGAAGTTCATTCAGTGGATTTTGAACTTGAGTACGGCACAGCAACAATAGAAGTTCATAAAGATTCTATAAACGAAAAAGATTCTGTTTTAATTATCGATGACCTCATTGCAACAGGTGGAACTGCTGAAGCTGCTGCAAAATTAGTAGAAATTTCAAAAGGTAAAATCTCGGCTTTTATTTTTGTCATAAATCTTTTTGATTTGGGTGGATCTGATAAACTAATTGAAAATAATTATAGTGTTGAAAATTTAATTAATTTTCCAGGTCACTAGTCTACTTTTGGTCTATAAGAGGATTTTTTACCCAATAAAGCATTTAAATATCCTGAGGCTCTATTAAAATAAATTTCTCTTTTATTTTGTATTCTAAAAATTGTGTAAAATAAAAATTTTAATATTGCTGATAAAAATTTTGGAAAACCACTGATTAAAGCATTTAAATAACCATAGTGTTTTCTTTTAAAATAAAATTTAGACCACATCCAATGCCAATTTCTGGAGATCTCAACTTGATTTGAATATTTTTTGGATGTCCCACTTGCACCTAGATGATTTATTTTTGATTTCGGCACTATATAAATATTTTCATTTAAATCTATTAATCTCTTGCATAAATCATCATTTTCTAAATATAAAAAAATGTTTTCATCAAAATAATTATAATTTTCAAAACCTTTAAGTTTATTTATTTTGTTTAAATTAAACAACATAGCATAACCATCAATAGAATTAACTTTAAATGGTTTTTCATCATCGCTCTTATCTGATAAGTACTTTGAGGACTTATAATTAGGATAGTTTTTATCTTTAGAAATTGGTGCCATAACCGAATATTCTTTAATTTGGGTACTTGCAAATATTAACTCATCTATAGTTTTTTCTTCTAAGATCACATCAGGATTCAATATTAAAGCATAATCTGATTTAATATTCCTCAAACCCAAATTATTACCAGAGCCCATTCCAAGATTTTTAGTTGATAAAATACACGAAACATTATTATATTTGCTTTCAATTTTCTGCTTAAATTCTTGCTCACCTGAGTTATCAACAATTAAAATATTAATATCCGAAGGGATAGATTTTATACAATCATAAATAACATCCTCACTTTTATATGTAACAATTATTATAGATAAATTTTGCCTAGATATTGTCATACAGAATGTGTAATCAAGTATACTAATACTTTTTGGTAATGTAAAAATATTTAAATTTATGAAAAAAATTTTAGTAACAGGTGGATTGGGATTTATTGGAAGCAATCTTGTCGATTTGCTTTTAGAGAAAAATTATTTTGTGATAAATATTGACAAAATTTCTTATTCATCGAATTTTTATAATACAAAAGATTTTATTAAATCAAAAAATTATAAATTTATAAAATGTAGTATAGGAGAAAAAAAAATTAAAAATATACTTTATAAATTTAAACCTGTTTGTGTTTTTAATCTAGCTGCAGAAACTCATGTTGATAGGTCAATCGATAGGCCAACAGATTTTATAAAAAGCAATATAGTGGATGTATATAATTTACTTGAAAATTTTAAAAATTTTTCGAAAAGATTTAGTTCTAAACTTATTCATATTTCCACAGATGAAGTTTATGGAGATGTTCTTAAAGGGAGATCATCTGAAACTTATCCATATAAGCCAAGCTCACCTTACGCAGCTAGCAAAGCTGCTTCTGACCACTTGGTTAATTCATATATAAGAACATATAGAATACCAGCAATTGTAACAAATTGTTCAAATAATTATGGTCCAAAACAGCATCCTGAAAAACTAATTCCAAAATTAATTTACAATATATTAAATAACAAGCCACTTCCTGTTTATGGAAAAGGAATCAATTCTAGGGAATGGATTTACGTAAAAGATCATTGTGAAGCATTATTGAAAGTTTTTCAGAAAGGAAAAATAGGCGAATTTTATAACATTGGATCTAACAAAAATTTTAATAATCTTGAAGTATGCAGGAACTTATTAAATGTTTCAAAAAAAATTACTACGATTGGAAGAAATGTAAAAATAAAATTCGTTAAAGATCGACCTGGGCATGATATTAGATATGCACTGAATAGTAATAAAATTAAAAGAGATTTAAAATGGAAACCCAAAATAAGTTTTAATAAAGGAATAAAATTAACTTTTGAATGGTATAAAAATAATAAAAAATATTATAAATCTTTAAGAAGAAAAGATATTATAGATAGACTTGGAACGAAATGATTAGAAAAGGAATTATTTTAGCTGGTGGAATGGGCACTAGAATGAGCCCTTTGACAAAAGCAGTAAATAAACAATTATTACCTATCTATGACAAGCCATTAATATTTTATCCACTTTCTATTTTAATGTTATCAAAAATAAAAAATATTCTTATTATTGTTAATAAAGGTCAGCTAGAACAATATAAAAAATTACTTAATCATGGAGAAAATTTGGGAATTAAAATAAGCTATTTAGAACAAGATAAACCAAGAGGTTTACCAGACGCGTTCATTTTAGGTAGAAAGTTTATAGGTAAAGATAAAGTAGCAATGATTTTGGGTGATAACTTTTTCTACGGTCAATCATTAAGTAAAATGTTATACGAATGTGTTCGTATAAAAAATGGTGCAAAAATTATTCTACATAAAGTTATCAATCCTGAAAATTTTGGTGTTGCTAAAACAAAAGGTAAAAAAATACTATCAATTAAAGAAAAACCCAAAAAATTCTTTTCAGATTTAGCAATTACGGGTCTATATTTTTTTGACAATAAAGTGGTTGATTATGCAAAAAAACTTAAACCATCAAAAAGAAATGAGTTAGAGATTGTTGATTTATTAAATAAATATAGAAAAAAAAATAAATTAACTGCAGAATTTATTGGTAGAGGTGGGGCATGGCTAGATACCGGATCAATTGAAGACTTTTATAAAACCAGCAATTTTGTATCAGCTATAGAAAATCAACAAGGATTAAAAATTGCATGCTTAGAGGAAATTGCTTTGTTAAATAAATGGATTTCCAAAAGAAATATTCATAATTCAATAAAATTCTACGGTAATAGTGAATATTCTAAGTATCTCAAAAAACTTATCTAATGGTAAAAAAATTTAAAACCAAATTCAAAGGATTGCTTGTTCTTCAAAGAAAAAAACATAAAGATAAAAGGGGATTTTTGATGGAGATGCTAAGAGAGGAAACTCTCGGTAAAAAATTCAAATTTCAAATTTTATCTAAATCTAAAAAAAATGTATTAAGAGGTTTGCATTTTCAGTTAAATAAACCACAAGCAAAACACATAACAGTTATTAAAGGTAAAATCTTAGATATAGCTGTAGACCTGAGAAAAAACTCATCCACGTTTGGAAAAGTATTTACAGTAGAACTAACAGATAAAAATTGTAAATCAATTTATATACCTGCTGGATTTGCTCATGGATTTTTAACGCTTGGGAAAGAAAATATTATTCATTATAGTTGTACAGAGTATAGATCTATTGGTAATGAGTATAGTCTAAGCTACAAAGATCCTGCGCTAAAAATTAAATTACCTGTAAAAAAATTAGTTGTAGCAAGTAAAGACTCTAATGCTGAAAATTTAGATCAACTTATTAAACTTAAGGTAATTTAGATATTTAATATTATTCTTTTATTCTATAAAAAGATTGAAAATTTAAATAAGAAAAAAATAATCCAGATATTTCTGCATGAAAATATTTAGTTTTAGAAAATTCTAATTTAAAAATACTAACAATTACATTTTTAATAGCCCTTAAAAAGTTTGGCATAGTTTTAAAAATTCCAGCAAAGTATCCGTAGTGTTTTTTGTAATAATAAAATTTTGACCAACAATAGTGCCAGTTTCTGACAATAATATATTGATCATGATATTTTTTATCAATTGATTTTGAAATTGGATTTGAAATATTTACTTTATTGTACATGTATACTGGTAATTTTGCTTTAATACATCTTGTAAATAAATCACTTTCTTCAAAATACAAAAAAATATTATCATCAAAATAATTAACTTTTTCAAAAAGATTTTTTTTAACCAACATGACACAACCATGATTAAATGAAACTTCAAATAAATTTTTATTTATTTTTTTAATTGTAGAGTTTTTGTAATTATGGTTATTTATTTTAGGCGTCAATACACCAAACACTTTTAATTTTTTTGCAAGTTTTAATAACTTTAATATTTGGTTTTTTTTAATTTTTATATCTATATCCATAAATAATAGATATTTTTTATTTGTTTTTTTTGCAGCTAAATTAAATGCTGCACCCTGTCCATCATTTGACCTAGGTATAATAACTCTTACATTTTTATACTTATTCTCGAACTCTTTTTTAATTGAAATATCCATTGAATTTTCAACAAGAATAATTGATATTTTCTTATCAATTACTGAAAGTGTTTTATCAATTTTTTTTCTCGAGCGGTATGAAACTAAAACAATACATAAATCTTTAAAGAAATTTTTTTTCATTATGATTTAATTTTATAAAATGATTTAAATTAATTTTTTTAATTCTTTAATAACTGTATCCTGTTCATCGTCAGATAAAGTGGGGTACATTGGTAAAGAAAATATTTCATTTGCTCGTTGTTCAGTTATTGGCATACAATTACAAGTGGAGCAAACAAAGTGTTTATAAGCATCCATAATATGTATTGGCCATGGATAACTAATATTAAGATGGATATTTTTTTTAGATAGACTTGTCATTATCCTGTCTCTCTCAGGATTAGCAACAACATAAATATAGTATGCGTGTTTATTATCAGGGTGCTCCAATGGTAAATCTATATTAAGATTTTTTAGCTCATCATTGTATCTTGCAGCTATTTGTCTTCTTCTATCAATCCACTCATCTAAATAAGGAAATTTTTTTAACAAAATTGCAGCATGTACTTCATCCAATCTGGAATTTGTCCCATGTTCAATTGCATAATACTTTCCATTCCAATGCCCAGAAGACATTTTCTTTTTTTCCATACCTAAAAATCGTATCCTTTTCATTCTATCAAATAACTCCTCATTATTTGTAGTTATAAACCCACCATCTCCGTAAGCTCCAAAAATCTTTGTTGGGTAAAATGAATAACAACCCACATCTCCGATTGATCCTGCTTTTTTATTTTTGTAGGTTGCACCGTGAGATTGTGCACAATCCTCAATTACTTTAAGATTATGCTTTGAAGCAATTTGCATAATTTTATCCATCTCACACATTTGACCATAAAGATGCACTGGAATAATAGCTTTAGTATTTTTATTTATAGAATTTTCAATTTTATTTACATCGATTAAAGAGTATTCATTAATATCAACAAACTTAACAGAAGCGCCAGTATTAACAATTGCTGTCACTGTTGGCACAGCAGTATTTGAAGTTGTTATTACCTCATCCCCTGGTCCAATGTCAAAAGCTTTTAGTGCAATTGTAATAGCATCTGTGCAGTTTCCTACCCCAATACCAAATTTGCAATCATGATATGTTGAAAATTTTTCCTCGAATTCATCTAGTTTTGGGCCAAAAATTAAAGTTCCATTTTTAAATACTTCATCAACAGCGTTTAATATTTCCTCTCTCAAGAACTCATATTCTTTTAGATAATCCCAAACTTTAATCATAAATTAAAATATAGCTTTTAATGAATTTTATCAATATTAAAACTAGCAAATAAATTTCTTGCTTCTATCGTTAATAAGTTTTTTTTAATTAAATCCACAACTTGATTATGTGAGGCCCAAATAAAATTTTTAGGCAAAATTATATTGTCTTTTTCTGAAATTATCGAAATGATATTATGAGTTTCATTTTTATAGAACCTACCACCTTCATCCGAGTTGACAAATTTAAAAACATTTTTTTTATTTAAAAAATTAAGAAAATTTATTTTTTTGTTTTTTATTGATTTCCTATAATTTTTAATTGATACAGAGGAGGTAAATTTAGGATCATTTAAACCTGGTTCTTGAGTCGCATTCAATAAATAATGATTAGTTTTATTTATCTCTTTGATTAAGAAACCATTTAAAGATATAAAGTGATCACTAATTATTGGCTGTGACCATTGTTTTACTTCTCTAGAATTAGATTTTATTTTTAAAAAAATTATTGAAAAAAAATTTTTTTCTATATCAAATATTTTATCATTTAATATTTTCCAAGACTTGAGATTAGCAAAACTTACAATCTTTTTTTTAACTTGAATATTTTTTTTAATATTTTTAATTTTTCTTAATATATTTTGAAAATTATTTAATGGTTCATCAAAATTGTTTTTTTTAATTGAGCAAGAGATTACTGAAATAGTATCCATATTTAATAAATTATTTTTATTCAATAAATATCGAAGGTTGTTCCTATTTACCCAAATAAAATTTTTTAATTTTTTGATTTTTTGATTTTTCAAATCAATTAAAATATTTTTATTTGATTTATTGAAATATCTTGTGCCCTGCTCTGACAATCTAAAGCTACTTAAAATTTTATTTTTTTTACTTTTTTTAATAAAAAAATTTAGATAGCTTGTACTTTTTCCACCATGTTTTCTTAGATAATTGCTTTTTGTAGCTTGTATAGTTGGTGATAACTGTATTCCATTAGAGTTTCCAGGTTCCACTTTTGCTTGTAATAAATAGTAATCTTCACCTTTAATTTTTTTTTTAAGAATTCCCAGTATCCCAACCTCTTTCTGTATAATTAAAGGTTGATACCATTTTTTAGTCTTAATTTTAAATTCAAAAGGAAGAATTGAAAAAAACGCTTTTTTTAAGTTATATATTTTTTTCTCCCCAACCTTCCAATTATCAACATTTGAACTTGATGTTTTGATAACATTCATAAAATTTTTTTTTTTTTGGTTCGAAATCCACTTAATTAAATATTTATTATTCATTAAAAACTTATTATTTTAATTTTTGGAACATGTGTAATAAACTTTCCTCCTCTTTTTAAAAATTTTATTTCTTTTTTTTTGATTTCTTTTAAGAAATTCCAAGCGCCTAAGAATGCATAATCAACGTCTTTTGGAATAGAGTCTTGTGATGGTTTAATTAAAATATGTTTTCCTGGTGTGTATTTGCCTTGTTTATTTTTTGTTGAATCCAGAACATATTCTATTAAATCGCTTCCTATATTACAGTAATTAAATATTGTAGCTGATTTATAAGTTGCACCATAACTAATTACTTTTTTACCTTTTGCTTTTAATTTTTTAAGTAAATTAATTAAGTCTTTTTTTGAATTTTTAACTCTTATTGCAAATTTTTTGTATGTTAAAAATTTATCTAATCCTTGTTTTATTTCTCTAGATTTTAATTTCTTGACTTTTTTACTTGGTTTATACTTTGAATTAAATTTTGAAGCATAAAACCTTGTAGAACCTCCATGTGTACTTAACAAATCAACATCAAAAACTTTTAAGTTTGATTCTTTTAACAAGTTTGAAATTGCAATTAAGGAAAAAACATGAACATGTTCATCATAAAACTGGTCATAAGAATTCATTTTAAGCACTGATCCCATATACGGATCCTCAAAAACAAAAACACCTTCGTCACTTAAAGTTTTATAAATTGAGTCAAAGGTCTCTTTTAAGTTTGGTATATGAGAAATAGTATTAGCAGAATAAATTAGGTCATATTTTTTTTTATTTTTTAAAATTTTATTTGCAAGGCTTTTATTCCAAAATTTGGGATAAGTTTTATATCCTAATTTTTGAGTTATTCTTGCTAAGTTTAAACAAGGTTCAACTGCTACTATTTTTTTTTTATCAAAATTCTTTAAAAATACTCCATCGTTACTTCCTATTTCCATTGATAATTTTGGTTTAAATCTATTCTGTAATTTTTTTGCAACTGATGAAAAAGCTTTTTGCATTGTTAAAGATTGAGATGCTCTATGAGCGTATTTATCTGTATATTGTTTTTTTGGGTCCACAGGTTTTGATAAAGAAACAAGAAAGTTTTTTGTGTTAAATGTTACCGATAAATTATAGAAGTATTCATTTTTTATATTTTTTTTATCAATAGATTTTAAATATGAATTAGTTATTGGTTGGTTAAGTAAATTTAAGAATTTTTTTTTCATTTGATCGTTATTTTAATTTAAAATAAAAGGTTTTATATAATATAAATTATTAAAACATTAATATTCTTTAGCATTATGCAGCTAAATATATTAATATTTTGTTCTTTTTAACGAACTTATATAGGAAAAAATTGTCATTAAAAAATAAAAAAATTGTAATTACCGGAGGCAATGGAAGATTCGCCAATGTTTTAAAACAAAGTAAAAATAACCTTAAATTTTATTATCCAAATAAAAAAAACTTAAATATCTTAAAATCCTCTTCAATTAAAAATTATTTGAAAAAAATTAAACCTAAATATCTTATTCATGCAGCAGCATTATCAAGACCAATGAGATTGCATAATAAAAATATATCTAAAAGCATTGATTTAAATATTATTGGTACTTGTAATGTAGTAAAAGTTTGTTCTGAATTAAAAATTAAACTTATTTATTTTTCTACTGGTTATGTTTATGAAGGTAAAAAAGGTAATTACAAAGAAGAGGATCCACTTAAACCTGTAAATAATTATGCTTGGTCAAAATTAGGAGGTGAATGTGCTGTTACATTGTATAAAAATTCATTAATTTTAAGAATTATCATGTGCGAAAAACCTTTTATTCATAATAGTGCATTTCATGACATTAAAACTAATTTTATTTTTCATGACGAAGTTGCATCTATGATACCAAAAATAATTGATAAAAAAGGAATAATCAATGTTGGAGGAAAAATTCAATCAGTTTACAATTTTGCAAAGAAGACTAATAAAAAAGTAAAAAAAAAATCTGGAAAAAAACTATTTCCTTTAAATCCTTCAATGAATATTAGTAAGTTAAATAAAATACTGAAAAAATAATTAAATTAATATTTCTCAAAAGTTGTATTTCAATAAAAAACTATAAAAATTATATTAATTTAAAAATCTTTTAAAAACTTATCCACAGGCAATATATTATTGAAATTCGTTAGTATAATTGTAGTTTTAATTTTTATGAGAATTGAAGAAGAGCTTAAGTTAGATTATTCAGATGTATTATTCAGACCTAAAAGAAGTACATTAAAAAGCCGTAAAGACGTAAACTTATTAAGAACTTATAGATTCAAATATAGTAAAAATGAATGGTCGGGTATTCCAATAATGGCAGCAAATATGGATGGGGTTGGAGAGTTAAGCGTTGCTGAAAAATTAAATGAATATGGAATGATTACTTCTTTAACTAAACAACACGATGTTAAAAAAATTAAACAAAATAAAAATATAAAAAAAATATATCCTAATATTGCACTTAGTGTGGGTATTAAAAAAGAAGATTTTCAAACCTTAGATAAAGTTTTAAAAGAATTTAGTTTTTTTAAATTTATTTGTATTGATGTTGCTAATGGGTATACAGAGCATTTTACTAATTTTATTAAATCAGTAAGAGACAAATATCCTACTAAAACTATTATTGCTGGTAACGTGGTAACAGCTGACATGACTCAAGAATTAGTTTTAAGTGGAGCAGATATTGTTAAGGTTGGAATTGGACCCGGAAGTGTTTGTACAACAAGAATACAAACTGGAGTTGGTTATCCGCAATTAAGTGCTGTAATTGAATGTGCTGATGCTGCACATGGTCTTGGTGCACATGTAATTGCAGACGGTGGATGCACTTGTCCTGGTGATGTGGCTAAGGGATTTGGAGGTGGTGCAGATTTTGTTATGCTTGGAGGTATGCTAGCAGGACACGACGAGGGAAATGGAAAAATTGTTAAAGTTAATGGAGAAAAATATATAGAGTTTTACGGATCTAGCTCTGAAGTTGCTAATAAAAAACACTATGGAGGGCTTTCAGATTATCGAAGCAGTGAAGGAAGGAAAGTACGAGTTAAATATAGAGGTAAAATAAATGATACAATTTTAAACATTCTTGGAGGTGTAAGAAGTAGTTGTACTTATGTTGGCGCACCTTCACTCAAACAGTTAAGCAAATGTACAACATTTGTTAGAGTATCCAATCAGTTTAATGATAGTTTAATTAAATAATTTACTTTTCAAACTTAAAATCTTTTACATTTGTGGTTTCATATTTCTCAAAAGGCATATGTATCCAAGGGGAATCTTCTAAATAATCTACAGAATAATCAGGTTTAAATTTTGATGTTGATTTATGCCAAATAACTGCAGTTTTAATTTTTTCTTCTAAATAAAATCCATAAAAATGTTCTAACCACTTAATACTTTTTATTAAAGTTTTTCCTGAGTCTGCTAAATCATCAACCAACAAAATATGTGAACCTAAATTTGGAGTAGTTTTTGCCAAATCTCTTGAAAAAGTAAACTGTCCTTGTTTATTTTTAATATCATCACTATCACCGTGGTAAGACTCAACAGATAAGATGGCTAAAGGAACATTAAAAAGTCTACTAAAAACATCACCTACTCTTAATCCACCTTTTGCAATACAAATAATTTGATTAAATTTTAAATTATCTACATGAATTTTTTTGGCTAATTGCTCGATCTTTTTATGATAATCTTCCCAAGTTATATAAATATCTTTCATAATTTTTGGTAGCGGGAAGTGGGATCGAACCACTGACCTCGGGCTTATGAGTCCCGCGCTCTAACCAACTGAGCTACCCCGCCTTAATAAATAAATGGTTTATAATACAAATCTTTATTGTTTCAATAAACTTTTTTAAAATCAAATTTTAAACTAAATTATAAAATAAATAGCTAAAGAACTAACTAATCCAGCTAAAATAATTGAAAAAATAATTCTTTTTTTTAAAGTTCTTTTTTGATCTAATCGAACTCTATTTAACAAAATATTTACATTAGTAGTTTTAATCTTATCTACTTCAAAATCTTTATTTGTAGCAATATCAGTATTAAATAATGATGTGTCTCGATCGTTTTTTTTCACAACATATTTAACCAACTAATTGACCAAAACACAATAAAATTAATATTAACTAAATTTTTCTAAAATCTTTTGTATTTAGGGGTTTAGAAAGAATTTCAATTGGATATTTAATTTTTTCAACTTCTATAAACAAATTTTTATCTTTAAGCGTATCTATTGTGTTTCCTGAATTAACATAGCCAAATGATAAATTTTTATCAAAGTAGAATGAATAATTTCCTGAGGTTGTTCTTCCAATGATTTTATCATCTAAATAAATAGGCTCTTCATGTAACAACAAAGGTTGACCTGGTTTGCTATCTTTTAATGTAAACATCATCATTGTTTTATCTAATGGCTTATCTTTAATTTTTAATAAAGCGTCTTTACCTATAAAATTAATATTTTTTTTATAACTAATAGTAAAACTTAAACCAGCTTGATACTGATTTTCTTCTGGTGAAATGTCATGACCCCAATGTAAAAAACCACTTTCCATTCTCATTATATCCATTGCGTGCATGCCACAATGAGATAATTTAAAATTTTTACCTTCATTTATTAAAATTTTATATAATTTTAATGCATTTTCTTTATTTACATATAATTCAAATCCAAGTTCACCAACATAAGATATTCTTTGTGCCCAAACTTTAATTTTATGTATATTGATATATTTACCTAATCCGAATTTAAAATTTTCTGGAGTAAAGTCATCACTGCTTATCGTTTTAATCATATTTCTGCTTTTAGGACCAAATAAACCAAGACAACAAATTTCTTCTGTAACATCAGTAAATTTTACATCTTTAGATAAATATTTAAGGATATGATATTTATCTCTTTCTCTAGTTGCTGCTGAACTAACTATTCTAAAATGATTTTTATCAATACAGACAACAGTTAGATCTGTTTCAATACCACCATCCTCATTTAGCATGTGTGTATAGACAGATTTGCCAATTTCATTTTTAATGTTAGCTGTACAAATTTTTTGTAAATCACTATGAGTTTTCTCACCCTTTAATTCAAATTTTGAAAAAGTTGAATAATCAAAAAGTCCAACATTTTTTCTAGCATTTATTGTTTCATGTTTTGCAGATGGGTACCAATTTTGATAATTAAAACTATAACTATATTTTGGTTCGTCTCCGTTTAAAGAATACCACATAGGCCTTTCAAAACCTCCAACAACTCCAAAGCATGCACCTACTTTTTTTAACTCATCATGATAAGGTAATAATTTTTCATTTCTTGAAGTTTCGTGTTGTTTATACGGCCAATGCATACCATATAAATCCCCTAAGGTTTCTGTAACCCTATTCATGATAAATTTTTTAGATGAATGAAACTTTTGAAACCTTTTAATATCTAATGAAAATAGATCCTCATTTATATGACCATTAATCATCCATTCTGCAGTTACTCTTCCTGCTCCTCCAGAACTTGCAATTCCAATACTATTAAAACCACAACATGTATAAAGATTTTTAACTTCTGAGGTTTCTCCAAGTAAATATTGTGTATCTGGTGTAAATGATTCAGGTCCAGAAAAAAATTTTCTTATACCAGCGTTTTCTAACATTGGAAGTCTGTGAAAAGATTTTTCAAGGTAAGGTTCAAAGTGATCAAAATCATCAGGAAATTCTCCAAACGAAAAATTGTCAGGAACTCTTCCGCTATCTTTAAAAGCAGGTTTTGCATTAGGTTCAAAAATGCCTACCAACATTTTTCCGGCGTCCTCTTTTAAATATAGACAAGCATTGTAATCCCTTAAAACAGGTAGATCTTTAGGGAGATCTTTCATTGGTTCGGTAATTACATAGAAGTGCTCATTAGGATATAGCGGAACACTAACACCAATATCTTCTCCTATTTGTCTAGACCACATTCCTGTAGCTAAAACTGCATATTCGCAATCAATTTTTCCTTGAGAAGTTTCAACAGCACATATTCTTTTATTTTTTACTAAAATTTTTTTTACAGGTGATTTCTCAAATATTTGAACACCCAACATTTTAGCAGCTTTAGCCAACACATTTGTAACTCCAACTGGATCTGCCTGACCATCTTTTGGCATATAAACACCACCAACTAAATCCTCGTTTTTTACGACTGGATACAATTCTTTTATTCTTTCTTTGTTTAAAACCTCTACTTTAACATTTGATAGTTGTGCGGTTGTGGCCTGCCTTAACAATTCCTGCATCCTTTCTTTTGAAGAAGCAACTGTTATTGCACCATTTTGTTTAAGACCAGTTGATAAACCTGTTGTTTTTTCTAGCTCTTTATAGAGATCTAAAGAATATTTTCTTAATTTTGTGATTGTAGAAGTTGCTCCTAATTGACCTATTAATCCTGCAGCATGCCATGTCGTTCCAGAAGTAAGTTGATCTCTTTCTAATAAAACAACATCTTTCCAACCAAATTTTGCTAAATGATAAGCACAAGATGTACCGGCTACTCCACCCCCTATTACAACTACCTTTGCGCTTGAAGGATAGTTTTTTTCCATTTCTAATGTTTGATAGCTTCTCCAGGTTCTACAAAATTATGTCCAAAGACATCCGCAACTGCTTTGTAAGTTACTTGACCTTTATGAACATTTAGCCCTGCTAAAAAGTTTTTATCTTCACTTAATGCTTTTTGATAACCTTTATTAGCAAGCTTAACTAAAAAAGGTAAGGTCGCATTATTTAATGCCAATGTTGATGTTCTAGGCACACCACCCGGCATATTTGCTACACAGTAATGAACTACATCATCAACTATATAGGTTGGATCACCATGTGTTGTGGGTTTGCTAGTTTCTACACATCCACCTTGATCTATAGCAACGTCGACTATTACAGATCCTCTTTTCATTGTTTTAATCATTTCTTTAGTAATTAATTTTGGTGCTTCTGCACCTGGAATTAATACTCCGCCAACTAATAAATCTGCCTCAGCAACTAATTTATCTAAATCTGTTTTATCACTTTGTTCAGGAATAATTTTATCTCCAAACATTTCAACAAGTTGTTTTAATCGAGCTTCAGATTTATCTACAATATGAACTTTTGCTTGCATACCAGTTGCGATCACAGCAGCATTTTCTCCAACAACTCCTCCACCTAATATAACTACTGTTCCACCTGTTACACCTGGTGCACCCCCTAATAGCAGCCCTCTTCCACTTTGGTTTTTTTCTAAACAATGAGCTCCAGCTTGTACAGACATTCTTCCTGCAACAGCACTCATTGGAGCAAGTAATGGTAATCTTCCATTATCATCAGTAACTGTTTCGTAAGCAATATTAATACTTTTAGATTGAATTAATCCTTTAGTTAATTCTTTTGCAGCTGCTAAATGTAGATAGGTATATACAATCTGATTTTCTCTAATCATATCAACTTCTACTTTTTGAGGTTCTTTAACTTTAACAATTATTTCTGCATCATTAAAAATATCAGCTGCAGTATCAGCAATTTTAGCTCCTGCTTTTAAATATTGATCATTCTCAAATCCAGCTTCAAATCCACCATTATTTTCAACCAACACTTCATGACCTTCTGAAACTAAAGTTTTAACACTATCAGGTGTTAAACCAATTCTATTTTCTTGTGGTTTTATTTCTTTGGGAACTCCAATTTTCATAAACGAAAATTAATTCTTTTTGCTTTTTGCGTAATTTGTTATTCCAGTTCGAAGTTTTTCAATTATTTCATCAATATGTTTCTTTTCACAAATAAACATTGGAGCAATAATTAAACAATCGCCAGTAGCTTTGAAATTTACTCCAGCTTCATAACAATGTTTGAAACAAGTAAGTCCAGCAGCACCTGGTTTTTTATCCATAACAATATCAATACCACCCATCATTCCGTATCCTCTAATGTTATCAACAACATCAATATCTTTTAGGGACATTAAACCTTCTTGGAAATAAGGTGCTAAATTTTTAGCTCTATTGAAAATATCATCTTTTTCAATGATATCTTGTACAGCTAATCCAGCAGCAACAGAAATTGGGATTCCTGAATAAGTATACCCATGAAATAATTCTATAGTTCCTTTAGGAGCATTTTCTGCAATAGCATCGTAAATATCTTCTTTGCATGCAACAACACCCATTGGACTAATTCCGTTTGTAGTAGCTTTTGCCATTGTCATCATGTCTGGAGTAACTCCATACTCTTGTGATGCAAATGGAGATCCTGTTCTACCCCATCCTGTAATTACTTCATCAAAAATTAAAAGTATTCCATGTTTATCACAAATCTCTCTTAATCTTTGCAAATATCCTTTTGGAGGAACTAATGTACCTGTTGATCCTGCTATAGGTTCAACAATACAAGCTGCAATATTTTCAGCTCCAAAATTAATACAAATTCTTTCTAAATCTTCCGCTAACTCAACACCTGTTTCTGGTTGACCACTTACAAACTTATGTTCTGGCAAATGTGTATGTCTCATATGAACAACACCTGGCATTAAAACACTTGCAAAAGTTTTTACGTTATTAACCATACCTCCAACAGAAGTCGCACCAATATTCATTCCGTGGTAACCTCTTTCTCTACCAACAAATCTAAATCTTTGGCTATCACCTCTTGCTCTGTGATAAGCGATTGCAATCTTAATTGCTGTCTCAACAGCTGTTGAACCACA
This sequence comes from uncultured Pelagibacteraceae bacterium, assembly GCA_902598485.1. Taxonomy (GTDB): domain Bacteria; phylum Pseudomonadota; class Alphaproteobacteria; order Pelagibacterales; family Pelagibacteraceae; genus Pelagibacter. The sequence goes on from CACKBU010000006.1 coordinate 69,325, forward strand.
AATGGTATAAAACATTCTATTCAAGTTTCCAGGAGTATGTTTTGAAATTCTTGTGGCTAACTCAAATGATCCACCAAATCCTTGTTGGAAAGGTTGGCAATAATCTAAAGTTTTCAATTGATTTGTTATTGACTCAATAATTTCTTCTCTTCCATGCCCTAAAGGATTACAAAATAATCCTGAGCTTGCATCAATTTGGGTTTGACCTTGATGGTTTTTTAAATACACACCTTTAGCTTCAACAATTAATCTTGGGTTTTCTTTAAAGTCTTTGTTAGATGTGAATGGCATCCAGTGCTCATTTAAAGAATTTGGAATTGCTGTTTTGTTTTGTGTGCTCATAAAAATTTCTTTTTAAAAATATTTTAATTTTATCTTAAGGCCTCTTTAGACTAAAATAAATGGATTAACTACCACATTATTGACACAACCAATGATTGTATAAACTTTCTTTTTTGTTTTACTTCGGTGACAATTTGAATTTAAATATCCAGAATTTAATTAATTAAACATAGGGGAATAAATGAAAAAAATACTAAGTTTTATTCTAGGATCTATTTTTGCACTTAACCTATCAATTTCGGTTGCTAATTCAGCTGCAAATGAAGTTAGAGTTGCATATTTTCTAGAATGGCCAAGCCCAAATTTAGAGGACATGCAGAAAAAGAATTTTGCTAAAGCTCTTGGTGTTCCAGTAAAATGGACAAATTTCACTAATGGTGGAGCAATGACTGATGCGATGTTAGCAGGAGATATCGATATTTCTTACTCACAAGGATTAGTACCTTTTATCAATGCTGTAAAATCTAATGCACCTATCAAATTAGTTGATATTGCTATGGAATACGGAATGGGAGGAACTACATGTGTTACATCTAATGCTTCTGGAATTACAAAAGCAAACGCTACAGAATTAGAAGGTAAAAAAGTTGCAGTTCCATTAGGAACTATGGCTGAATACGTTTTTGATGAAAGTATGAAAGTTGTTGGTGCTGACAGAGGTAAAATGGACATTATTCAAATGGACCCTGAAGAAGGTGCTGCTGCATTAGTAAGTGGTGATGTTGTAATGGCATGTTTATTTGGTGGTAACTCTATCAAAGCTGCAACTGCAGTTGGTTCAAGACTTTTAACAGTTCAAGAAGCTAGAGATGCTGGTATTTTAGGTATCGATATTACTTCTGTAACTGACAAGTTTATGAAAGAGAATCCAGGAATGTTAAGAACGTTTATTGAAGTAACTCATGAAGCAAATGCTAGATATGCTGCAGGAAAAAGTGATATGAATGCAATGTCTAAAGCATCTGAAATGAAAGTTGCAGATATGAAAGATACTTTAAGTGGATTTAAATTCTTAACTCCAGAAGAAACTAAAACATCTATGGAAAGTGGAAATCTACATAAGTTCTTAGAAGGAATGGGAACTCCAGGTGGAAACGTAGATACTAGTTTCTTACCTTTATAATTTTAAGGGTTTAAAACTTTTTAAATAGGCACTGATTTTATAATTGGTGCCTATTTTTTTTATCAAATTTCTAATATAAGGCAGTAATGAGTGATCTGATTTCTCAAAATCTGAACATGATTTTTAAAACTCCTAAAGGAGAAACAGTCCATGCTTTAAAGGATGTAAGTTTTACTTTGAAAAAAGGAGAATTGCTTACAGTGCTTGGTCCTTCAGGTTGTGGGAAAACAACTTTACTAAATATTACTGCTGGATTTTTAAGACCTACTTCAGGAAAGATAACACTTAATAATAATGAAATAGACGGACCTGGGGTTGAAAGAGGAATGGTTTTTCAACAAGGTGCTTTGTTTGAATGGTTAACGGTAGCTGAAAATGTAAATTTCGGACTCAGAATGAAAAAAGAAGATCCTGAAGTTACAGCAAAAAAAGTTGAAGAATGGCTGGATATAGTTGGACTTAAAGGTTTTGGTAGCACACCTACCTATCAATTATCAGGTGGCATGCAACAAAGAGTAGCTCTTGCAAGATGTTTAATAAATGATCCTGATTTAATTTTAATGGATGAACCATTAGGTGCATTAGATGCATTAACTAGAGAAAAAATGCAGTCTCTAGTTTTAAAAATTTGGAAAGAAACTGGAAAAACTATTATTTTAATTACTCACTCTGTTGAAGAAGCATTATTGCTTGGAGAAAGATTATATGTAATGGCACCAAGACCAGGGCGTATACATAAAGAGTATAATCTTCCATTTGCAGAAATGGGTCTTACACAAGACTTGAGAGAAATTAAAAAGAATAAAGAATTTTCATCTACAAGAGAAGAAATTTTATCCATGATTTGGAACATGGAAGAAGAAATAATGGGGAAAGAGAATTAAATGTTAACTCAATTTGTAACAATATTAATTATCGTAGCTGTAATTGGGTGTATTCTTTATGGAAGAAGATTAATTAGAACTGAAAAAGTTGATGCTGTATTTGGTAATCCAGAAAGAGCAAAAGGTGGAACTCATTGGGTAATAGTTGGAACTAGTGCAATTCTAATGTTATGGCTTTATTATTCATGGGATATTGCCAAAGGTTTCTATCCAAAATCTGCAAATGAATTATGCCAGGTAGCTAAAATTAACGAGTCGTTGTTAGGTTTAAAGTACCAATTCCCTATTGAAGAAAGAGAATTCAAAAGCACATCTATTATTAAAATTGAGAATAAAAATCTTGTAAAAATTGCAAATGAAATAAAAGCATCTCCAGATCTAAATGATCAACAAAAAACAATCCTTGTTAGCTACATTGATAGAACTTCTAAATTAATTCCTTTTTTAACAAGTGAAGAATTAATGGAAATCGATACCAAAATTAAACTTAAGGAAATGACTGAAGAAATAAAACTTCTAAGTTCAAATTTCCAAAAAAAAGATTATCCTTTTGAAACAGATGCTCAGAAAACTGAAAGACAAAAACTTATTGATGAACAAGGTGGTTGGGGTATTACAACTATAGATTCTGGGAGTGGCTCTATTGAAAATACCATTGAAATACCTACTGCACCTCAAACTAATAAAGGCTTAAAATTTCATGCAGCTGCAGCAGAACTAAAAAAAATTGACGACAAATTTTTCAAACTAAAAAATCATAACCCACAGTTTAAAAATGCAATAAAGCAACTTAAAGATGACATTAAAGCTTACAGAAAAGGTTTAAATGATAATGAAGAAATAGCATCAGATTATGCCAAAAATATTGTTAAAATTGCAAGAAGAATAGAGTTTGCAAGCATCTATCCTCCTAATGCATTAAATGAAATGCAAGCTGCAATTGTTGAATTTGACGAATTACAAAATAAAGAGCAAGGCGGATTAAGATTAATTGATATCCTTTTATTCCCAGCTGGAACAATTGTAGCAAGTGGACCGACATGCTCAGAACAAGGATCGGGAAGATGGCTACCAAAACCATCTGATACTTTTAATAAATTTATACTGATGTCAAAACCAAGTGTTGGCTACAAAAATATTCCTCTTTTATGGATTGAAATGGTTGATGTGAGTAAAATGATAGGGTTTATTTTACCAGATTGGATAGCAGATATATTGCCTGGTGAATATCCGGTACATACTAAAGATGGAATTGTAAAAGAAAACTTTAAAAGCAATGTATTAAAATTTGTAACAGGTGACTTTAAATTATTTAAAGTACCTGTTCCATACGGACATATCTGGGACTCTTTTATGAGAGTATTTTTAGGATTAATCTTCGGTATTATAATTGGTGTACCTTTGGGATTGTTTATGGGCCTAAACAGATTTGCAAAAGGTTTTTTCGATCCATTAATTGAACTTTACAGACCTGTTCCTCCTCTTGCATGGGCACCCTTGATTATTTCAGTTCTTGGAATAGATAACTCAGGAAAAGTATTTTTATTATTTATGGTCTCTTTATCGATTATGATTATTTCTGCAAGAGCCGGTGCTTCAGGAACACAGCTTTCAAAAATCCATGCAGCGCACTCATTAGGCGCTACAAAAAAACAAATTTTAAGACACGTAATTTTCCCAAATTCACTACCTGAAATTCTTACAGGAATTAGAGTGGCTGTTGGAATGTGTTGGGGAACTTTGGTTGCAGCAGAATTTTTAGCAGGTACTACTGGTATTGGTTTCGTTGAAAACGTTGCTAAAAAATACTTCCAATATGAGGTTATTTGGATAACAATATTTATTATGGGTTTACTAGGTCTTTTATTTGATATCACATTAAGAAAAATAATTGATAAAACTATTCCTTGGCGTGGAAAAGGATAATTTATTAAATTAAAATTCTATCAATGAAAATTATTGATTGCACTACTTATTACTCTGAAGATTTAATGTTAGATATTAGATTTAATATCCTCAATCAGTTTGTTGATAAATTTATAATAGTTGAAGCAAAACACTCACATAGTGGTGAAAAAAAAGCGCTTAATTTTAATATTAATAACTTTCCTAAATTTAAAGACAAAATAGAATATCTGATAATTGAGAATGAACCTGAGGGTATTATTAAAAATACTAATGAAAGCTCAATAAAAAGAATAAATAGTTTGTTGAGAATTGAGCAATCTTATAACTATATTTTAAATGCATTAAAAGATGTTTCTGAAGAAGATTTAATTTGTCTAAGTGATAATGATGAAATACCAAATTTTGAGTCAAAAGATTTTAAAAATTCAAAAAATGATATTTTCATATTTAAACAATTGTTCTTTTATTATAAATTTAATTTATTTTATGATTTAATGCCTTGGTTTGGAACTAAAGCTTGTAAGAAAAAAAAATTAATTTCATTATCTTGGTTAAGAAATTTAAAGAATAAAAATTATCCTTGGTGGCGTATTGACACTTATTTTTCAAATACAAAACAAACTAATGTCCAAATTGTAACTGATGGAGGGTGGCATTTTACAAATTTAAAAACAGCTGAAGAAATTCATAAAAAATTATCTAACTTTGGACATCATAACGAATATGATGAATCTGGATTAAACGTTAAAGATATTCAGTTTTGTATTGATAATAGAATAGTAAATTACAATCACCTTGCGGATAAATCAGATTCTAATAAATATACTGCTGAATATAAATTAAAATTAGTGAATGACGAAATTTTACCAAAATTTCTTGTTGAAAATAAAGATAAATATAAAAATTGGTTTGACCATTCTTGATGATTAATTGGGGCATTTTAGGTTTAGGTAGAATGGGTATGGCATTTGCAAATGCTATAGAGGAAACAGATAATTCCAAATTAATTGCTATTGCAAGTAAGTCTGGAAAAAAATTTAAAAATTTTGAAAATCTTTCCTACGAGGATTTAATCAAAAAAAATGATATAGATGCAATATATATTGCCTCATTAAACAATACACATACCGAATTAATTAAACAAATTTCAAAAGAAGGAAAAAAAATTTTATGTGAAAAACCTGTCTCCTTATCATTAGGAGACCTAATAGAAATTGAACAATTATTAAATAAAGAAAATATTAAATTTTATGAGGCAATAGCCTACTACTCTCATCCTCAAACGGTTGAAATAATTAATATTTTAAAAAAAAATAATATGGGTGAAATAAAAAGAATTGAGTCTAGTTTTGGTTTTAAAGCCAAATTTAAATCAGACTCAAGATTATTTAATAAATCCTTAGGAGGAGGTTCAATATATGATCTCGGTTGCTATCCAATAAGTTTTTTTATGTTATTTGCTCAAAATTATGAAAAAATTTCTATTAAATCTAAATCTTTAAATTTTGCTGAGAGTGGAGTGGATGATGAGGCTAATTTAATTTTAAATTACGATAATAAATTTGAAGGTGTATTAAATGTAAGTCTTAAAGCTAATTTAAACAATATTTGTAAAATTTACTGTGAAAATGGATATATAAAAATAAATGAACCTTGGTTGCCAGGACAAAAGACTAATATAGAGGTTTCAGTAAATGATCACTTTTTTATTAGAACTGTTAATTCAAATTTATCTATATATGCCAATCAAATTCAAAATGTCTCAGAAAGCTTTATAAATAACAATAATAACAAAAATTTATTCGATATAAACAAATCAATATCAAATATGAAATTAATTGAGAATTGGTTAAAAAAAGAAAAATAAAAATGGAAACTATAAAATTAAAAAAAATAATACAATCAATTTTTATCAAATATGGTTTGTCAAAAGTTCATGCGAAAATATCTTCTGAGGCATTAATTAATGCAGAATTAGTTGGTGCATATGGACATGGTTTATCGAGACTTAAGATGTACTGTGATAGAATTTCTAAAAAAGTAATTAATCCAAAACCCAAAATAACAATAAAAAAAATTTCTCCATCTATTTCTCATATTGATGCAAATAATAGTATTGGTTTTGTTGCTGCCGATCTAGGAATTAAAACTGCAATTAAACATGCACAAAAAACTGGAATAGGAATGGTAGCTGTTAAAAATAGCGGTCACTATGGTTTATCAGGCTATTACGCTGAACAAGCAGTAAAGAAAAATTTAATCACTATGATATATACAAATGCTCCACCTGCAGTTGCTCCACATGGTGCATTAAAAACATTATTTGGAACAAATCCAATTTGTTTTGGATCCCCTACTGGTTCTAAAATTCCATTTATTTTAGATACATCAATCTCAATGATTAATAGAGGAAAAATTAGAGTTGCAGCAAGAAACAATCAATCAATTCCTGCGGGAGTTGCTTTAGATAAATTTGGTAAACCAACTACCGATGCAAAAAAAGCTTTAGCGGGTGTTCAATTACCAATTGCAGGTTTTAGAGGCTCAGGACTTGCTTGGATGGTAGATATATTAAGTGGCGTTTTAACAGGAGGAAATCATGCAGGAAGAGTTAAAGATCCATTTGATGATTTTTCAGGTCCACAAAATATTGGACATTTATTTATTGCTTTTAAAGCAAATTTATTTCAAAAAAATTATAACCAACGAATTAAAGATAATATTAAAACAATAAAAAAACTTCCTAAGATAAAAGGTGTTAAGGAAATAATGTATCCAGGACAAAATAAATATGCCCGGTATAAAAATAACTCAAAAAAAAAAATTTCTATACCGGATATAATAAAGAAAGATTTGAAAACCTTAATAAGTTAACATCGTTAGAGCACCCAAAGAAACGATAACAGATGATAAAATTATTGTTCGTTTAACCTTTTCCTTCTTCTTTTCTTCTAGAAGTCTTTGCTTTAGAACATCCACATTAACCCTTTTTGGAGTTTCAACATATTGAGAGGGGGTCTCTACAATCTCGGATGTTCTATGTAAGCTTTCTGTACTCATATTTCGTTTATAAGTTTAATTTTAATCATTATTAGTTTAATTTTTACATACTAGGGTTGTCCAAAATGGGTTGACTCTAATATTGCTTTTGTTCATATTGGGTTTTTTTTTAAAATATGAACACTATACCAAGTATTTCTGAACATATTGATGAGAAGGTAATCAATAAAGTAATTCAGGATAATTTTGCCGCACTGGCACCCAGTTATTTTACTTTAACAAGTAACTGGTTTGTAAGAGCCTATGATCATTATAAAGACATAGATAAGTTTGTTCTCATTATATATCTGATACATCAAGACCTTATATATTTCAGACAAAATGGAGTGAAAATTAACTACGACACATTTTATAAGGATAAACCAATCGAAATTAATAAAATAAATATTTCAGACATCTCAAAAGATCTAGGAATTCCGAAAGAAAGTGTTAGGAGAAAAATTTTAGAATTAGAAAAACTAAAAGTAATTAAAAGAACTGGTAAGAAAATATTTGTTGTTCGAGATACACTTTACTCAGCTAAAGCGGTAGACACTCTTACAGAGGTTGCAAATATCTTGTATGAATTTAATAAAATTTTAAAAAAAGAAAAATTAGTAACCGAAGTTTACTCCGTTAACGAAATAATATTAGCAATAAAAGAAAATTTTTCGTACTGCTTGTATCAGTTTAATAAATTTTGGTTTATTTTCATTAAAAGATGGAGAGAAGAATTGAAGGATTTAGAAGTTTTTGCAATCGGCATGGTTGTGCTAATAAATACAATTAAAAATCCAAAATTTACGCCAAAAAAACCAAATTTAGACTCATATAGAAAAGAGATTCAGGGGTCAGATAAAAGAGGAGTTAATGCCATGTCAATTTCTGAGATAACTGGTATTCCTAGACCTACAGTTGTTAGAAAAATAAAATATTTAGTTGATAAAAAATTTCTTCATATAAATGACAAAAAATTAATTACATACAATGCTAAAGATAGTGCCTTTGTAACAACAAAGGGAATGGTGAATAAAAATGTGCTTAGCTTAAGCCATTTTATTTATAAAGTTTTTAATCAAATAAGAATAATAAATAATTAATTAGACTTTCTTAAAAAATAAATAAAAATAAATCCTGTTATATACATGATTAGTGCATAAGCACCTGTTGGTAACGCATACAATATATCTGTACCAAATATTTGCGTAGAGACAAATAAGGCTAACGTACCATTTTGTAATCCACATTCTAAAGCAATACACTTCATTTGTTTAACACCTGAGGCAAAAGCTTTTGCAATGTAATATGCAATAACCATCATTGAAATATTTAAAATTAAAGCAATTAAACCTGCTTGTTTGATAAAGCTAAGAATATTTTCTCTTTCTTGATAAAACGCTGCTACAAAAAAAATAATAAACAAAACTATATTGAGTTTATTAAATATTTCAACTTTTGAAGATATGAAATTTTCAGCAAATTTTCTAATAATCATTCCTAATATTACAGGTACCGTTACCACTAAAAACATTTTTAGAGCAATTCCAGTCATTGAAATATTTTGAGAAACTTCTGTTATCCCTAACATGTCTGCAGAAGTAAAGATAATTAAAGGAACTGTAATTATACTTAATAAACTAATAACAGCTGTTAAAGATATTGATAATGCAACATCACCATCAGCAAATTTTGTCATTACATTAGAAGTTACACCTCCTGGCGCTGCAGCTATGATCATAACCCCTATTGCTATTTCAGGCGGTGTTTTTAAAATTAATATTAATATGTAAGCTACAATTGGAAGAATTATTAATTGAGAAACAAAACCAACTAAAAAATCTTTTGGTGTTTTGAATACTCTTCCAAAATCTTCTAGTTTTAATCCAAGGCCTAAGCCTAACATTATCAAAGCCAATATGATTGGCGCTATCTTAGTTACAATCTCCAATGACTTCCCCCTCTTGAGGAAAAATTTATAACAATTTGATTATTATGTAAAACAAATAAGTTGACCGCCAGATGTTTGAAAGCACCTATTAAAGATAATTTTCGATTCTAATACAGCAGGTTTAACTCCGTCCTGATTAATCATATTAAAATCATCAAATAATAATATTGCATTTTTTTCTAGTTGTGGAAGAACAAAATTTATAGCTTCGGTAGTTGGCTTATATAAATCAAAATCAAAATGAACAAAAGAATATGTTTGATGTTTTAAGTTATTTTTTTCTTCTTCACTTAAAGTGTCAGGAAAATAACAACAAATTAATTTTAAATTACAATTTTTGCTCACCAGATCACCGTTCAATTTGTTTTCTAAATCTTTATAATTAAAATCTCTAAATCTAGTTTTTTTAGTAAACGGTTTATAAGTGCCCTTGTAATGAGGATCTAAATTTGTAACATTTTCTTTAATTTGATCAGAAT
>CACKBU010000007.1 GCA_902598485.1 uncultured Pelagibacteraceae bacterium
CCATTCCAAAATCAATCATATTATTTAAAACATGAACTTGTCCCACGGGTTGATATTGGCCTCCCATAACGCCATAACTTAATGTTGCTTTGTTGTTTTTATCAATAAGCATACCAGGAATAATAGTATGTAACGGTCTTTTTAAGCCTGCTATACAGTTTGGATGTCCATTTTCTACTCTGAAATTTGTACCCCTATTATGTAAAAGTATTCCACTTTTATTTGTAGTAATACCTGATCCGAATACATAACAAACAGAATTGATTATTGATACACTATTTAAATCCTTATCTACTACTGTTAAATATATTGTTTCTGGATGAGCTGGAATATTTAAGTCACCAACGTCACTGCATGAATTTAAGTTAACTTTATTAAAAATTTCCTCAATATTTTCATCACTTAAAATTTCTTCTAAATTAAAGTTAACAAAATTTGGATCGCCTAAAATAGTTTCTTTAACTTTATAAGCTTGTTTTGTAACTTCTGCCTCAAGATGGAATCTTTCTGTGCTATTAAATTTATAATTTTGAATATTTAGTTTTTCTAATAATTTCATCATAATCAATACTGTAACACCAGGACCATTGGGAGGGCATTGATGAATAAAATCACCCTTATAATTAGATTTGATTGTATCTGATCTTATTGTACTCTGTTTTGAAAAATCCTCAAAAGTATGTACACCACCTAATTCATTTAAAGTTTCAATTATATCTTTTGCAATTTCTCCTTCATAAAATTCTTTACTCCCTTTTTTGCTAATTGCTTCAAGTGTTTCTCCTAAAGCAATATTTTTCATTAATTCATTTTCTTGATAAGTACGACCATTTTTCAAAAAAATTTTTTTTGAATTTTCATTACCATTGATTTTATTCAAACTATTTTTCCAAGCATTTGATACGACTTTTGTAACTCTATGGCCATTCTTTGCTATATCAATTGCACCTAAAAATAATCTTTCAAAATCTAGCTTACCAAATTCCTTATGAATTTTTTCCCAAGCATTAAGTGCACCAGGAATTGTGACTGAATGTGGACTAGTTAATCCAATTTTATCAATATGCTTATCCTTAAAAAAATCATAGTTTAATTTTTCAGGTGCTAAACCTGATCCATTAAAAGATACAGGATCCTTGTTATCCATTTTAACTATTGCAAAACAGTCGCCACCAATACTCGTTGCATTAGGCTCTACTACAGATAAAACAATCGAGGCAGCAATTGAAGCATCTACTGCATTTCCACCTATTTTGAGTATTTTTAATGCTTCCTCTGTAGCTAAAGGATGTGAAGTTGCAGCCATTGCATTTGAAGAGCGTGCATCTTTATCTTTTGTTGACTGATTATTCATAGTACAGATTAATTCTCAAAAATTTATAAATGATTACTAAAGTAAATAAAAGCATTATCATATTTTGTGTTTTCGCTTTTGGATTTTTACTATCCAATCTGGTTAGATCTATAACTGCAACTTTAACTCCCGTTCTAACCTCTGAGTTTGATCTAACTGCAGGAAATCTGGGATTATTGGCAGGGGGCTATTTTATTGGTTTTTCGATAATGCAAATTCCTGTAGGGCTTTTATTGGATAAAATTGGTCCAAAAAAGGTAATCGGTTGTTTTTTGATGATAGCATTCATTGGAACAATATCATTTGCACTCGCAAAAAGTTTTTCTGGATTATTTATATCCAGAATATTTATTGGTGTAGGGGTTAGTGCTTGCATGATGGGACCCCTTACTGGATATAGAGTATGGTTTGCAGAAAAATACCAACAGAGAGCAAATTCTTGGATGTTGATGGTAGCAAATATTGGATTTGTATCATCAACTTTACCCGTTCAAATACTACTTCCATATATTGGATGGAGATGGATCTTTATTTTAATAGCTATACTCATTTTATTAAGCATAATATTAATTTTTTTGTTTATTCCTAATTGGGACCAAAAAGAAAATACCTCAATAAAATCTGAGAAAGAGTCATTAAGTCAAATTTGGAAAAATAAATTTTTTATAAGCATGATTCCTCTGGCATTTATTAATTATGGAGGTATTCAAGCAATTCAAACTTTATGGGCTGGTCCATGGATGTTAAATATTTCAGGTTACACACCCCTTCAAAGTGCTACTGGTTTATTTTGGATAAATATCACTATGTTAATTTCATATTTTATTTGGGGGTATATTTTACCAAAAATTTCAGATTATGGCATAAATAGTATTAAATTAATTAAGCTAGGTTTACCAATCAGTTACTTTTCATTATTTTTGATAATTTATTTTGGTAATAATGCAGGAGCATTCTTATTTACCATATATATCATGACATCAATTGTTATTTCTTTAACTCAGCCAGCAATTGCGCTAAATTTTTCAAAAAATCTAGCTGGCAAATCTCTTACTTCATTCAATGTATTTCTTTTTTCTGGAACTTTTTTTGTTCAGTGGGGTATAGGATTAATTATTGATTTATGTAATAATAAAGGATTTGATATTTTAAGTAGTTATAGAATTTCATTTTCACTTTTTTTAATTCTATGTGTATTAAGTTATACTTTCTTTATTTATTTAAATAAAAATGAAAATTAATACAAAAATGACATTAACCAATATATTTTTATTTATATTTGTAATATATACTTTAATTTGTGTTTTTCTTTTCTTTTATCAAAGAAATTTAATGTATCATCCTGATGAGAATAATTATTCTGGAGATAATTTAGAAGTTAACATTGAAAAAGTTAATATTAAAACAACAGATAATATTAATCTTTTAGGCTGGTTTCATAAAAAAAATTTAAAAAGTTATAAAACAATAGTTTATTTTCATGGAAATGCAGGGACACTTGAAAACAGAATCCATAAGTTAAATCATTTTAAAGACATGGATGTAAATTTTTTAATTATTGCATGGAGAGGGTTTAGCGGCAATAAAGGAAAACCAAGTGAGGAGGGTCTTTATACAGATGGTGCTAGTGCAATAAACTGGATTAAAGAAAAAGGTCTAAAAGAAGAAGATATAATTATTTATGGAGAGTCATTAGGAACCGGCATTGCTACTGAAATTACTCAGAATAAAAATTTTGCAGGATTAATCTTAGAAACGCCCTTCACATCAATGATTGAGGCTGCAAAAAATTTTTATCCATATATTCCAGTAGGTTTAATTTTAAAAGATAAGTATGAAAATAATGAAAAAATTAAAAATATTAATATTCCAGTATTAGTAATGCATGGTGAGGCTGACCAAATAGTTCCATTTTGGATGGGTAAAAAAATTTTTAATTTAGCAAGTGAACCTAAATATTCATATTTTACAAAATATGACGATCATATGATGGAATATGATGATAAACTTGTATTAGCTCTCAAATCGTTTATTGATAGTTTAAATTAAGCCATAATCTAAACAAAGATAATTCAAATTTTTTTTTTAAGTTAATTTATGAAAAATTTTTTCTTATTTTTTATTGTTCTTTTTTCTTTAAATAATTTATCAAATGCCAAAGAAAATTTAGCATCTGTAGACAGCCTTTTTCATATTGATCAAATGAATTCACACGATGAAAATTTTGCATTATATTTTAAAACCCGTGAAAAAGCTGTATTAGCTCGAGGAGAAAATTCAAATTATATTAATGATTTTCCAAAAGATCTTTATATTTATAACTATAAAACGAAAGAGTCCTTGCCATTGATTTCTTATGAATGGTTTCCCAAAACTGCAAAATATTATTTACAGGAATATGATTTTCCAGTTTTTCCAGATGACTTTGCATATTATCTTTTAAAAGATAATAAAACTTTAGTGATGATTAGTGCTGTAAAAAGTTTAAGAGCTAATTTTAAATTTGATATAATTGAGAAAAAACTAGAGCTTTATCCTTTAAATGGAAAATTTGATTTTATTATTTCTTCGATAGCAAAAAATTGTGGATATTATGAATTTAAAGAACACTACAAATGTAGTTTTTATAAACCTTTAATTTCAAGTACCTTAATTAATTAATTTGAGTAAATGCCTCTGCGAATTTTTCGGCCTCAAAAATTTGTAAATCATCTTCTTTTTCACCTAATCCAAGTGCAATAATTGGTAGTTTATATTTTTTAGCAACAGCTAAAAGAATACCTCCTTTTGCTGTGCCATCTAATTTTGTCATAATAAGACCAGTTATCGGAATAATTTTGTTAAATTCTTCAACTTGATTAATTACATTTTGGCCAGAAGTTGCATCCAAAACTAAAATAACATCATGTGGAGCATCAGGATCAATTTTTTTAGTAACGTTTGCAATTTTTTTATATTCTTCCATCAAATTTTTTTTATTTTGTAGTCTTCCAGCTGTATCAATTAAAACTTGGTTAAAATTATTTTTTAATGCTTCTTCAACAGCCTTATAAGCGACTGATGCAGGATCAGAACCTTGAGACGATTTTGTAATTTGAACATCAACTTTGTTTGCCCAATTTTCTAGTTGTTCTATAGCTGCTGCTCTAAAAGTATCTGATGCAGCTAGCATTACCTTGTTTCCATTACCCTTTAATATTTTGCTTATTTTTCCAATAGTAGTTGTCTTTCCAACACCATTGACACCTGAAATTAATGTTGCATTTAATTTTTCTTTTTTTTTGAAGAATTTAATATTTTCTAAAGGTTTCATAATTGAAATAATATAATTTTTTAAAATATTATTTATTTCGTCAGTTAAATCTTTATTGGGATCAATTTTTGTTTGAGAAATTATTTCTCTTATTTCTGAAGCCGAAACAATACCAACATCTGATTGAATTAAGTAATCTTCAATTTTGTCTAGTGTTTTGTCATCAATCTCTTTTTTTACAACTATATCTCTTAAACCTGTTGTAAAAGCTGAGGCACTTTTTTTAAAACCTGATTTAAATTTTTCAAAAATTCCCATTAAATTTTAAAATTTATCTCCTCAATATCTGAAACTGGTCCTTTCATATGAATACTATTGTTTTCATCAATTGAAATTGTCAATCTACCTGTAGAAAATTCAATATCCACTTTATCATTTACCAGTCCGTTTTGTTTTGCGGCAAAAGCTGTTGCGCAAGCTGCAGTTCCACAAGCTTTGGTAAGTCCAGCTCCTCTTTCCCACACTCTAACTTTTATCAATTCTTTATTAACAACAGTTGCTAAAGTAACATTACATTTTTCTGGAAATAGTGAGTGGGTTTCAATCTTTGGTCCAATTTTTTCAATTTCAAAATTTTCGTTACTATCAACAAAAAAAACTACATGTGGGTTTCCAACATTTACAGCAGTTCCACCAGAAAATTCGTTATTATTTTTGTCATTAATTTTAATTCCTAAATTATTCGTATTTAATTCTTTAGACAACGGAATCTCATCCCATTTTGTTTTTGCAACACCTATTTCTGTAGAAACCATTTTTTCTCCAACAATATTTGATTTTAATTTGCCAGATAAAGTTGTTAGGACAATTTCTTTTTTGTTATTTTCTTTGCCTAATAAATCAGCAATACATCTTGTACCATTTCCGCACGCACCAGACATTCCTCCATCTGAATTATAAAATTCTAGTGAAGCATCTGAAATATCATTTTTTTTAATCAATATTAGTTGGTCACAACCAATAAATTTTCTGTCACAAATCTTTATTATTTGCTCTTTCGTCAGATTTGTAATTGTTTGTCTATTATCTATGATGACAAAATCATTACCTAAACCGTCCATTTTAAAAGCTTTAATATCCATATATAGATATTTAACTTATTTATTGACTTTTTGAACCTCTATTATAGGTTGTTGCCGTTTCCGCAAAAACATTAACTTTGCGGTGTCTTTGGAAACAAAGAGATCGACACTAGTCAGCGAGGGTTCGCCCACTAGTGCGTTACTGCTATGCGTAATAAATATGTTTGAAAATTTAACAAATAAATTTGAAGAAATTTTTTCTTCTCTGAAAAAGGCACCTTCGCTTGATGAAGCTCAAGTAGATGAAGGTTTAAGAGGCATTAGGCAAGCCCTACTTGAAGCAGATGTCTCTTTGGATGTTGCAAAAGATTTTATTGAAAAAGTTAAGCCAAAAGCATTAGGCCAAGAGATAATAAGGTCTACCTCTCCTGGGGATATGGTTGTTAAAATTGTTTATGATGAGCTTGTAGACTTACTAGGTGCAACAAATAATGAGATAAACTTAAACGCAGTACCGCCTGTGCCAATGATGTTAGTTGGGTTACAAGGTTCTGGAAAAACAACAACAACAGCAAAATTAGCAAAATTTTTAGAAAATAATAAAAAGAAAAAAGTAATGATGGTCAGTCTAGATATCTACAGACCAGCTGCACAAGAACAACTTAGATCTTTAGGAGAACAAAATAATATTTTAACTTTACCTATTATAGAAGGTCAGCAACCTGCTGATATTTGTAGAAGAGCAATAAGTGCCGCTAATTTAAATGGAGCTGAAATAATCTTGTTTGATACAGCTGGTAGAACCCAAATCGATTTACAAATGATGAGTGAGATTAAGCAAATTGAAGCTGTCATTAATCCAACAGAAACTTTCTTAGTTGCAGACTCTTTAACAGGTCAAGTTGCAGCCTCAGTGGCAAAAGAATTTAAAAATACAGTTAATTTATCTGGAATTATTTTAACTAGGGCTGATGGTGATGCAAGAGGTGGTGCCGCAGTGAGTATGAAATATGTTTCAAACGTTCCAATTAAATTTTTAGGGATAGGAGAAAAAATAGATAATCTTGAAGTATTCCATCCAGATAGAATCGCAAACAGAATACTAGGTATGGGGGATATTGTATCCCTTGTAGAAAAGGCGGCTCAAGATTTAGGAGAAGAAAATCTTAAAAAAGCAGAGGAAAATTTAAAAAAAGGTCAATTCTCTATGGAAGATTATTTATCTCAATTAAGACAAATGAAAAAAATGGGCGGCATTGAGGGAATTATGTCTTTTATGCCTGGAGTTTCTAAAATTAAATCTCAAATGGACTCAGCGGGAATTGATGAAAGTATAATTACTAAAAATGAAGCTGTTATTTTATCAATGACAAAAAAAGAAAGAGAGAACCCAAAAATAATAGATGGTTCTAGAAAAAAAAGAATTGCTAATGGCTCTGGCACAGATCCGGCCACTATCAATAAATTGCTTAAGCAATTTAAAATGATGTCTGAAATGATGAAAAAGATGTCAAAAGGAAATCTGAAAGGTATGTCTGATAAAGGTATACCGCCAGAGCTATTTAACCAATTAAAGTAAAAAGGAGAAGAAATGTTAAAATTAAGATTATCAAGAGGTGGAACAAAAAAACGTCCTGTTTATAAAGTTGTTGTTGCCGACAGTCGTTTTGCAAGAGATGGAAGATTTATAGAAAAAGTTGGTTTTTTTAATCCTCTATTACCAAAAGAGAAAAAAGAAAGAGTGGGCCTAGAAGCTGAGAGAATTAAATATTGGCTTGGTCAAGGAGCTCAACCAACAACTAGAGTAGCAAGAATTTTAGGTGAGAACGAACTAATGCCTATGCCTGCAAACGGAAATAATCCAAATAAAGCAGTGCCAAAAAAAGAGAGAAATAAAAAAGAAGAGGATAATAAAGAAGCTCCTAAAGAAGAAGCTCCAAAAGTAGAAGCAGCTCCAGCAGCAGAAGCTCCTAAAGAAGAAGCTCCAAAAGCAGAAGCAGCTCCAGCAGCAGAAGCTCCTAAAGAAGAAGCTCCAAAAGCAGAAGCTCCTAAAGAAGAAGCTCCAGCAGAGGAAAAAAAATAATTTAAAGATTATTTATGTGGCAAGCTCAAGTGTTTACACTTTATCCAGAGGTTTTTCCTGGTCCTTTATCTAAAGGACTTTATGGAAAAGCTTTATCAAATAATTTATGGAAACTTAAAGTTGTAAATATAAGAGATGCAGCTGATGATAAACACAAAACAGTAGATGACACACCTTATGGGGGTGGGTCAGGGATGTTGTTAAAAGCAGATGTTCTTGCAAAGTCTTTAGATGAAAACAAAAATGAGAGTGAGAGAATTTTATACTTATCACCAAAAGGAAAAAAATTTGATCAAAATTTAGCAAAAGAGCTAGCTAGTGAAAAATCTCTGTCTTTAATTTGTGGTCATTTTGAAGGTGTAGACGAAAGAATACTTTCAACAAGAAATATTGAGGAAATTAGTATTGGAGATTATGTTTTGTCAGGCGGGGAGTCAGCTGCATATGTAGTTATAGATAGTATTTTAAGATTACTGCCAGGTGTATTAGGAAATGAAAACTCTAAATTAGATGAAACCTTTGAAAATGGTCTTCTAGAGTATCCTCAGTATACAAAACCTCAAATTTGGGAGGAAAAAGCTGTGCCAGACGTGCTATTATCAGGTGATCATAATAAAATTAAACACTGGCGTTTATCTCAATCTGAGGCTATAACACGCGACCGAAGACCAGATTTATGGGAAAAATATAAGAAGAATTAACTTGATAAATATTAACATGAAAACAATTGAAGAAATTAACCAGCATAACGTTAACAAAATTCTTTCAGAGAAAAAAATTCCAGAATTTTATCCTGGAGACGTTGTTAAAGTTGGTGTGAGAATTACCGAGGGTAAAAAAGAAAGAATTCAATATTTTGAGGGAGTGTGTATTGCTAAAAAAAGCAGAGACTTAAACTCATCTTTTACGGTTAGAAAGATTTCATTTGGAGAGGGTGTTGAGAGAACTTTTCCTTTATTTGGAACTTTAATTGACTCAATTAAAGTTATTAGATCAGGTAAAGTAAGAAGAGCAAAACTTTATTATTTAAGAGACAGAACTGGTAAATCAGCAAGGATTGCAGAAAAAATTAGAAAAAAAATTGGTATTGATATCGAGGCAAAACCAGAGACAGTTACAGAAGAAAATGTAGCTCCTGCAGTAGAAGCACCAAAAGAAGAAGCTCCTAAAGCAGAAGCAGCAACAGTACCAGAGGCTCCTAAAGCAGAAGCAGCACCTAAAGAAGAGGCGACTCCAGCAGCAAAGGCTCCTAAAGAAGAACAAAAATCAGAAAGCTCTACAGAAAAAAAATAATTTTTTTTTCAATGTCTACAACATTATACGATAAAATTTGGAACGATCATCTAGTTGACCAACAAGATGATGGCACATCTTTACTTTTTGTAGATAGACATTTAATTCATGAGGTGACAAGCCCCCAAGCTTTTGAAGGATTAAGAAATTCTAACAGAAAAGTTAGACATCCAAATTTAACTTTAGCAGTTGCAGATCATAATGTCCCAACAACTGACAGATCAAAAGGTATTTCAGATGAAGAGTCAAAAATTCAAGTAGATACTTTAGAGGCAAATTGTGAAGAATTCGGTGTTCAGTTATTTGGTATGGATGATAAGAGGCAAGGTATCGTTCATATTATAGGACCTGAACAAGGTTTTACTCAACCAGGAACAGTTATTGTTTGTGGAGATAGTCATACTGCAACGCATGGAGCATTTGGTGCTTTAGCATTTGGAATAGGAACTTCAGAAGTTGAACATGTTTTAGCAACTCAAACACTAGTTCAGAAGAAAGCTAAAAATTTTAGAATTAATGTTAACGGTGAACTTCCTATAGGAGTTACTTCTAAAGATGTAATACTTCAAATAATTGGAAAAATAGGTACAGCAGGTGGAACAGGATCTGTTGTGGAATATGCTGGAGATTTAATAAGATCTTTAAGTGTTGAGCAAAGAATGACTATTTGCAATATGACAATTGAAGGTGGTGCAAGAGCAGGATTAATTGCACCAGATGAAAAAATTTTTGAATATTTAAAAGGAAAACCAATGTCACCAAAAAGTGAAAATTGGGATAAAGCTTTGAACTATTGGGAAACTTTAAAAACAGACTCTGATGCTAGTTTTGATAAAGAAATTAGCCTTAATGCAAATGAAATTTTACCTATGATTACATGGGGTACGTCACCACAAGATGTAATAACAATTGATGGAAAAGTTCCAAATCCAAATAATGAGACTGATGAAGATAAAAAAAATTCAATTGAAAGAGCTTTAAAGTATATGGGTTTAAAACCTGACATGGCAGCCACAGATATAAAAATAGATAAAGTATTTATTGGTAGTTGTACTAATGGTAGAATAGAAGATTTGAGAGAAGCAGCAAAAATCGTAAAAGATAAAAAAGTATCATCGCATGTTAATGCTATAGTAGTTCCAGGCTCAGGCTTAGTTAAAGAACAAGCAGAGCAAGAAGGACTAGATAAAATTTTTGTTAGCTCAGGGTTTGAATGGAGAGAACCAGGTTGCTCTATGTGTTTAGCGATGAATGCCGATAAATTAAAACCAGAAGAAAGATGCGCCTCTACATCAAATAGAAATTTTGAGGGAAGACAAGGTAGAGGTGGTAGAACCCATCTAGTTAGTCCAGGAATGGCTGCAGCAGCTGCAATTTCAGGTAATTTAGATGATGTCAGAAAGTATCAGAATTAAATGCAAAAATTTAATAAATTAAAAAGTATCCCAGCTTATTTACCAATTGTAAATATTGATACAGATATGATAATTCCAAAGCAATTTTTAAAAACTATCAAAAGAACTGGTCTAGGAAAAAATTTATTTTTTGAAATGAGATATGATGATCAAGGCAAAGAAATAAATGATTTTGTGTTAAACAAAGATCCATTTAATCGATCTAAAATTTTAATTGCTGGGAAAAACTTTGGATGTGGTTCATCAAGAGAACATGCTCCTTGGGCTTTATTAGATTTTGGAATTACTTGTGTGATAAGTTCAAGTTATGCAGATATTTTTTTTAGTAATTGTTTTAAAAATGGAATTTTGCCTATAATCCTTGAAGAAGAAAAAATAAAAGAGCTATCTGAATACGCAAATAGAGAAGAAGAAATTTCTATTGATTTGCAAGAGGAAAAAATAGTTTACGGAAATAATGAGCTAAAATTTGAAGTTGATCCATTTAAGAAAAAATGTTTGTTAGAAGGGCTTGATGATATCGCTTTATCACTAAAAAAATCAGAAAAAATAGAAAAGTTTGAAACAAATTTAAAAAACGAAAAGCCTTGGGTATTTAATGATTAAAGTAAAAAAAAGAAAAATACTTTTACTTCCTGGTGATGGTATTGGTCCGGAGGTAATAACCGAGGTAAAAAAAATCATTAACTGGTTTAATGATAAAAAATCTTTAGATTTTGAAATTGATCAGGAGCTAGTTGGTGGTTGTTCTTATGATAAACATGGCACCCCAATCACTGATGAGGTTTTTTATAAAGCACTAGAAAGTGAAGTAATTATGCTTGGAGCAGTTGGTGGTCCTACATGGGATAACCTAGAATTTTCCAAAAAACCAGAAAGAGCATTATTAAAACTTAGAAAAGAATTAAAGCTTTTTGCAAACTTAAGGCCTGCAATTTGTTTTAAACAATTAGTCGATGCTTCAACCCTTAAGCCGGAGGTAGTTTCAGGACTAGATATAATGATAGTAAGAGAGTTAACGGGAGGAATATATTTTGGTGAACCTAGAGGAATAAAGCCAATTGAAAATGGTGAAAGAAAAGGAATTAATACTCATACATATACAACTAGTGAAATTACAAGAGTAGCTAGAGTTGCTTTTGATTTAGCAAGAAAAAGATCAAACAAAGTTACATCATGTGAAAAGTCAAATGTAATGGAAGCCGGACAATTGTGGAAAGAAGAAGTTAAAGAACTTCATGAAAAAGAATACAAAGATGTAGAGTTAAGCCATATGTTAGCAGATAACTGCGCAATGCAACTTTTAAGAAACCCAAAGCAATTTGATGTAATTGTAACCGATAATTTATTTGGGGATATGCTGTCTGATCAAGCTTCGATGTTAACTGGATCTTTAGGTCTTTTGCCGTCAGCGTCTTTGGGTGCAAAAAATAAAGATGGTGAGATGAGAGCAATGTATGAGCCAATACATGGATCGGCTCCTGATATAGCTGGACAAGGTATTGCAAATCCAATAGCTTCTATTTTAAGTTTTGCTATGGCTTTAAGATACTCTTTAGATCTTGATAAAGAAGCAGATGTTTTAGAAAAGGCAGTTCAAGATGTTCTAAATGATGGATTAAGAACAAAAGACATAATGTCAGAAGGCATGAAAGAAACGTCTACTTCAGCAATGGGTGATGCGATAATTTCAAAATTGCAATAAAACTAGAATTATTTTAAGGTTTAAATATGCCAAGTTATACAGCTCCAGTAAAAGACATGATGTTTCTCTTTGAAAAATTAAGAGACAACAAAAATTATAATGAACTTGAAAAATATAATGAAGTTAGTTCAGATCTAGTGAAAGATATTCTAGAGGAAGCAGCTAAGATAAATCAAAATTTAATTTTACCTCTTGCTAAATCAGGAGATGAAAATCCAGCAGTTTTAGAAAATGGTGTTGTAAGAACACCCCCAGGCTACAAAGAAGCGTATCAAAAGTATATTGAGGATGGTTGGACTTCATTGTCTTGTGATCCAAAATATGGAGGTCAAGGAATGCCAAAAACAGTAAGTGCATTTTTTGATGAAATGCTATCTTCAGCAAGCTTATCATTTAAATTATATAGTGAACTAAGTATTGGTGCTTATAATTGTATCAATCATCATGCTTCTGATGAAATTAAAAATAAATATTTACCAAAGATTGTAGAAGGTAAGTGGAGTGGTACAATGTGTTTAACAGAACCAGTCTGTGGTACCGACCTTGGCTTGTTAAAAACTAAAGCAATTAAACAATCAGATAATACTTATAAAATCAGTGGTCAAAAAATATTCATAACTTCAGGAGACCATGATTTAACCGAAAATATTATTCACTTAGTTTTGGCAAGATCACCAGACTCTCCATCTGGTACTAAGGGAATTAGTTTATTTTTAGTTCCAAAATATATTGTGAACCAGGATGGTAGTATTGGTCCAAGAAATGGAATTTCAACTGGTTCAATTGAGAGTAAGATGGGTATTAAAGGTTCAGCAACTTGTGTTTTAAATTTTGATGATGCAACTGGTTACATGATTGGTAACAAAGATAAAGGTCTTAGTGCAATGTTCACAATGATGAATTTAGAGCGAATAGTTGTAGGCATTCAAGGTTTAGGTATTTCTGAAATTGCTTATCAAAATTCACTTTCTTACGCAAAAGAAAGAAAGCAAGGAAAAACAAATAATTCTAAATCTAATAATGGTGCAGATTTTATAATTGATCATGCAGACATTAGAAGAACTTTACTTAATATGAAATCAATAATTGAGGGTGAAAGAGCATTATGTTTTTGGCTTTCTCAACAAACAGAAGTAAGTCTTTATCATCCAGACGAAAAAATTAAACAAGCTGCTTTAGATTACGTTTCATTAATGACACCTGTGGTTAAATCACTTTTTACAGATTTAGCTATGGAAATTACTAGCGATGCAATGCAGATACATGGAGGATACGGATATACTAAAGACCAAGGTATTGAGCAATTATATCGAGATAATCGTATTACCCCAATTTATGAAGGAACAAATTCCGTACAGGCTGCAGATTTAGTATTTAGAAAATTATCTAATAAAAAAGGTGATGTTATAAATAAGTTTTTAGAAATGATTAAATCTGAATGTGAGAGCAAAAATGAAAAAGTAAAAACATTTTCTAAAGAATTAAACCATTATTTAGATATTTTATCCAAATTCACAGATTGGATAAATGATAAAAATAAAATTGAAAAGGATGATGTTAGTGCTGCAGCAAATGATTATTTAAAAAGCTTAGGTTATGTTTCAATTGCTTATGCTTGGATTAAAATTTTAGAGGTTAGTTTTAATGATTTTAATACAAATAAAGAATTTTATAGTGATAAAATAAATACAGCTAAATTTTATTTTGATAAGGTATTACCTCGGGCTGAGTATCATTACAAATCAGCAATCTCAGGAAGCTCAAATATAATGAATTTTAAGTTTAATTAATGAGCCATTACGATACAAATTTAGATAAAAACAAAGCAAATCACGTACCCCTCACTCCCTTAACTTTTTTAAAAAGAGCAAAAGAAATTTACCCAAATTATGAGGCTATAATTTATGAAGAAAGAAATTATACCTGGGCTGAAGTTTATAAAAGAGTTGTAAAATTTGCTAGTGCATTGACAAAAATAGGTATTAAAAAAGGTGACACGGTTTCATTCTTAGCTTTCAATACGCCTGAGATTTTTGAAGCACACTACTCTGTACCTATGACTGGTGCAGTTCTTAATACTATAAATATAAGATTAGATGCCAAAACAATTTCCTATATTTTAGATCATAGCGAAGCAAAAGTCTTAGTTGTGGATAGACAACTTCATGGAGAAGTAAAAAAAGCATTAGAAAATCTTAATAAAAAATTGGTTATCATTGATATAAACGATAAATATGCTGACCAATCAAAATTGGAAAAAATTGGTGATTTAGAATATGAAAGTTTTTTAAATACAGGTGATGAAAATTACCAATGGCAAATGCCCGAAGATGAGTGGCAAGCTATATCACTAAGTTATACATCAGGTACTACAGGAAATCCCAAAGGTGTTGTCTATCATCATAGGGGAGCATATTTAATGTCTACAGGAAGCTCAGTTGCTTGGAATATGCCAAATAGATTAAATTTTTTAACAGTTGTTCCAATGTTCCATTGCAATGGCTGGTGCTATCCATGGACTGTGCCGATGCTAAACGGAAGAACAATATGTTTAAGAAATATAGATATTAAAAAAATTTTTGAACTTATTGATAAATATGAAATCACTCATTTTGGTGGCGCTCCAATAGTATTGAATATGATTACTGGAGCCCCAGAAAGTGATAAGAAAAAATTAAAACAAAAAGTTTATGTTTTAACTGCTGGTGCTCCTCCACCAAGTATAATTTTTAAAAAAATGAGAGCTCTCGGATTTGAAGTAATGCATGTATATGGTTTAACAGAAACCTATGGGCATGTAACTCAGTGTGCTTGGAATGATGAGTGGAATAATTTTGATGAAGAAAAACAAAACGAGATTAAAGCAAGACAAGGTGTAAAGTATCCTAATACGGAAGGTGTCGTTGTTTTAGACCCTGAGACAATGAAAGAAGTTCCTAGAGACGGAAAGACAATCGGTGAAATTATGATTAGAGGAAATGTCGTAATGAAGGGATATTTCAAAGATAAAGAGGCTACCGAAAAAGCCATGAAAGATGGTTGGTTTCACAGTGGTGATTTAGCTGTGATGCATTCTGATGGCTATATTAAAATACAAGATAGATCAAAAGATATAATTATTTCTGGAGGAGAAAATATTTCTTCAATTGAAATTGAAAATACTTTATCCAAACACCCATCTGTTTCGATTGCTGCGGTTGTTGCAAAACCAGACGAAAAATGGGGTGAAGTGCCATGTGCATTTATCGAAGCGGTTAAAGACAAACCAGTAAGCGAAAAAGAACTAATTGATTTTTGTAAAGAAACTTTAGCAGGCTTTAAAGTTCCAAAAAAGGTTGTTTTTTGTGAGTTACCAAAAACCTCAACAGGTAAAATACAAAAATTTGAACTGAGAAAACAAGTTTAGGTAATTTTTGATTTTTCAAATAGAAAATAAAAATATTCATGTATCAGATGCTGGACAGGGAATAGATTTAAATAAAGAAACAATTGTATTTCTTCATGGAAGTGGTCTTTCACATATAGTTTGGTCATTAACTGAACAATTTTTTTCTAACAAAAATTTTAATGTATTATCTATTGATTTACCTGGGCATGGTAATTCAGATGGACCCTGCTTAGATAGTATTGAAAAAATTGCTGATTGGTTAGAGCAAGTATTTTTAAAATTAAATTTAAAACAACTATTTATTGTTGGGCACTCTCAAGGATGTTTAGAGATACTTGAATATGCATCTAAATATAAAAAAAGATTAAAAAAATTAGTTTTTATTGGTGGTTCAAATAGAATGCCAGTTCATCCAGATCTAATCGATTTAGCAAAAAATGGAGATACTGATGCTGTTAAATTGATGATGAAGTGGGGTTATGAAGGTTCAAAAAAATTTATAGGAGGTAATCCAGTGGAAAGAATAATACAGTCACCAAGAGATATTAGAGAAATATTAGCAGTCGATTTAATTGCATGTAATAATTATACCAATGGTTCTGATGCTGCTAGATTAATAGACTGTCCCTCTTTGTTGATATTTGGATCATTAGACAAAATGGTAAATCTAGAGTCAGGAAAAAAGTTTTCTAGTTTCATTAAAAATTCAACAACACATATAATTGAGGGTTGTGGTCATATGATTATGATTGAAAAAGCGTTCGAAATGAGGGACAAGGTTTTAGAATTTTTAAAAAAATGAAAAGTTTTTCAATTGCAAAATCAAGAAGACTGAGAGGAACTCCTTATACCTCTAGAATAGAAAAACAAGGGGTTACGGCTTATACAATATATAATCATATGTTACTTCCCGCAGCGTTTGGTTCAATTGAGGACTCATACCATCACTTAAAACAGTATGTTCAAATTTGGGATGTAGCTGCTGAAAGACAGGTGGAAATTTCTGGTAAAGACTCAGCGAAATTAGTTCAGTTGATGACTTGTAGAGATTTATCTAAATCGAAAGATGGAAGATGTTATTATTGTCCAATAATTGATGATAACGCAGGCCTGATTAATGATCCAGTTGTACTTAGATTGAATGAAAATAAATGGTGGGTTTCTCTTGCTGACTCAGATGTAATATTATTTGCAAAAGGGTTAGCTATTGGAAATAAATTTGACGTAAAGATTTTTGAACCTGATGTTGATATAATGGCTATACAAGGTCCAAAGTCATTTGAATTAATGGAAAAAGTTTTTGGAGATAAGATAGTTAATTTAAAATTCTTTGGTTTTGATTATTTCGAATTTGGTGGTGATAAACATTTAATTGCAAGATCTGGTTGGTCTAAACAAGGTGGTTACGAAATTTATGTTGAGCATACTGTTTCTGGATTAAAATTATATGATCATCTTTTTGAAATTGGAAAAGAATTTAATATCAAACCAGGTTGTCCAAATTTAATAGAACGTATTGAAAGTGGATTATTATCGTATGGAAATGATATCGATAATGGAGACAATCCATATGAATGTGGATTTGATAAATATATTAATATAGACAGCGAAGTTGATTTTTTAGGCAAAGAGAAATTAAAAAAAATTAAATCTGAAGGAATTGAAAAAAAATTAATGGGAGTAATGCTTGATATAGATAAAATAAGTATTACAGGATCATTAGACTTAAGTGATCAAGACAATAATATAATTGGAGAATTGAGATCAGCTTGCTATTCACCACATTTTAAAAAAGTAATCGGTATTGCTATGATGAAAAAATCTCATTGGAATATAGACCAGAACGTAAAAGCAAGCATAAATGGTGATATTTGCAGTGGTAAAGTTTGCGATTTACCTTTTATTTAGTATAACAACTTTAAAATGAACATAGCTATAGTAGGTGCAACAGGAAATGTTGGGAGGAAAACTCTTGAAGTATTTGATAAAAAAAACTTCAAGTTTGATAATCTATATTTAGTTGCCTCAGAAAAAAGTGCAGGAAAAAAAATCTCTTTTAGAGATAAAGAGTATGTTATTGAAAATTTAGAGACATATGATTTTTCAAAAGCAGATATAACTTTTTTTGCAGCAGGAGGAACAATTGCTGAAAAATTTGCAGAAAAGGCTGCCAAGCACACAATTGTAATAGATAATTCAAGTTTTTTTAGGATGGATCCAGATGTTCCATTGATCGTTCCACAAGTGAATGCATCCGAAATTAAAAATATGAAAAAAAATATTATTGCCAATCCAAATTGTTCTACAGCACAACTTGTTATAGCACTTAAACCACTACATAATTTATTTAAAATTAAAAGAGTTGTAGTTTCAACTTACCAATCTGTTTCAGGTGGTGGCAAAAGTCCAATGGACGAATTAATTGATCAAACTAAACAATATTTAGATGGAAAAAAAATAGAGTCAAAAAATTTTACTAAACAAATCGCTTTTAATGTTATTCCACATATCGATGTTTTTGCTGATGATGGATATACAAAAGAAGAATTAAAAATGACAAATGAAACAAAAAAAATCTTAGATGATTCAATTGAACTTACAGCTACATGTGTGAGAATTCCTGTTTTAGTATCTCATTCGGAGTCTGTAAATATAGAATTTGAAAAACCATATACTTTAGAAAAAGTGAGAGATGTTTTAAGTAAAGCAGATGGTTGTGAGGTTATCGATAGAAGAGAAAATGGAGGTTATAGCACACCATTTGAAGCAGCAGGAAGTGATGAGACATTTATATCTAGAATTAGGGAAGACAAAACAAAAAAAAATTCATTAAATTTGTGGATTGTATCAGACAACCTATTGAGAGGTGCTGCACTTAATTCAGTTGAAATTGCTGAAACAGTTATTAATTCAAAATAATATATGGAAAACAGACCTTTATCACCACACATACAGATATATAAATGGCATATTTCTTCATTAGTATCTATTTCACACAGAATTACAGGAATAATTAATTTTTTTGCAATTACATTAATTTGTATTTGGTTTGCATTAATGCTTCTAGGAGAAAGTAATTATCAAATTATAAAAATTTTTTTAGAAACTTTTTTAGGTAAATTTATTTTAATTGGAATAACCTGGTCATTTAGTTTTCAAATGTTAAGTGAAATAAGACACTTAATTATGGATTTGGGCTATGGATTTGAATTACAAACAACAAGAATTACAGGTTTGCTAGTTATTTTTGGCTCGATTATTTTAACTATCCTAATTTATATAATTGGCAGAGGATTAATATAATGCTGCCAGTAACAAAAAAATGGTTATTCTTAAAAATTAGTTCTGCAATCTTATTACCTTTAATGCTTTGGTTTATTATAAACTTAGTGAATATTTATGATAAAAGTTATTTGGAAATAGTGAATTTTTTAACAACACAACCATCTAAATTCTTAATTGGGTTATTTTTAGTTATTGCTTATTTTTTTTCAGCTTTAACTATAAGTGAGGTTTTTGAAGACTATATTAACGATAAAAAAATCAAAAATGCCGCAAACAAAGTCCTAAATTTTTTTGCTATAACAATCCCATTAATTACAATAATTGTAATTTTAAACTTAAATACATGAAAGCATATAATATTATAGACCATGAGTACGATGTTGTTGTACTTGGTGCAGGTGGATCAGGTTTGAGAGCGGCAGTAGGGCTTAGTGAGGCTGGCTTAAAAACAGCATGTATCTCAAAAGTATTTCCTACCAGAAGTCATACATCAGCTGCACAAGGTGGAATATCAGCAGCACTAGGAAACATGGGGGAAGATGATTGGAGATGGCACATGTATGACACTGTCAA
Source organism: uncultured Pelagibacteraceae bacterium (assembly GCA_902598485.1). Taxonomy (GTDB): domain Bacteria; phylum Pseudomonadota; class Alphaproteobacteria; order Pelagibacterales; family Pelagibacteraceae; genus Pelagibacter. The sequence goes on from CACKBU010000007.1 coordinate 19,432, forward strand.
AGGTGCAGATTGGTTAGGTGATCAAGATAGTATTGAATATCTGTGTAAAGAAGCACCTAAAGCAGTTTTAGAATTGGAGAAATATGGAGTTCCATTTAGTAGAACTGAAGAGGGAAAAATTTATCAAAGGCCATTTGGTGGAATGACGAAAAATTATGGGAACGGAATAGTTCAAAGAACTTGTGCAGCAGCCGATAGAACAGGACATGCTATTTTACACACATTATATGGACAAGCGTTAAAGCATAATACAGAATTTTTTATAGAATATTTTGCATTAGATTTGTTGATGAAGAATGGAGAATGCAAAGGTCTAATTGCTTGGAATTTGAATGATGGAACAATTCATAGATTTAGAGCACATTCAGTAATTATTGCTACAGGTGGTTATGGAAAAGTTTATTATTCAGCAACATCAGCACACACTTGCACTGGTGATGGTAATGCAATGGTTTTAAGAGCTGGATTGCCGCTTCAGGATATGGAGTTTGTTCAATTTCACCCAACAGGAATTTATGGCCACGGTACCTTAATAACAGAAGGTGCGCGAGGAGAAGGGGGTTATCTTACAAATTCTAAAGGTGAAAGATTTATGGAAAGGTATGCTCCAAATGCAAAAGATTTAGCATCAAGAGATGTTGTTAGCAGATCAATGTCTATAGAGATTAATGAGGGAAGAGGTGTTGGAAAAGATCAAGATCATGTCCATTTGAACCTAAGTCACTTAGATAAAGATATTATTGAAAGCAGGCTTCCAGGAATTACCGATGCAGCAAGATTATTTGCAAATGTAGATGTAACTAAAGAACCAATCCCTGTTGTACCAACAGTTCATTATAATATGGGCGGCATTCCAACAAACTATAAAGCAGAAGTATTAACTGTAAATGGCTCAGAAAAAACTGTTCCAGGTCTAATGGCTATAGGAGAAGCGGCATGTGTCTCTGTTCACGGAGCAAATAGACTTGGTTCTAATTCTTTAATTGATTTAGTGGTATTTGGAAGAGCAGCAGCAAAAAGAGCAGCTGAATTAGTTAAGCCAGGAACACCTCATGAGGAAATTCCTGAGTCAGAAACACAAAAATGTTTAGATAGATTTGATAAACTTAGAAATGCACAAGGAAATAATAGTACTGCTGAACTTAGACTTTCAATGCAAAAAACGATGCAGTCGAAATGTGCAGTTTTCAGAACAGAAAAAAATCTTAAAGAAGGTGTTGATGAGATTAAAAAAACTTATGATGGCATGGACTCAATTTCAGTTAAAGATAGATCTTTAGTATTTAATACTGATTTAGTTGAAACATTAGAATTTGATAATTTAATAAGACAAGCAGTAACTACTGTAGAGTCCGCATATCATAGAAAAGAGAGCAGAGGTGCTCACGCAAGAGATGACTATCCAAAAAGAGATGACGAAAACTTTATGCAACATACTCTTGCTTGGTGTGATGGGAAAAATACAAAGATAAGTTACAGAGAAGTACACAAATCAACTTTAACAAACGAAGTTCAATATTTTCCACCACAAGAGCGAGTATATTAATGGCTCAGCTAAGCTTACCTAAAAATTCAGAGGTTAAAAAAGGCAAATATTTTAAAGACAAAACTGGATCTAAAAATTTAAGAAAGATCAATATTTATAGATGGGATCCATCGACAGAAGAAAATCCTAGAATTGATACATACGAAGTTGATATGGATAATTGTCCATCTAAGGTGCTGGATATTCTAAATAAAATTAAAAACGAAATTGATCCTACATTGGCTTATAGAAGATCCTGTGCTCATGGTGTTTGTGGTTCTTGTGCTATGAATATGGGAGGAAAAAACGGACTTGCTTGTACAACTCCTCATGCAGAGATAGACGGTGACATCGATATTTATCCTCTACCTCATTTAAAAGTTAAAAGAGATTTGATTGGTGATTTAGATGGCTTATATAAACAATATCAATCTATTGAACCTTGGTTAAAAAATAACTCAACAAAACAGACAACAGAAATTTATCAGTCTAAAGAAGATAGAGCAAAACTTGATGGTGCTTACGAATGCATTATGTGTGCTTGCTGCTCTACATCTTGCCCAAGTTATTGGTGGAATGGAGATAAATATTTAGGTCCAGCAGTTCTGCTACAGGCTTATAGATGGATTATCGATAGTAGAGATGAAGAGAGAAAAGCTAGATTAAAAAAAGTTTCAGATGAATTAAAATTATATAGATGTCATACAATATTAAATTGTACAAATGCATGTCCTAAGGGCTTGAATCCAGCAAAAGCTATAGCTGAAATAAAAAAAATGTTAGCAACAGCTAATGTTTAAATAGACTATTCGATATTTTTGATCTAAAACACCGTATTCATGAAATTAATAGAACACTTCGTAAACGGTAAAATAATTCCGGGATCTTCAGATAAAAAAGGAAAAGTTTTTAATCCAGCAACTGGCGAACAAGAGTCAGAGGTAAGACTTGCTTCAAAATCTGATCTAGACAGTACTGTTGAGGTAGCAAAAAAAGCATTTGAAAGTTGGTCTTTAAAACCTGCTCTACAAAGAGCTAGAATAATATTTAAATTTAAAGAATTAATTGAAAAAAATTCTGATGAATTAACGAAGTTAATAGTTTCAGAACATGGAAAAGTTTATGAAGATGCAAGAGGCTCTTTAACTAGAGGACTTGAGGTGGTAGAATTTGCTTGTGGAATACCACATTTATTAAAAGGTGAGTTTTCAGAAAATGTTGGAACCAATGTTGACAGTTGGTCAATCAGACAACCATTAGGAGTTGTTGCAGGTATTACACCTTTTAATTTTCCTGCTATGGTACCTATGTGGATGTTTCCAATAGCAATAGCTTGTGGAAACACTTTTATTCTTAAACCATCAGAAAAAGACCCTTCTTGCGCAATAAGATTAGCAGAATTACTTTCTGAGGCGGGTCTTCCAGAGGGAGTATTTAACGTAATAAATGGAGATAAAGAAGCTGTTGATGCAATTTTGGAGAACAAAGATATCAAAGCTGTTAGTTTCGTAGGATCTACTCCTATTGCAAAATATATTTATGAAAATTCAGCTAAAAATGAAAAAAGAGTTCAAGCTTTGGGTGGAGCAAAAAACCATTTAGTTGTTATGCCAGATTGCGATTTAGATGGTGCAGTAAATGGTTTAATGGGTGCTGCTTATGGTTCAGCTGGAGAAAGATGTATGGCTCAATCAGTTGCGGTTGCGGTTGGAGATATTGGTGATGAACTTGTATCAAGATTATCAAAAAAAGCTGAAGCTTTAAAAGTTGGTCCTGGAATGGATAAAGCATCAGAAATGGGACCTTTAGTTACAAAAGAACATTTAGAAAAAGTTACAAGTTACGTTGATTTAGGTGTCAAGGAAGGCGCGAAGCTAGTGGTTGATGGAAGAGGTTTAAAACTTCAAGGTTATGAAAATGGTTTCTATATAGGTGGATGCTTGTTTGATCATGTAGATAAAGATATGAGAATTTACAAAGAGGAAATATTCGGTCCAGTCTTATCAGTTGTTCGAGTAAAAACTTTTGAAGAAGCTGCAAAATTAATTAACGACCATGAGTACGGAAATGGAGTTAGTATTTATACAAGAGACGGTGATGCAGGTAGAACTTTTGCAAGTAAAATTCAAGTAGGTATGGTTGGTATTAATGTGCCGATCCCAGTTCCAATGGCATTTCATAGTTTTGGTGGTTGGAAAAGATCATTATTTGGAGATAGTGGAATGCATGGTATGGAAGGAATAAAATTTTATACCAAACTTAAAACAGTAACATCCAGATGGCCTTCAGGTGTCCGATCAAATGCGGAATTTGTTATGCCAACAATGAAATAAAGGAAATAAATGACAAAAATATCTTTAATTGGTGCAGGCCAAATAGGCGGAACTCTTGCACATTTAATAGGAACAAAAGAATTAGTAAATGAAGTGGTTTTATTTGATGTAGCTAGTGGTATTGCAAAAGGAAAAGCATTAGATATTGCACAATCTTCATCTGTAGATGGTTTCAATGTTAGGTTTTCAGGAACTGATAACTATGAGGATATAAAAGATTCAGATGTAATTATAATTACAGCAGGTGTTCCAAGAAAACCTGGAATGAGCCGAGACGATCTTCTTGGAATTAATTTAAAAATTATTAAACAAGTTGCTGAGGGGGTAAAGAAAAATGCTCCTAACGCTTTTGTGATCTGTATCACCAATCCTTTAGACGTTATGGTTATGGCATTTCAAAAATTTTCAGGTTTGTCATCAAATAAAGTTGTTGGTATGGCAGGTATTTTAGATAGTTCGAGATTTAAATTATTTTTATCATTAGAACTTAATGTGCCAGTAAGAGAAATTGAGGCAATGGTTATGGGTGGTCATGGTGACACCATGGTTCCTATGCCAAGATTTACAAAAATTTCAGGTAAACCATTGTTGGATCTTGTAAAGGATGGAAAGATTTCTTTAGAAAGAGTTGAGGAAATTAATCAAAGAACACGAGATGGCGGTGCAGAAATAGTTAAATATTTAGAAAAAGGATCAGCCTTTTATGCGCCTGCAGCTTCAGGTGTTCAAATGGCAGAAGCATATTTAAATGATCAGAAAAAATTATTACCCTGCGCTGTACAATTAAATGGAGAATATGGTGTGAAAAATGTTTATGCAGGTGTTCCTGTTGTCATTGGAAAAGATGGTGTAGAAAAAATTGAAGAGATTGATTTAGATGAAAAAGAAAAAAAAGAATTTATGCATTCAATAGATGCTGTAAAAGCTTTATGGGAAGCTGCATCTAAAATAGATCCTGATTTATCTAAATAATAATGAATATTCACGAGCATCAAGCTAAACAAATATTAAAAAAATATGGAGCTGTAGTTCCAGAAGGAGTATTTGCGCTTAATGTTGATGAACTTATTCAAAAAGCAAAAGCACTCAAAACTGAGAAATATGTGCTTAAAGCACAAATCCATGCTGGAGGTAGAGGAAAAGCTGGTGGTGTAAAAATTTTAAACTCTATTGAGGAACTAACAGTAGCAGCTAAAGAATTACTTGGAAAAACACTAGTTACTCATCAAACTGGCCCTGAAGGTAGAGAGGTAAAAAGATTATACGTAGAAGAATCATCAAATATAGATAAAGAATTTTACTTATCCTGCCTGGTTGATAGGGCAAGTTCTAAAATTGCATTTATATCAAGTGACCAAGGAGGGATGGACATTGAAGAAGTTGCAAGCAGTTCACCTGAAAAAATTATAACTACAAAAGTTAATATGGGTGATGAAATTTCTGAGTCAGATTGTGAAAAAATAATTAATATTTTTAATTTAAATGAAGACACGAAAAAACAAGCAATAACATTAATTAAATCAATATATAAAATGTTTGTAGGTACTGACGCAAACATGGTTGAAGTAAATCCATTAATTTTGACAAAAGAGGAAAAAGTTGTTTGTTTAGATGCAAAAGTTAATTTCGACTCTAACGCTTTATTCAGGCATCCAGAAATTGTTGAATTAAGAGATTTAAATGAGGAAGATCCTACCGAGATAGAAGCTAGCAAGCATGATCTTGCATATATTAAGCTAGATGGAAGTATTGGCTGTATGGTAAATGGAGCAGGATTAGCAATGGCAACTATGGATATAATTAAATTGTATGGTAAAGAGCCAGCAAATTTTCTAGATGTAGGTGGTGGCGCATCCAAAGAAAAAGTATCTGCCGCATTAAAAATAATTCTCTCAGATAAAAATGTTAAAGGTATTTTAATTAATATTTTTGGAGGAATAATGAGATGTGATGTCCTTGCTCAAGGAGTAGTTGATGCAGCTAAAGAAATTAATATTTCTGTACCTTTAGTTGTGAGATTAGCAGGCACAAATTTCAAGGAAGGAAAAGAAATTCTTGATAATTCTAAATTAAAATTAATTTCTGCAGAAAATTTAGATGATGCTGCTAAGAAAATTGTTGAGGCGATAAAATAAAATGTCGGTTTTGGTAAATAAAAATACTAAAGTTATTTGTCAGGGATTTACTGGCTCACACGGAACATTTCATTCAGAGCAGGCTATAAAATATGGAACCAATCTTGTTGGTGGAGTTACGCCAAAAAAAGGTGGACAAAAACATTTAGACAGACCAGTTTTTAATAGCGTTTTAGAGGCAAAAAATGAAGTAGGAGCAGATGCAACTATGATTTATGTACCTGCTAAATTTGCTGCAGCAGCAATCATTGAAGCTATTGATGCATCAATTGAACTTATTGTTTGTATAACAGAGGGTATTCCAATCCAGGATATGCTTAAGGTAAGACAAAAATTAACTGGCTCTAATAGCAGATTAATTGGACCCAATTGTCCAGGAATAATCACACCAGATGAATGTAAAATTGGGATTATGCCGGGAAGTATTCACAAAAGAGGAAGTGTTGGAATTGTATCAAGGTCAGGAACATTGACATATGAAGCAGTAGCCCAAACAACTGAAAATGGACTTGGTCAATCAACTTGTATTGGTATTGGTGGTGATCCTATTAATGGAACAAATTTTATAGATTGTTTAGATTTATTTTTAAATGACTCTGAAACAGAATCTATTTTAATGATAGGTGAAATTGGTGGAACAGCTGAAGAAGAAGCGGCTGACTTTATAAAAAATCATAAGATTAAAAAACCGATAGTTGGATTTATTGCTGGAATTACCGCTCCTCCAGGAAGGAGAATGGGGCATGCTGGTGCCATTATATCAGGTGGTAAGGGTGGAGCTGAAGATAAAATTAAAAAAATGGAAGAATGTGGTATTACAGTTGCCAAATCACCATCAATTATTGGAAAAACTTTATTTGATAAACTGTCTAATTGAAAAAAAATATTAGAGGGATATATTAAATAAAAAGATGTCTTCATCAAAAAATCTTGATTTCGAAAAAACTTCATTTTTAAATAAATCTAATAGTGCATTTATAGAAGAAATGTATTTAAAGTTTGTAAATAAAGATGCTGATCTTCCAGAAAGTTGGGCAAATTATTTTGAGGGAATTGGTGAAGAACTAAATGTTATAGCAAAAGAAATTAATGGTCCATCATGGGGACCTACTAAAAAAAAGATTGATATTGATGAATTACAAAAAAAAATAGAAGAACAAGATAAAAATGATTTTGATAATGTCAAATTAGACACTTCAGAAAAATTTAATTTTCAATTACTTGCTGACTCAAATAAAGATTCTATTAGTGCTGTAGCATTAATTAGAGCATATAGACTAAGAGGACATTTATTAGCAGATCTTGATCCTTTAGAAATGAGAGAGTCAGAATATCTAGATGAGCTTCATCCAGATTTTTACGGTTTTAAAAAAGAAAATTACGATAAGAAAATTTTTCTAAACGGAGTAATCAATCGTAAATATGCAAATATAAAAGAAATACTTAAGTTTATGAAGAAAACCTACTGTGGAAAAATAGGTTATGAGTTCATGCATATTTCAAACCCAGATGAAAGAAAGTGGTTTAGGGACAGGATAGAGCAAGATAAAAATGCACTTCAATTTACAAAAAATGGTAAAGAGGCAATTTTAAATAAATTGGTACAGGCAGAAGGATTTGAAAAATTTTTAGCTACAAAGTATGTGGGAACAAAAAGATTTGGCTTAGATGGTGGCGAAAGTTTAATACCTGCTCTTGAACAAATAATAAAAATTGGTGGTCAAAATAATATAAAAGAAGTTAAAATAGGTATGTCTCATAGAGGTAGACTTAATGTTTTGGCAAACGTTTTACAAAAATCTTACAAAAAAATTTTTAATGAGTTTGCTGGTGAGTTTAGTACTGATTCTGAAGATAGTGCTGGAGATGTAAAATATCATCTTGGAGCGTCGTCTGATAGAGAATTTGATGGAAATTCAGTACATGTCAGTTTAACAGATAATCCTTCTCATTTAGAGGCTGTTAACCCAGTTGTTTTAGGTCAAACAAGAGCCAAACAATTTTTTCATAAAGACCGTCAAAGAAATAAAGTTATACCTATTCTCATTCATGGGGATGCAGCCTTTGCTGGTCAAGGAGTTGTAGCAGAATGTTTTGCAATGTCTGGATTACCAGGACATAATACTGGAGGAACAATTCATATTATTGTTAATAACCAGATAGGATTTACTACTAGTCCAAGATTTGCGAGGTCTTCACCTTATCCATCTGATGTTGCAAAAATGGTAGAGGCTCCAATTCTTCATGTTAATGGTGATGATCCAGAAGCAGTTGTTTATGCAACTAGAATAGCAACTGAATTTCGATTAAAATTTAATAGAGACGTTGTAGTAGATTTAATTTGTTATAGAAGATTTGGACATAATGAGGGAGATGAGCCTTCATTTACTCAACCTTTAATGTATAAAAAAATTAGATCTCATCCCAGTGTTTACAAAATTTATGGAAATAAATTAGTAAACGAAAAATCTATAACTGAAGAATTATTAAATCAAAATGTTAAATCATTTAAAGATTTACTTGATGAACAATACAAAAGTGCAAAAGATTATAAACCTAAAATAGAATGGTTTGAGGGAACATGGTCAAGATATAAACCTGAAAGAGGTAAAGATAAGAGGGGTATAACAGGTTTCGATGAAAATAAATTAAAAATAATCTCAGGTAAAATAAATGGTATTCCTGAGGAAAAAAATATTCACAAGACTATCTTTAAAATATTTAATGCTAGAAAAGAAAGTGTTGAAAAAGGTACTGGAATTGATTGGTCTTCAGCTGAATCTTTAGCTTTTGGATCTTTGCTAGAGGAGGGATATCCAGTTAGGCTTGTAGGACAAGACTCTGGAAGAGGAACATTCAGTCAACGACATTCTGTTTTGAGAAATCAAATAGACAATTCTAGGTACATTCCACTGAATAATATTTCTAAAAATCAAAAGCAATTTGAAGTAGTAGATAGTTTTTTATCTGAACTTGCGGTTTTAGGTTTTGAATATGGTTATAGTCTCGTAGAGCCAAATACACTTACACTTTGGGAAGCACAATTCGGTGACTTTGCTAATGGAGCTCAAGTAGTAATTGATCAATTTATTGCATCTGGTGAGAGAAAATGGAATAGAGCATCTGGTATAGTAATGTTGTTACCTCACGGATATGAAGGACAAGGACCAGAACATTCTTCAGCAAGATTAGAAAGATTTTTACAACTATGCTCAAACGATAATATGCAAGTAATGAACTGCACAACCCCAGCAAATTATTTTCATGCTTTAAGAAGACAAATGCATAGGAGTTTCAGAAAGCCACTAATCATAATGACACCAAAATCATTATTAAGAAATAAGTATTGTGTTTCAAATTTAGAAGATTTTAACAAAAAAAATACTTTCCATAGAGTATTGTGGGATCATGCTATAGATCCTAAGTCTAAAGGATTTATTAAACTAAAAGAAAGTTCTAAAATAAGAAAAGTAATTCTTTGTTCTGGAAAAGTATATTTTGATTTGTTAGACGCCAGAGAAAAGCTTAAAAGAGATGATGTAGTGATGTATAGAATTGAACAATTGTATCCATTTCCAGCAAAAGCTTTGGTTAAGGAGTTAAAACCATATGCTGAAAATGCCGAATTCTTTTGGTGTCAAGAAGAACCAAAAAATATGGGTGCTTGGTTTTCAGTTAGAGATTATATCCAATGGACATTAGACACTTTAAAGGCTAATAATAATAAAATTTCTTATATAGGAAGAAGCCCAGACGCAACTCCTGCAACAGGATATGCCAAAAGGCATAATTCTCAACAACAAGAAATAATTAACAAGGTATTTGATTAATTTTAATGAGTGAAAAAATAGTAGTCCCTGTTCTTGGCGAAAGTATAACAGAAGCGACTGTTGCAAAATGGTTAAAAAACGCAGGTGATACAGTCGAAGCAGATGAGCCAATTGTTGAACTTGAGACAGACAAAGTAAACTTAGAAGTGCCATCTCCAATTTCTGGTGTGTTAACAGAGATAAATTCACAAGATGGATCAGTCGTTGAAGTAGGAGCGTTATTAGGTTCTGTATCAGCAGAAGGTGGAGCGGTTAAATCTGCGCCAAAAACGCAAAAAGTAATCAAGCAAGAGGAAATAGTTCCTTTAGAGAGCAATGTAATAAAATTAGATGCAAATAAAAAAGAACCAAAAGTATTTGAAGAAAAAGATATGGAAGAACCCAAAGAGAAACCATTGGTTTTAACTGAGGAAGTTAAACCAGATGTTGCTCCTAAAAGAAATTTTAATCCAACCTTGTCTCCAGCAGTGAGAAAAATAGTAACTGAAAATAATATCGATATTAATTCAATTCAAGGTTCAGGAAAAGATGGGAGAGTTTTAAAAGGAGATTTAATAAGTTTGATGGGTGCAAATCCAAAACCATCTGAAAGAAAAATTCAATATGGTGAAGAAGAACGAATTAAGATGACTAGGTTGAGACAGACTATTGCAAAAAGATTAAAACAAGCCCAAGAGAATGCTGCTCTTTTAACAACATTTAACGAAGTTGATATGAGCAGTGTGATGGAAATGAGGAAAGAAAATCAAGAGGATTTCCAAACTCGTTATGGAATAAAATTAGGATTTATGTCTTTCTTTGTAAAAGCATGTGTGGTTGCTTTAAAAAATTTCCCTGCTGTGAATGCTGAAATAGACGGAGATGAGATTATCTATAAAAACTATTACAATATTAGCTTTGCTGTTGGAACAGATAAGGGTTTGGTTGTTCCAGTTTTGAGAAATGCAGATGAATTATCTTTTGCAGATATTGAAAAAAATATTAAAGAAATTTCAGAAAAAGCACGAGATGGAAAGCTAACGATTGAAGATCTCCAGGGAGGAACATTTACAATAAGTAATGGAGGTGTGTATGGGTCCATGCTTTCAACTCCGATACTAAATTTACCTCAATCTGGAGTGTTAGGTATGCATAATATAGTTGAAAGACCTGTTGTTATAGATGGTGAAATTAAAATAAGACCAATTATGTATTTAGCATTATCCTATGATCATAGAATTATTGATGGAAAAGAGTCTGTATCTTTCCTTAAAATGATAAAAGAAAACTTAGAAGACCCTAGAAGGTTGTTTTTAGATATTTAAATGTCAGAAGAATTTCAAGCTGTAGTTATTGGAGGTGGACCGGGTGGTTATGTGTGTGCAATCAGACTTGCTCAATTAGGATTAAAAACTGCATGTATAGAGTCTAGAGGGTCTTTGGGAGGTACTTGTTTAAATGTTGGTTGCATCCCATCAAAAAGCCTACTTAATCTGTCTGAAGAATTTCATAAAGTAAAAAGTTTAGCAAACAAAGGTATTGAAGTTGGTGATGTAAAATTAAATTTAGACAAAATGATGAAAAGCAAAGATAAAGCTGTAACCGTTCTTACAAAAGGTGTTGAGTTTCTTTTGAAAAAAAACAAAGTTACTTATTTTAAAGGACACGGAAGTTTTAAATCTAAAAATGAAATTTTAATAAAGGATGATAAAAATAAAGAAACCATCATCCAAACAGAAAAAACAGTTATTGCAACAGGATCAGTTCCAGTTTCATTACCAGGAATAGAAATAGATGAGAAAACAATTGTCTCATCAACAGGTGCTTTAAAGTTAGAAAAGGTACCTAAGAAAATGGTTGTAGTAGGAGGAGGCTATATAGGATTAGAGATGGGATCTGTATGGTCAAGACTTGGGGCAGAGGTACAAGTTGTTGAATTTTTAGATCATATTACACCTGGAATGGATAAAGAAATCTCTTCAGAATTTATGAAAATTTTAAAAAAACAGGGAATGAAATTTAATATGCAAAATAAAGTTGAAACAATCAAAAAAAATGCAGCAGGTGCAGTGGTTTCAACAGTAGATAAAGATGGTAATAAAAATAATTTTGAGTGTGATGTTGTTTTAATCTCTGTTGGCAGAAAACCCAATACAGATGGTTTAAATTTAGAAACTGTAGGAGTAGATCTTGATGAAAGAAATAGAATTAAAACTGATAAAATTTTTAAGACTAACGTTGAAAACATTTATGCAATAGGCGATGTAATTGTTGGTCCAATGCTTGCACACAAAGCGGAGGACGAAGGTATAGCAGTTGCAGAAAACATAGTTGGTCAATCTGGACATGTAAATTATGATACAATTCCAGGAGTAGTTTATACAACACCAGAAGTAGCATCAATCGGTAAAACTGAGGAACAATTAAAAGAATTAAATAAAAAATATAAAGTAGGGAAATTTTCGTTTATGGCCAATTCAAGAGCCAAGGCCATAGATGATGCGGAAGGTTTTGTTAAGATTTTAGCTGATGAGCAAACAGATAAAGTATTAGGTGCACATATAATTGGACCTCATGCAGGAGAATTAATTGCAGAGATTGGTGTTGCAATGGAATTTGGTGCAAGTGCAGAAGATATCGCCCGAACTTGTCATGCTCATCCAACATTTTCTGAAGCAGTTAAAGAAGCTGCTTTATCAGTAGATAAAAGAGCAATACACTCTTAATTTTTTTTCATATTATAAAAATATGAAATATCCGATTCTTGTACCAAATATTTTTAATCATCCGTTCACTTATGAAAGTAGTTTAAAACTTAAAGTTGGTGATTATGTAATGGTACCTTTTGGAAAATCAAAAATTACCGGTGTTGTTTGGGACGAATTTGAAAAAAATAATAATAAAAATTTTAAGACTAAAAATATAATCAAGAAATTAGACGTTACTCCATTAAAAAAAAATACAATTAATTTTTTAAATTGGTTTGCAGAATATAATCTTATCCCAAAGGGTATGGCTTTAAAGTTAGTACTCTTAACTAGTAATGCGGTAGAGAATAAAGAAAATCAACTTTATCAAATATTTGATAGTAAAATTAAACAAACCTTAATCAAGCTATCTAGTGATCAAAATAAATCTCTAAAAAAAATGAATGCTTCAAATAAAAAATTTAGAGTTCATGTTTTACAAGGCACAACTGGATCAGGAAAAACATTAGTTTATTTTGAAGCATTAAAACCACTGATAGAGAAGGGTTTTCAAGGATTAATTTTATTACCAGAAATAGGTTTAACTAGTCAGTTTGAACAAAAATTTTTAGAATATTTTGGTTTTAAGCCCGCAGTTTGGCACTCAGGTATTTCAAAAAAAAAGAAAGAATTAATTTGGAGCGGCGTTTCTAATGGTAAAATAAAAATAATTATTGGTGCAAGGTCTTCATTATTTTTACCATTTAAAAAATTAGGAATGATAATTGTTGATGAGGAACATGATCAATCATTTAAACAAGATAAAGGCATAACCTACAATGCTCGTGATATGGCAATTTCTAGAGCATCTTTTGAAAACATTCCAATAAATTTGATTACTGCTGTTCCTTCAATAGAAACTTTTGAAAATATTAAAAAGGGTAAATACGAGGTTTCTAGAATAAATGAAAGATATCGAAACGCAGCTTTACCTAATTATGAAATTATTAATTTAAATAATACCAAACTTGAAAAACAATCATGGCTATCAAATAAAATTATTGAAAAAGTTAATTTACATTTAGAAAAAAAAGATCAAGTTTTGTTTTTTTTAAACAGAAGAGGTTTTTCTCCAAATGCTTTATGTAATAAGTGTTTTACAAGTTTCACATGTCCAAATTGTAGTATCAATTTAGTTTATCATAAAAATAAAAATAACTTATTATGTCATTATTGTGGATACAAATCTGATCTTAAAAGGGACTGTACAAAAGAAGGCAATTGTGAATTTATTTTTAGCGGTCCTGGTGTTGAGAGAATTTCAGAAGAGGTAAAAAGAAAATTCCCTGGAAAAAAAATAGAGATTTTTTCAAGTGACACAATGAATAAAAAAGATTCTAAAGAAAAAATAGATAAAATTATAAATAATGAAACGCATATTTTAGTTGGAACTCAATTAATTTCGAAAGGTTTTCATTTTCCAAGCTTAAATTGCATTGTAGTTGTTGATATCGATCTTTCATCTCAAGGACATGATTTAAGAGGTGCAGAAAAAAATTTGCAGCTCTATCATCAACTTTCAGGACGTGCAGGAAGAGCAGGAAAACCAGCTACGGTATATTTTCAAACTTATGAAAATAATACTAAGATGATTTCAGAAATTACAAGTAAAAATCCAGATATTTTTTTAGAAAGAGAACTAGAGATAAGAAAAAAAAATAAACTACCTCCATTTCAAAGGTTTATTTCTTTAATCCTAACGGGAGATAATGAAATTAAATTAGAAAAAGAAGCTATTAATTTTAAAAATTTCATTGAAAATAAAATTGAAGGAAAAATATTAGGGCCTGTGAATGCCCCATTATTTAGATTAAAGAGAAAATTTAGAATTAGATTTTTAATCAGAGGCTTAAAATCCATGAAACTACAAAGCTCTCTTGCAAAAATTATTCCAAAATATAAATTTTCTTCTGGAATAAAACTTTCAGTTGATGTTGATCCAATTAACTTCAATTAACCGCAAAAAAAAGGCCTTTTTTACGAATCCGCTACTTGAAGACATAAGGGTCATATGTTATTTAGGGCGTGATTTTTAAATAATCTTCAACATTATAGAGGAACCAAGTTGAGTAAAGACACCGGATTTTCAATAACTTCAGCTGAAAGGTATTCTCTTGCGCTTTTTGAACTTTCAGAGGAAAACAATCTTTTAAGTCAGATCGAAGATCAGTCTTCATCTATTCTTAATTTAATTGAGCAAAGTGAAGATTTTTCTAATTTGATTAAAGATCCAACTACAAGCCAAGAAAATTTATTAAAAGTAATCAATACAATCTCTGAAAATAATAAATTTCAGCCTTTATTTAAAAATTTTTTAAGTTTCTTAATTCAAAAAAGACGTTTCTTTTTTATTGAGCGTATCCTTAAAAGCTTTATTGAGATTTGTTCAAGAAAAAGAGGTGAACTTAAAGCAGAATTAAAATCAGCAAAAGAATTATCTAATGAAGAAATTGCAAAAATTACAGAGGAGTTAACAAAAAATTTTAGCTCAAAAATAAAATTAAACTACAAACATGACGAAAGTTTAATAGGAGGTTTGGTAGTACAAGTAGGAAGTACTATGGTCGATACCTCAATTAAAAATAAATTACAACAAATCGAAAATAGAATGATAGAGGCATAAATGGAAATAAATCCTTCAGAAGTTACAAAAATATTAAAAGAACAAATTAAAAATTTTGGTGATAAAGTAGAAGTCACAGAAGTTGGTCAAGTTTTATCAGTTGGAGACGGTATTGCTAGGATTTATGGTTTGGATAATGTTCAAGCTGGTGAAATGGTAGAGTTTGCAGATGGTTCAAAAGGTATGGCTCTAAACTTAGAAAGTGAAAACGTTGGTGTCGTAATTTTTGGTGATGACAGAAATGTTAAAGAAGGGGATGTAGTAAAAAGAACGGGTAATATTGTTGATACTCCAGTTGGAAAAGAATTATTAGGAAGAGTAGTGGATGGTTTAGGAAATCCTATTGATGGAAAAGGACCATTAGATAAAGGAATTAAAAAAAGCAGGGTTGAAGTAAAAGCTCCTGGTATTATTCCACGACAATCAGTAAGTGAACCAATGCAAACTGGTCTTAAATCAATTGACAGTCTAGTTCCGATTGGAAGAGGGCAAAGGGAATTAATTATCGGTGATAGACAAACTGGTAAAACAGCAGTTGCAGTAGATGCAATTATTAATCAAAAAAAAATCAATGAATCTGGTGATGAAAAACAAAAACTGTATTGTATATACGTTGCAGTTGGACAAAAAAGATCAACAGTAAGACAAATTCAAAAAACATTAGAAGAAGCTGGAGCTATGGAGTACACAACAATCGTTGCTGCTACTGCATCGGACTCTGCTCCTTTACAATTTTTAGCACCATACACAGGTTGTGCTATGGGAGAGTATTTTAGAGATAATGGAATGCATGCCTTAATAATTTATGATGATTTGTCTAAACAAGCAGTTGCTTATAGACAAATGTCATTGCTATTAAGAAGACCTCCAGGACGTGAGGCTTATCCTGGAGATGTATTTTATCTTCATAGTAGATTGCTTGAAAGAGCAGCAAAATTAAGCGATGAACATGGTGGAGGGTCACTTACTGCACTGCCAATTATTGAAACACAAGGTGGAGACGTATCCGCGTTTATTCCAACTAACGTTATTTCAATTACAGATGGACAAATTTTCCTTGAAACAGAACTATTTAATCAAGGTATAAGACCTGCAATTAACGTAGGATTATCAGTATCTAGGGTTGGTTCATCAGCTCAAACTAAAGCGATGAAAAAAGTTTCTGGTTCAATGAAACTAGAGTTAGCACAATACAGAGAAATGGCAGCTTTTGCTCAATTTGGATCTGATTTAGATGCATCTACCCAGCAACTTTTGAATAGAGGCTCTAAGTTAACTGAACTTTTAAAACAAAAACAATACTCACCCATGACTGTTGCAGAACAAGTTATTTCAGTATTTTGTGGAGTAAAAGGTTATCTGGATGATATTGATTTAAAAGATGTTGCTGAATTTGAGAGCAAGATTATTGAAAAATGTAAATCAGATAAGCCTGAAATTATCGAGTCAATTTTAACTTCAGGAAAACTTGAGGAAGATAAAGAAAAATTACTTGTTGAGGTAATCACTCAATTAAAAGGAAATTTTAAATCTTAATAATTTATGGCAAGTTTAGATGACCTAAAAAAAAGAATAGCTAGTGTAAAGTCTACACAGAAAATTACTAAGGCTATGAAAATGGTTGCAGCAGCTAAATTAAGAAGAGCTCAAGAAAGTGCTGAGAAGGGAAGGCCATATTCTGAAAAAATGAATAATGTTATTTTAAATTTATCAAATGGTATATCTGATAAAGAAAATGCACCAAAGTTATTGTCAGGTACTGGTCAAGAAAAAACTCATCTTTGTGTGGTGATGACTTCTGATAGAGGTTTATGTGGTGGATTTAATTCTAATATTATTAAAAAAGCTAAAAGTTATTTTGCAAAAATTTTAGATGAAGGTAAAGAACTTAAAATTATTACAGTAGGCTCAAAAGGAAATGACCAATTAAAAAGAGTTTATGGAGATAAAATAATTGAAAATATTTCTTTCAAGGAGTCTAAAAATGCAAATTATTTTGATGCTGACAAAGTTGGGAAAATGGTAATTGAAAAATTTGAGGCAGGTGAGTTTGATGTTTGTACAATTTTTTATAACCAATTTAAAAATGTAATTACTCAAATTCCTCAAGCACAGCAAATTATCCCTTTAAATAATGAGGGAGAAGAAAATAATTCAGAAGAAAGTTACGAATTTGAACCAGATGAAGATGAAATTTTAAGCAATTTATTGCCAAAGAATATTTCTACGCAAATATTTAAAGCAATGTTAGAGAATTCAGCTAGCGAACAAGGGTCTAGAATGAGTGCAATGGATAATGCAACCCGAAACGCAGGTGAAATGGTTGACAAACTTACTATCGAATATAATAGAAGTCGTCAGGCAGCAATTACAAAAGAACTAATAGAAATCATATCAGGAGCAGAAAGTTTATAATTATGAGCAAAGGAATAATCACACAAGTTATTGGAGCGGTAGTAGACGTAAAATTTGATGGTGAACTACCAGAAATTTTAACAGCATTAGAATGTAAAAATGGTGATAACAGACTAGTTTTGGAGGTAGCACAACACTTAGGTGAAACTACTGTTAGAACAATTGCTATGGATGCTACTGAAGGACTAAAAAGAGGTGATGAAGTTATTAATACAAATGCTCCTATTCAAGTTCCGGTTGGGCCTGAAACTCTTGGAAGAATTATTAATGTAATTGGGGAACCAATAGACGAAAGAGGTGAGGTTAAGACTAAAGAAAGTTGGCCAATTCATAGAGCTGCACCTGAATTTAATGACCAATCAACAGAAACTGAAATCCTTGTAACAGGTATTAAAGTTATTGATTTGCTTGCACCGTATGCAAAAGGTGGAAAGATCGGATTATTTGGTGGAGCAGGAGTAGGAAAAACAGTTTTAATTATGGAATTAATTAATAACGTTGCAAAAGCTCATGGTGGTTTTTCAGTTTTCGCGGGAGTTGGAGAGAGAACCAGAGAAGGAAATGACCTTTATCATGAAATGATTGAATCTGGAGTAATTAAAAAAGAAGGAGCTGGTTCAAAAGCTGCTCTGGTTTACGGACAGATGAATGAACCTCCTGGAGCAAGAGCAAGAGTTGCACTTACAGGGTTAACTGTTGCTGAATACTTCAGAGATCAGGAAGGTCAGGACGTACTTTTCTTTGTAGATAACATTTTTAGATTTACTCAGGCAGGATCAGAGGTTTCAGCTTTGTTAGGAAGAATTCCATCTGCTGTTGGATATCAACCGACATTAGCTACTGACATGGGAAACCTACAAGAAAGAATTACGACTACAAACAAAGGGTCAATTACATCTGTACAAGCAATTTATGTACCTGCTGATGATTTAACAGACCCTGCTCCAGCGACATCGTTTGCTCACTTGGATGCAACGACTGTACTTTCAAGACAAATTGCAGAAATTGGTATTTATCCTGCGGTAGATCCACTTGATTCTACATCAAGAATTTTAGATCCAAGAATTGTTGGAGATGAACATTATAGAGTAGCAAGAGATGTTCAACGAATTCTACAATCATATAAATCACTACAAGATATTATAGCTATTCTTGGTATGGACGAGTTATCTGAAGAAGATAAACTAGTTGTAGCAAGAGCTAGAAAAATCCAGAGATTTTTATCTCAACCATTCTTTGTTGCAGAAGTATTTACTGGTTCTCCAGGAAAACTTGTTGATCTTGACTCAACAATCAAAGGTTTTGATGCAATCTGCAAAGGCGAGTATGATCACTTACCTGAAGCTGCTTTTTATATGGTTGGAACAATTGAAGAAGCTATAGAAAAAGCCAAGAAAATGGAACAAGAAGCAGCTGCTTAATGAGCGAAGAGTTTAAAGTTGAAATAGTAAATCCTGAAAAATCTTTTTTAGTAAAAGATGATGTTTCAGAAGTTGTGGTCCCTGCTTTTGAAGGAGAGATGGGAATATTGAAGGATCATATTTCTATTATTTCCTTTTTGAAACCTGGGATAATTAAGATTTTATCAAAATCAGGTGATGAAAATTACTATGTTGAAGATGGGATTGTTGAGTTTAAAAATAACAATCTATCTATTTTAACAAGTACAATTTTTAATCTTGCTGATATGGATAAATCAAAGCAACAAGATTTACTTAAACAGGCAGAAGAAGAGGCTAATAAAACAGATATTAACGATCAATCTAAGTATTTGGCAGATCAAAAAGTTGAAGTTTTAAAAACTCTAAATTAATTTTTTTACTTTTTCTTTAAGTTCTTTGTAAACATGATGTTTAAAATCAACCACAACATCAGTAATTAAATCCAAGTCAATCCACTTCCAATCTAAAAATTCTGGATTAGATGTATTAATATTTATTTCATTATCATTTCCAACAAATCGCATTAAAAACCATTTTTGCTTCTGACCTTTGTACTTACCTTTCCAAATAATACCTAATAATCTATCAGGCAAATCATAGGTTAATGTACCATCTAATTCTTTTATAAGTTCTACGCTTTTGATACTTGTTTCTTCCTCTAGTTCTCTAAATGCAGCTTTTAAATTATCCTCTCCCTCATCAACACCACCCTGAGGCATTTGCCAAAAATTTTTAGGATTATCTATTCTTTTTGCTACGAATACTTTATTTTCTTTATTTAATAACACAATTCCGACCCCACTTCTCAGTGGTAAATCTTTTAAATTTTTATTCATATTATCCGTTAAGTAACTTAATAGCGTAGTTTAATTGATTATCAGTATCAGTTTTTATTCTAAAATCATCACCTTCTTCATTTACTTCAATATCTGGTCTAACACCTACTTCAGAAATAGATTTTCCAGAAGGAAGATAATATTTTGCGACGGTTAATCTGATAGCACCACGATTTTTTAAAGGAATAATGGATTGGACAGAACCTTTACCAAAGCTATTTTCACCAACGATGATTGCTCTTTTGTGATCCTTTAAAGCTCCAGCAACAATTTCAGATGCAGATGCTGAACCATAGTTAATTAAAACCAATAGTGTTTTTCCATCGGTAATATCTCCTTTTTTTGCAAACCATTTTCTATTTTCAGATTTTTTTCTGCTTTTTGTTGAAACTATCTCTCCATTTTCCAGAAAAAAATCTGATATCTTTATTGCTTGAGATAAAAGACCCCCAGGATTATTCCTTAAATCTAAAATAAATGAATTTAAGTTTTTATCTTTTTTAAGTTTTTTAATTTGTTTTTCTATTTGATCACTACTGTTATCATTAAATGAAGTTAGCCTGATGTATCCAATATTTTCATCTATAATTTCAGATTTTACAGATTGAACCTGAATGACTTCTCTTATGATATTAAATGTTAACGCTTTTCTTTCACCTCTTCGTCTTACTGTTAACTCTATTCCAGAACCTACAGGTCCTCTCATTAAATCAACAGCTTCACTTAATGATTTTCCTTGAACCTGAACATCATTTATTTTTACTATGTAGTCACCAGCTTTTAATCCAGCTCTAGATGCAGGTGTATCATCTATTGGTGAAATTACTTTTACCACACCAGCCTCCATGCTAACTTCAATTCCTAGTCCACCAAACTCACCACTGGTTTCTGTTTGCATTTCATCAAAAATTTTAGGAGACATGTAGGATGAATAAGGATCTAAGGATTGTAAAAGTCCATTGATAGCAGAGTCCATACTCTCAGATTGATTGAACTCATCAACATATTCTTTATTAATTTTTTCTAGAACCTCACCGAAGAGATCAATTTTTTTATAAATATCAATTTCAGCTGAAATAACTGTTTTATTTAAATAAAAAACGGAAAAAAAAATTAATAATAAAAATTTAATTTTTTTCATATCATCACTTTTTCTTTTGGAATTAGCTCTGACCAAATTTTTTCTAATTCATAAAATTTTCTTTTTTCTGGGTGAAAAATATGAACAATCAAATCAATCCCATCAACAAGTTTCCATTCTCCACTTTCTTTACCCTCAATTTTTGAGTCTTTTACACCGTTATTTTTAAGTTTTTCTAAAACTTGTTCCGATAAAGATTGAATATGTCTAGATGAAGTTCCACTCGCTATGATCATGTAATCAGCCATAGAACTTTTGTCTTTAAGATCAATAGTTACAATGTCTTGAGCTTTATTGAGATCTAGTGTGTTAATTACAATTTCTTTTAAGTCTGAAATTTTGTCCATTAATTGATTTTAGATTATCAAATTTTTCTTAATTGAGAAGATGAAATGTTGACTTTATTAAACTCAATAAACTCTAGATTGGCCTTACTAAGTTGCTTAAATGTCTTTGATTTTAAAGAAGTTTTTTTATACCCATGTCGGTCAAAAACTAGAATATTACATTTTTGTGAAATTAATTTAGATTTATGCCATTTATGAAAATTAATAAGGTTGTCGGCACCCATTAAAAAATAAATTTCAATGCTTTTATCTTTTTTTAAATGATTAATTAAATTTATAGTTTTATTTGATTTAATAATTTTTTCATAAAATTTAACCTTAATAAATGAATTTGTACCAATTATTTTTTTACAAAATTTAATTCTGTCAGCAACAGATGTCTTACTATCTATTTTAAATGGATTTTTTTTTGTAATTGCCCAAATAACTTTTTTGAGTTTAAATCTT
Organism: uncultured Pelagibacteraceae bacterium; assembly: GCA_902598485.1. Taxonomy (GTDB): domain Bacteria; phylum Pseudomonadota; class Alphaproteobacteria; order Pelagibacterales; family Pelagibacteraceae; genus Pelagibacter. The sequence continues at coordinate 41,232 of CACKBU010000007.1, forward strand.
TTTTTTGCTTCCTTAGAAATTGCCAAATGTCCTTTATGAGCAGGATCAAACGATCCACCCAATACACCAATTTTTATTTTTGTGTTATTCAATTTAATTTCTTATTTTACCATTACTAGTGATTTCATATTTATATGAAATCAATTGATTTAAACCTACAGGACCTCTTGGTGGCAGTGTATTAGTAGAAATTCCAACTTCTCCACCAAATCCAAATTCACCACCATCAGCAAATTGAGTTGAGGTATTATGCATTGCAATTGAGCTTTTAACATTTTTTAGGAAATATTTTGCTGTTTTTTTATTTTTTGTAATTATGGAGTCAGTGTGCATAGTTCCGTATTTGTTAATATGCTTAATTGCCTCTTCAGAATTTTTAACAATTTTAACAGATACAATTGATGACAAATATTCAGTTGACCAATCTTTTTCTTTTGCAGGATATACTTGACCATTGTAATAACTTTTCAAAATCTTATCGCCAATTATTTTACAACCACTATTTTCAAGTTCCTGCAAAATAGGATTACTAAATTTTTTGACTATATTTTTATGAATAAGAATAGTTTCAGTCGCACCACAAATACTTGTATTTCTTAATTTAGCGTTATAGACAACTTCTTTAGCCATTTTTAATTCTGCATCTTTATCTATATAAGTATGACAAAGTCCCTCTAAGTGCCCAATTATTGGTACTTTGGATAATTCTAAAATTTTTTTAACTAAATTTTTTCCACCACGAGGTATGATCACATCGATATATTTTTTCATCTTAGAAAGCATAATATCCACAAGCTTCCTTTGTTTTGAATCGATAAATTGTATAAAGTTTTCATCAACTTTATTTTTTTTAAGTGCTTTTCTAAACAACTTAGCTAAAGCTTTATTTGAATTTATGGCTTCAGAGCCTCCTTTCAAAATCACTACATTCCCAGATTTAAAACAAAGACTAGCAACATCTGAAGTTACATTTGGTCTACTTTCATAAATAACCCCAATAACTCCAATTGGTATTGACACTCTTTTAATATTCAAACCATTTGGTCTTTTCCATTTTTCTAATGTGTTATCTATAGGGTCCTTTAATTTAGCTATTTTTAAAATAGAATTTATAATTCCATCTAATTTATTTTCATTTAAATGAAGTCTTTTGATTAAGTTCTCTTTTAACCCTTTTTTTCTTGCGTAATTAATATCTTTTGAATTTTGATTAATAATAAATTTTTTTTCATTCTTAATTAATTTTGCGTAATCATTTAAGACTTTATTTTTTACTTCAGTTGTAACTTTATACTCACTAGCTTTTCGAGCTCTTATTCCAATTAAATTCATATATTTAATCATTTAAATTTCCACCATATCATCTTTATGAATAACTTCTGATTTTGCAACATAGCCTAATAATTTTTCAATTTCATTAGAGTGATGACCCATAATTTTAGTCACCTCATCAGAAGTAAAGGAACTTAACCCTCTGGCACATTCGTTATTTTTTTTATCTAATACTTTAATATGATCACCTTTATTAAATCTTCCCGAAACTTTTTTAATTCCTGCTGCTAACAAACTTTTTCCAGATTTTAATGCCTTTTTAGCACCATCATCAATTATTAATGCTCCTTTAGGTGCTACAGAGCTTATTATCCATTTTTTTCTAGCATCTAACTTTGAAATTTTTGGACTAAACCAGGTGCAGTTATTTTTTTCAATTATTTTTGAGATAGGATTTGAATATAGTCCATTTGCAATAACCATACTAGTACCAGCAAGCTGACATATTTTTGCTGCTTCAATTTTTGTATGCATACCACCACTCCCATATTCATTTACGCCTTTAATATAAATTTTTTTTAGATCTTTATTTAGGTCATCTATTTTCTTTATTAGTTTAGCATCCTTAAAAATTTTAGGATTTTTTGTATACAAACCATCAACATCAGATAATAAAATTAAGGTATCTGCGTTTGTAATTTGCGCAACCCTAGATGCCAATCTATCATTATCTCCATATTTTATTTCACTCGTTGCGATAGTATCATTTTCATTGACCACAGGAATAAAACCAAGTTCAAAAAGATTATCAAAAGTTCGTTTTGCATTGAGAGATCTTCTTCTTTCCTCAGTGTCTTCTAATGTAAGCAAAATCTGAGAAATATTTAATTTATATTTTGCAAAAGTTTGAGAAAATAAATTCATCAGCTCTATTTGACCAATAGAAGCAATAGCCTGACTCTTATCTAATTTAATATTTTTCTTATTATAATTCATTTTCTTGCAACCCAAAGCTATAGCGCCAGAGCTAACAATAACTACTCTTTGATTTTTATCTCTTAATTTTTTAATGTCTTTTGCAAAACTAGATAACCATTGTCTCCTAATTTTTTTATTTTGATCAACTAGTAGAGATGATCCAATTTTGACAACAATAATTTTGGAGTTTTTAAGATACATAAGACAAAAGTTTTGCTTTAATTTTTGATACAGATTCTTTTTCCAGAGTTGTCATTGTCATAATCTCACAATTTTTACCTTTTGAAAAATGATCTATAACTTCATTTGCTGTTTCTTCATCAATCAAATCAATTTTATTAAGCACAATTAGTTCTTTTTTTTCTAATAACTTTGCACTGTAGCTTTTTAATTCATTTTTCACCTGATTATAAGACTCATTCAGATCTAAGTTGGTGACATCAATTAAGTGCAGTAAAGACTTACATCTCTCTATATGTTTTAAAAACTGTATTCCTAAGCCTATACCTTCATGAGCTCCTTCAACTAATCCTGGAATATCTGCAATGGTAATTTCTTTATCATCGTAAGAAGCAACACCAAGATTTGGATTAATAGTTGTGAATTTGTAATTTGCAATTTTTGGATTTGCGTTTGTTAGAGCTGCTAACAAACTTGATTTTCCTGCATTTGGTAATCCAATAATACCGATATCAGCAATTGTTTTTAATTGAAGCCATATTGTAAATTCTTCTCCGATAGTGCCTTTAGTAAATTTTCTTGGAGCTCTATTTGTAGAACTTTTAAATCTTGTGTTTCCTAAACCTCCTTTTCCACCGGCAGCCGCAACATATTCTTCACCTTTTTTATTAAAATCGAAAAGAAGAGTTTTGTTATCCTCTTCAAATACCTGTGTACCTAGAGGAACTTTTAAAATTAAATCTTCACCACCTTTTCCTGTTCGATTTTGACCGGAACCGTTTTCCCCACGTTCGGCTTTGTGGTGTTGTTGATATCGATAATCAATAAGGGTATTTAAATTTTCCTCTGACTTTAAAATAATTGATCCACCTTTTCCACCATCCCCACCATCTGGTCCACCAAACTCAACATATTTCTCTCTTCTAAAACTAGGAGATCCATCTCCGCCATTTCCAGCTTTAATATATATTTTAACTTGATCGAGAAATTTCATAATACAACATCTATTTTAATTGGTTGTACTATTAATTGGGCTTTACAGAAACGAAAGTTCTATCTGATTTTGATTTTTTGAAGACAACTTTTCCCTTAACAACTGAAAATATTGAATGATCTTTGCCCATACCAACATTTTCACCTGGAAAAATCTTAGTTCCTCTTTGTCTAACAATTATGTTTCCAGGAATTACTGTTTCACCACCATACTTTTTTACACCAAGTCTTCTGCCGGCACTATCTCGTCCGTTTCGTGATGATCCACCTGCTTTTTTTGTTGCCATAACTTACCTAATAACTATTTGCTTACTGCTTCCTTAACTTCTTCTTTTTTTGAAGTTTTAGAAATTTTTTCAGCTTCTGATAACACTTTACCATCTTTTGAAAAAATTTTGTTAATTCTTATCATAGAATATTCTTGTCTATGCCCATTTTTTCTTCTTGAATTTTGTCTTCTTCTTTTTTTAAAAATTAAAATAGTTCTATTTTTACTATTTTTAATTAAATTAGCTTCTACTTTTGCACCCTCAACATTTGGAGTTCCAATTTCAATTGATTTGTCATCACCGTATGCCAAAATTTCATTAAACTCTATCTTAGTCTCAGGTTTAGAGTCTGGTAGTTTTTCAATCTTTAGAATTTCTCCAGATTTTACTTTATACTGTTTTCCACCTGTTTTTATTACTGCGTATGACATAGTATGATTTAATTTAAAGTTACCGCAATATAGTTGTAGTCAGCCTTTAGTCAAGCCGAATTAATTAGAAATTATCCTTAAAATCTCTTAATTTTGAAAAGGTTTTTACATCTTTTGCTCTTAAAAATATATTACAATCCAATTCCTCTTTTAAAGTTGAGGGTATGGTAGGAATTCCATTTTCTCTTAATTTTTCTATTTTTTCTATTTTTTTTTGTAAATCTTTGTTTTCTGAATCATATTTTTTACAAAATTTTGCATTGTTAAGAGTGTATTCATGACCACAATAAATTTTTGTCTCTTTTGGTAATAATTTAATTTTGTTCAAAGACTCAAACATTTCTTCATAAGAGCCTTCAAATATTCTTCCACAGCCAAGTGAGAAAAGTGTATCTCCAGTAAAAACTAATTTTTCTTTAAAAAAATTAAAACAAATATGGCCTGATGTGTGTCCAGGTATATGCATAATTTTAGCTTCAAAGTTTTCAGCTTTCCATATTTGATTGTCTTCTAACAATATGTCTATTCCAGGTATTCTTTTTGAGTCTCCTTTAAAACCCACAACAACTGACCCATATCTTTTTTTTAATTCTTGATTTCCTCCAATATGATCATAATGATGATGAGTATTAAGAATATATTTTAATTTTATATTTTTATTTTTTAGGAAATTTATTATTGGTTCAGACTCACTGGGATCTACAACACATGCAAAATTGTTACTTTCATCTATTATTAAATAGCTATAGTTGTCTTGAAGACAGGGTATAATTTCAATACGCATTTTATTTTTCTATCAAAAATATACCTAGATCTGCAAACAAATTTTTAACCCCTAAATTGCTCTCATTTATTATTGATGAATTAAGATTATTTAAAGCGAGTGATTTAAAAATTTTAATATCTTTTGATTTTACAAAGTGAAAAAAATCTTTGATTGTACACATATGTAAATTTGGTGTGTTATACCATTCATCTGGTAATGTTTTTGTAATTGGCATTGTACCTTTAAATAATAAATGAAATCTTACTTTCCAGTATCCAAAATTAGGAATCGTAACTATTGCTTTTTTTCCAACTCTTAAAAGTTCATCTAAAACTAATTCAGGATTAAGAAAAGCTTGAAGAGTTTGACTTAAAACAACATAATCAAATGATTTGTCTGGAAATTGTTTTAAATCTTTTTCAGCATTTCCTTCAATTACAGTTAAACCTTTTGCAATACATTCTTGAACTTTTTCTTTTGAAATCTCTAATCCTCTTATATTTATGTTTTTATTATCCTTTAAAAATTTCATCAAAGTTCCATCAGCACAACCTACATCTAAGACTTTCTTATCTTTTTCAATTAAATCTGCTATTACCTGAAATTCATTTTTCATAATTAATTTTCTTCGTAAGATTTATCTAAAAAGTTTTTAAGTGCACTCAAAAAATCAGGAACGTCTAGTAAAAAGGAGTCGTGACCTTTATCTGACTCAATTTCTACAAATCCAACATCAGCTCCTATTGAGTTTAAAGCAATTACAATATCTTTGTTTTCTTGGGTTGGATAAAGCCAATCTGAAGTAAAAGAAATTATAAAAAATTTCGCGTTTGTATTTATAAATGCTTCTGAAAGATTACCATTAAATTGCTTAGCTAAATCAAAATAATCCATAGCTCTAGTAATATAAAGATAACTATTTGCATCAAATCTATCTACGAAAACTGAGCCCTGATATCTTAAATAACTTTCTATTTGAAAATCAGCGTCAAATCCAAATTTAAGATCTTCTCTTTCTTGCAACTTTCTTCCAAATTTTTCCTGCAAACCTTTTTTAGATAAATAAGTAATATGAGCTGCCATTCTAGCTACTGCCAATCCTTTTCCAGGATTAGTATCGTTTGATGTATAATTCCCATCTTTCCAGTTACTATCAGCTGTAATAGCTTGTCTACCTAGCTCGTTAAAAGCAATATTTTGAGCTGAATGACTAGATGTGGTTGCTATCGGTATCACTGTTTTGGATTTATCAGGAAAGTTGCTAATAAACTGAAGGACTTGCATACCTCCCATTGAACCACCAGTTATAGAAAACAGTTTATCAATACCAAAATGATCAAGTAAATTATATTGAGCATTCACCATATCATTAATTGTAATAACGGGAAAATTTGTTCCAAAAATTTTTTGATCAGGATCTTTATGACTTGGTCCGTATGATCCCATACATCCACCAATTACGTTAGAGCAAATAACAAAATATTTATTCGTATCGATAGCCTTATCAGGACCTACTGCATAACTCCACCAACCCTCTTTGTTAGTTACAGGATTAATTCCCGTTACAAATTGATCTCCTGTTAGAGCATGAAAAACTAATATTGCATTATCTTTTTTTGAATTAAGTGAACCGTAAGTTTCATAGGCTATTGGAAAATCTTTTATGGTCTTTCCACAGTCTAATTTTAGTGGTTTTTTTACAATTAAAGTTTTTATGTTTTTCTCAGTATTCATAGTTTTTGACTGTTTCGAATTGTGAGAAAAAAAACTATTTTAGCGGTTTTTTTTAAGCGCTCGCAATTCAGTTAAATCAGCGCATAATTTTTTTACTAAAACTTATTTATTATGTCAATTTTTTAAAAAATCCTCTTATTCTCTATAAAATTTTGTAATTTTATCTATAAAGAGCACATAAATTAAAAAAAATGATAACTCCAAATTTCAAAAATTTTAAAATTGAGGCTTATAAGCCTGGCAAATCAAAAGTTAATAAACTTAAGAACGTAATTAAGCTTTCTGCAAATGAGTCTGCTTTAGGTATGAGCCCTAAAGCAAAGAAAATAATATCAAACAAAAATCTGAATTTAGATAAATATCCAGATGGAAAATCTCAAAATTTAAGAAAAGCAATATCTAAAGCTTATAGATGTAATTCTGAGAAAATTATTTGTGGAGCTGGTTCAGATGAAGTTATTCAAATGCTTTGTCAGTTGTTTTTAAACCCAAAAGATGAGGTTGTAGTACCAGAGTACAGTTTTTTAATGTACAGAATTTACTCAAAAATTGTAGGTGCAAAAGTTGTATTTGCAAAAGAAATTAATTTTAAAGTTTCAGTAAATGAAATTTTAAAAAAAATAACAAAAAAAACTAAAATTGTATTTATAGCTAACCCAAACAATCCTACAGGAACTTACTTAACGAAAAAAGAAGTTTTAGAATTAAGAAAAAGATTAAATCAAAAAATTTTACTAGTTATAGATGATGCCTATGCAGAATATATGAAAAACAAAGATTATTCATCTGGGTTAGATTTGTTTAAAAATAAAGACAATGTTTTCATCCTTAGAACTTTTTCAAAAATGTTTGGATTAGCTTCTCTGAGAGTAGGTTGGGGATATGGCTCAAAAAAAATAGTTGATGCACTAAATGTTATAAAACCACCATTTAATGTAAATGGTATTGCTCAATTAGCTGCCACCGAGTCATTGAAGGATAAAGCTTTCATAAATAAATCGATTAGACATAATTTATTATATTCTGAAAAAATTAAGAAATTTCTTGAGGCATATAATATTTTTTCAAATTCAGTTTCAGCAAATTTTTTGTTACTTAATTTTGAAAAATGCAGATATTCAGCAAAATTTCTGTATGAAAAACTTAAAAATAAGGGAATTATTTTAAGATCAACAGAAGATGGTTATCATATAAAGAATAAATTAAGGTTAACTATTGGATCTAAAAAAGAAAACATAAAATTTATGAGTGTTATTAAACAAGTATTGAAAAAATGAAAAATATTTTAATTATTGGCTGTGGATTATTAGGTTCATCTTTATTAAGGCGTATTAGCAAAAAAAAAATAGCAAAAAAAATATTTATTTATGAAAAATCAAAATCAAATATTGCTAAGATAAAAAGATTAAAATTACCTGGAACAATTGTTAAATCATTAAAAGAAGGTGTAAGTAATTCCGATTTAATCATCTTTTGTACACCAATGAGTGAATACAAAAATATTATTTTAAAAATTAATAAATTTATACCATCGAAAACATTGATTACAGATATTGGTTCTTCAAAAATTGAAACTTCTAAAATTATAAATAAATTTTTAAAGAAAGGTATTCATTGGATTCAAAGTCACCCAATAGCTGGATCAGAGGTCAGTGGACCAGAGCATGGTAAAGAAAATATGTTTACTGATAGATGGTGCATAATAATTAAAGAAAAAAATATTAAAAAAAATTATATAAATATTCTAACTAAGTTTTGGAAAAAAATTGGAGCAAAAGTAGTTGTTATGAGCGCCGAAAAACATGACAAAATTTTTTCTATTACTAGTCATTTACCTCACTTAATTGCGTATAATCTGGTGAAATCTGCACAAGATTTTGAGAAAAAACAAAATTATGAGCTAATCAAATATAGTGCTGGTGGATTACGAGATTTTTCTAGGATTGCAGCATCAAATGAAATCATGTGGAGAGATATTTTTTTTAACAATAAAAATAATATTTCAAAAGCGATTGATTTATTTATTAAAAATTTAAATCAATTTAAAAAAGATATTAATTCAAAAAATAATAAGTCTATCGTAAAGAAACTTACTCAGACTAAAAAAGTAAGGTCAAAAATCATCAAATTGAAACAAGATATTGATAAACCTGATTTTGGAAGAAATTAATATTTTATTCTAGATACTTTTTTTACCTTTAGCTTGGCAGTTTTTTCAATTCTATTAATTGTTTCTATAATTGGCATAATAATTACTTTTCTTTCTGGACCATAAGCATGAATTAGTTGTTTAGAATTTAAGCACATAGCAACATGACCTTTCCAAAAAATAATATCTCCTTTTTTAAATAGTCTTTTCTTTGAATTCTTTTTTGTATATTTGATCTGATCTTTTGTATCTCTTGGATAAAACGAATTATTATAAAAATAAAAAATTTGCAATAAAGCTGAACAATCAACACCTTTAAATGTTTTTCCACCCCAAACATATTTTACTTCGAGAAATTTTTTAAATATTTTTGTAAAATTATTTTCTTTATGGTTTATTTTTTTAATATCAGCTTTTTTAATCCATTTATTTTTTTCAATTTTTACGTAATTCTTATTTTGCTCAAATACAGATAATTTGGATGCAAATGGAAGCCAACTGATAGTTCCAATTCCAGGTTTTTTATAAATCTTTGCTTTTAGTGAACTGACTTTATAATTGGGGCTAAATTTTTCTATATATTTTGAATTTTTTATAAACCCCTTATAATTATCAAATAAAGTTTTAATTTTTATCCAATCTTTACTTTTTGCTAGTATTTTGAATTTTTCACCATGTATAATTTGTGAAGTTACCTCAGATCTTTTCGAAGCATTTTTGTAAATATTCGAAAAATTACCTATGAAATAAAAATTATTTTGCACCAATTTTAATTTTGTTTTTAATTAACCACAAACAAATTAATGATGGTATCACCATTATAGTCGTTAAAACAAAAAATGTTCCCCAATCTCCGTTTAACCAGTCAACTAGAGCGCCTGAGGATGAAGCTAAGGTAGTACGACCAGCAGTACCAATTGAAGCAAGTAATGCATATTGTGTGGCTGTATAAGTTCTGTCAACTAGTAATGATATAAATGCAACAAATGCTACAGTTGCAAAAGCTGCTGTGATATCATCGGCTATAACCGCAATTGCAAATAAAATTTCTGATTTTCCAGTCCACGCTAAAACTGCGAATAAAAGGTTGGTTATAGCCATTAATCCACCAGCAAAGAACATAGTTTTAATTGTTCCAGCTCTCATGGCCATTACTCCACCCAACAAAGTAAATACAACTGTTGTTATCCAGCCAAGTCCTTTTGAATAAATTGCAATTTGACCTTTGGAGAAACCAATTTCTTTATAAAAAACAATAGACATTCTTCCCATAAATGCCTCACCTATCTTGAACAAGAAAACAAATCCTAAAATTCCAGCTGCAATGGCAAAACCATTTTTTCTAAAAAAACTAATGATAGGTCCGCCTATAGTTCCTGTAATATATGCGATAAAGTTTGTAATAATATTGCTGGATCCAAGTTTTCCTTCAATTAATTTGTCTGTTTCTCTCTGTTTTGCTTGTCTGTTTGTCTCTATAGGTTCATGAACAAACATTAATCCAATATTCATTAAAATTATTAAAATACCTAAAATTAAAAAAGTAGCTTGCCAATAGTCAGCCACCCCTAGGTTTTCAAAAAATTCTGCTGTGAATAAAGCAACAACTCCACCTAATTTATAACCTGTCCACCAACCAACAACAGCCATAGCTGCACCAGCAGCCATTGATTTTCCTTCATTTTCATTTATCTGTTCAATTCTTAATGCATCTACAGTTATATCTTGGGTTGCTGACGCAATAGCAATAATTAAACCTACAGTGATTAATAAAGCCAAATTTTCAGTTGGATTAATCACACTCCAAACAACAAGACTTAACAAAATAATTAATTGCATCAAAACTATCCATCCTCTTCTATGACCTAATTTTTTTGTTAGTATTGGAATTTGAATTCTATCTATAATGGGAGCCCACAAATAATTGAAAGCATATACTCCAAAAATTAAACCTGCCCATCCAATTGTTGATCTACTAAGACCTTCTTCTTTAAGCCAAAGACTTAAGCTGCTTGCAATTAATACCCATGGAAATCCACTTATTGCACCTAATAAAAGAATTCTTACCATTCGAATATCTTTATAAACTGCAAGAGAATCAAGCCATGTTTGTTTTTTTGTTTCAGACATAATTAATTTCTCCAAAAAGATGGTAAGAACAATACTAATATTGCAAACAACTCAAGTCTACCTAAAATCATACCTACAGTTAAGATCCATTTAGAAATATCGGGCAAAGATGAAAAATCTCCATTAGGTCCTATTATAGGACCTAAACCAGGACCAACATTTGATATTGATGTTGCCGCTCCAGAAATGGCAGTTATAAAATCGAGACCTGTTAATGATAATAATGCAGCTAAAATAAAAAAAATAACAAAGTAAAAATAAATAAATGAAATTATTGATGCAATAAATTTATCATCAACAGATCCTTGATCATATTTAATTACAAATATTCCCTTGGGATATATAATTTTTTTTAATTGATTTAATATAAATAAATATAGAATTTGAATTCTAAAAATTTTGACTCCACAAGTAGTTGATCCAGCACAGCCCCCAATAAACATTAATGCAAGAAATATTGTTATAGGAAAACTTCCCCAACCGTCGAATTCAGCATTTACATAACCTGTTCCAGTCAATATTGAAATTGTATTAAAAAAAATAGATCTTAAACTAAAGTTTCCGTTATTATTAAATAATAAATAAATTGATAATATAATAATACTTATAATTATTATTTTAATAAATGTTCTGATTTGAATATCGTTTAAAAATATTTTTTTATTACCACTAATAAATTTAATGTATGCAATAAATGGGATACTTCCTAAAATTATAAAAATCATCGATGATATTTCTATAAGAACACTGTCAAAATATCCGATAGATTGATTGTAATTAGAAAATCCACCTGTAGCTATAGTAGTCATAGAATGAGTTAAACTATCAAATTTTCCCATTCCAAATATCCAATATGATAATGCACAAAGACCAGTTAGGCCTGAATAAATATAAATAAGTCTTAAAGCTATTTCTTTCGATTTAGGAAGAATTTTTTCAGATGAGTCACTGCTAGAAATTTTAAATAATTGCATACCACCAACATTCATTATAGGCATCAGGGTAATTGCCATTACAATTATACCAATACCACCTAGCCATTGTAGTATTGCTCTCCATAATAGAATGCCTTTTGGGGTACTCTCTAAGTTGGAAATAATTGTAGATCCAGTTGTTGTAATACCAGACATGCTCTCAAAAAAAGCATCAGTAATTGAAAGCTCAATAGTCGAAAATATAAATGGTAAAGATCCAAAAATAGCAATACTTAACCAGGACAAAGCAGTTAATAAAAATGCTTGTTGTAAATTTAACTTTTTATCGTGGTCTAGATTTGAAAGAAAAAATAATGATCCAAAAATTATGGTCACAATAGATGCACCAAAAAATGATGAATCTATTTCTGAATAAATAAATTGAGCTATTATAGGGATGAACATTGAGACCCCTAAAATTATTTGCAAAATTCCAAGTGTAAAAAAAACAGTTTTATAATTAGACATTTTGAAAGAACATTATTTTATGGTAAATAAATTTCAACTCTATAAGAATTAATAAAATCGCCAATTTAAGATTTTTATAAAAGATATACTCGTGATTAAAAAAGAAATTTTAGACAAAACAAGCGCTTGGCCTTTCGTTGAAGCAAAAAAAATGCTTCGTGAGAGAAAATCATTTATTGATAAAAAAGGGAAAATTACCCTTCAAACAGGATATGGTCCAAGTGGCCTTCCTCATATCGGAACATTTGGCGAAGTTGCAAGGACTTCAATGATGGTGAATGCCTTAAAGCAACTTACAGATTTACCAACTGAGATAATTACTTTTTCTGATGATATGGATGGTTTAAGAAAAGTTCCTGATAATGTTCCTAATCAGGAATTACTAAACCAAAACTTACATAAACCATTAACACAAGTTCCTGATCCATTTGAAAAATTTGCAAGTTTTGGAGAGCATAATAATGAAATGTTAAAAGATTTTTTAAATAGTTTTAATTTTAAATACAGTTTTAAAAGTTCAACATCTTTATACAAAGGTGGTTTTTTCAACCCAACTTTAAAAATTATTTTAGAAAATTATGATGGCATAATGAACATTATACTTCCAACTTTAGGCAAAGAACGTCAACAAACTTACTGCCCTTTTTTACCTATTTGTCCAGATACAGGTCATGTCCTCGAAATTCCAGTTATAGAAATTGATAAAAAAAATTCTAAAATAATTTTTGATAATAAAGGTAAAAAATTAGAATCTAGTATTTTGGATGGAAATTGTAAATTACAATGGAAAGTTGATTGGGCAATGAGATGGTATGCTCTAGATATAGATTTTGAAATGTATGGAAAAGACCTTATTGAGAGTGCAATTTTATCGACCAAAATAATAAATTTAATTGGTAAAAAACATCCATCTGGATTTGCTTATGAATTATTTCTTGATGAAAAGGGTGAAAAAATTTCAAAATCAAAAGGAAATGGTATTACTATCGACCAATGGTTAAAATATGCTTCACCCGAAAGCTTATCTTTATATATGTATCAAAATCCAAAAAGAGCAAAAAAACTTTATAAAGAAATAGTACCTAAAGCTGTAGATGAATACCTTGATAATATTGAAAAATCAAAAACACAAACAGAACAACAATTAGTAATGAATCCTGTTTGGCATGTTCATAATGGAAACATTCCAAAAGAAGAGATGATTATGACTTTTTCTATGTTGTTGAATTTAGTTGAAACAAGTAATGCTGATAACAAAGATTTATTATGGAAGTTTGTTAAAAAATATAAAACTAACATTCATGAAAAAAACTTTCCAATTTTTGATGGACTAGTTGGTTATGCAATCAAATATTTTAATGATGTTATTAAGGCCCAAAAAAAATATAAAAATCCATCTGAAAATGAAAAATTAGCTCTACAAGCTTTAGTTAAAACTTTAGAGCAATGTAATGATCAGATGTCTCCAGAGGATATACAAACACTAATTTATTCAACAGGTAAAGAAAATGGGTATGCAGAAAACTTAAGAGATTGGTTTAAGTTAATTTATGAAGTGGTGTTTGGAGATGAAAATGGACCTAGAATGGGTTTTTTTATAAGTTTTTTCGGTGTTAACGAAACAAAAGAATTGATAATTAGTAAATTGAAATAATGTATTCAAATTTAAGATCTTTAATATTTAAAATAGATCCTGAAAGAGCACATTTTTTAGCAATTCAATCACTCAAACTCAATTTAGTTTCAAATATATTTGATGAAACCAAAAATGATCCCCTTTTAAAAACTAAATTATTTAATCAAGATCTTGATAATCCTATCGGTATTGCTGCAGGTTTTGATAAGAATGCAGAGGTATATAACCCTTTATTTAAGCTGGGTTTTGGATTTGTCGAAGTAGGTACAGTTACTCCATTAAAACAATATGGAAATGAAAAACCAAGAGTATTTAGATTGGTAGAAGATCAAGCATTAATTAATAGGTTAGGTTTTAACAACCATGGATCAGATACAATATTAAACAGAATAAAATCTAATAAAAAACTAGGTGTGCTTGGTGTAAATGTAGGTCCAAACAAAGATTCTAATGATAGATTGAATGATTATTTAATTGGATTAGAAAAATTTTCTGAAGTTGCAGATTATATTACAATTAATATTTCGTCACCAAATACTGAAAATCTAAGAAACTTTCATGATGAGAATAAATTAAAAGAGTTATTAAAATCTATATCAGAGAAAAAAAAACAATTAAAATCTGAAATTCCTGTAGCTGTAAAAATTTCACCAGATATAAATGAAAATCAAATTGACTTAATTTCAGAAATACTTTTAGAAAATGAAATAAGCGCAATAATAATTTCAAATACTTCCGAATCTTCTCGGGAAACACTTCAAAATACACAGAGACATCAAAAAGGTGGTTTATCTGGAAAACCTATTGAGAAAAAATCAAATCTTTTAATAAGTAAATTCTATAATTTAATAAAAGGTAAAATTAAAATAATTGGAGTAGGTGGTGTTGACTCTGGTAAAGCAGCTTATGACAAGTTTTTATTAGGAGCAGATTATGTTCAGTTGTATACCGGCATGGTATTTCAAGGACCCAATATTGCTGGGATGATTAAAAAGGACCTAAAAGAATTACTAATAAGAGATGGTGTCAAAAATTTCACAGAAATTGTGGGAAATAAAACTGTTTATTAAATGTATTAAACTTGACGCCTTCAATATCTCCCCTTATATAAGCACTGTTATTATGTCAAAAAAATGTGAACTTACCGGTAAAATTCCTATGAAAGGTCATAATGTTAGTCATGCTAACAACAAGACTAAAAGAAGATTTTTACCGAATCTTAAAAAAGTAAAATTTACAAGTGAGCTTACTGGAAGAAGTTTAAAACTTACTGTAAGCAATTCAGGTGTAAGATCAGTTGACAAAAAAGGAAGTTTTGATGAATTTTTAAAAACTGTAAAAAATAAAAATTTATCTCCTAGATTAAAAAAGTTGAAAAAAGTAGTTTTAATTAAATCCCCTTTTAAAAAGAAACCTGTAGCTAAATCAGCTTAATGAACAAATTATTTATCACCCTGTCAATAATGATGGGAGTTGTTGTACTATCTTCTAATTATTTAGTTCAGTTCCCAATAAACTATTTTGGATTAAATGAGATTTTAACTTATGGAGCTTTTAGTTATCCAATAGCTTTTTTAATAACAGATTTAGCAAATAGGTCTTATGGAAAATTATTAGCAAGGCAAATTGTATATTTGGGCTTTTTAATAGGAATTATATTTACATTGTTATTCTCAACTGATTTTGCAGATTTAATATCTGTCAGAATTGCAATAGGATCAGGGGTAGCTTTTATTACTGCTCAATTATTAGATATTCAAATTTTTGATCGATTAAGAAAAAAAGAGTGGTTTGTAGCTCCACTTACTTCATCTTTGATTGGATCAACAGTTGACACATTTTTATTTTTCTCAATATCATTTTATGCAACAGGGGTACCTTGGGTTACTTTATCTCTAGGAGATTTAGCAGTAAAAGTTTTAGTTGCTTTAATAATGTTGATACCGTTTAGAATGTTATTGAAAATTATTAAACCAATTAAAGTTTAATATAAAAATTTATAAGACAAGATTTTATAAGCTAGCTTTGCAACAAGAAAATTATAAGAATTAAATCCTTTAATTGGAGACAGTTCATTAATATCTGCACCAACAATTTTCGAGTTTTTAGCTGCAATTCTTATTATATCCAATGTTTCATCCCACAAAAGTCCTCCTGGTTCAGGTGTACCGGTTGCAGGCATAATACTTGAATCTAGCCCATCTACATCAAATGTAAGATAAACAGTTTTGTTTTTAATTAGTTTTTTAAATTTAGACAAATTCCATTTTTTTTTATCTTTCGCCCAAAAAATATTTATTCTTGAAGAATTTTTTTTTAAAAATGGGATTTCACTTTCCGAGATATTTCTTATGCCAAATGAAATTAACGAAACATTTTTATAATCTAGACACCTTCTAATAGCTGAGGCATGTGAAAATTTTTCTCCATTATAACTTTGACGTAAATCTGCATGAGCATCAAAATGTAACAGACAAATGTTTTTATATTTTTTAGTAAAAGGAACAATACATCCAGGAGTTATTGAATGCTCTCCACCCAAAGTCATTGGAAAGAGTTTTTTATTTAAAATTTCTTTATTAATATTAGAGATTTTATTCAGTGCTTTTTTGATATTTTTATCAATTTTAAATGGTTTTAAAGTTTTAATACCTATTTTTTTATAAGGTTCGCAATTAAGCTCTTCATCATACAGCTCAACTTGATGAGATGCTTTTATAATTTCTTTAGGTCCATTTTTTGTTCCTCCCCCATAACTGACTGTTTTTTCTAAACCAAATGGAACAATTACAGCTTTTTCTTTAAAGCTAAATTTATTATCAATTCCTAAAAACCCGTTTTTATTTGATAGATATTTCAATTTTATTCAAAAATTTTAGTAAAGTTTTTTCTTGTTCTATTTTTCCACTCACCCTTATGATAAGCATCACTTGCTATCAATGGTAAAACACTAGTTGCTTCTGCAAACACCATCTGTTCTTTTGTAATATCTACTTTTCCCCATGAACTTGCTTCTTTTAATGTGGAGCTACTACAAGCACCGTCTCTACTATCAGCAACAGTAATTTGAACAGCATATTTATGCATATCTACATCTTTTCCTAATAGTTCAGCACAAATTACAGTGTCTTGAATAAAGTTTTTAGGCACACCACCACCAATCATAAATAATCCAGAACCTTTAGATTTGATTTTAATTTCTGTTAGTTCTCTAAATTCTCTAACCGAGTCTATCGTCATATGTTTTTTTGGATTTTGTTCTTGATGCATAACTAACCCGAATCCTGCACTTGAGTCGGTAAAAGCAGGGCAGAAGATAGGAACATTGTTGTCAAAAGCGGTTTCAATCAAAGAGTCTTTTTTCTTTGAGTTATTTTTTAAATATTTTCCCATTTCATAAATGAACTCTCTTGAAGTATAACTTCTCGCCTCTAAGTTATTTGCGATTTCACATATGATTTTATCACACATTTGAAGCTCTTCTTCATCTATATAGGTATCGTAAATTCTATCTATATAGTTATTCCTCAGCTCAGTATCATCTTGAAATTGTGAACCTTGGTAATGTTTAAAACCAAGAGCTTCAAAAAAATCCATATCTACTATTGATGCACCTGTTGCAACGATTGCATCTACCATATTATATTTAACTAAATCTTTATAAATATTCATGCATCCAGCTGCCGAAGTAGAGCCTGCTAAGGTAAGGAAAATTGTACAATCTTTATCTTTAAGCATCTCGTTATAAATATTAGCAGCATTTGCTGTTTCTCTAGAAACAAATGACATTTTTTCCATTGAGGATATAATTTTTCTAGAGTCGAAAGAAGTTATATCGATGTGTTCAACAGGATTTTTTAAGAAATCTCTTTTACTGTTATGACCTAGATTTTTTTGACTCGACATTAAGCTACCATGTTAGCTTTGTTAATGTCTTTATCATACATTGTCATTATTGGGTTATCTTCTACTTCATAAATTTCATTTGAGTAATAACCATTAAACTTAGTTCTAAACGTTAATCCGTATGCCCCAAGTTGACCAAGTTCAATATAATCATTTTCTTTAATATTATTTGGAAGCAAAAAAGGACCTTTCATATAATCCATGCTATCACATGTAGGTCCAAAGAAATCAAAAGCAGTTAATTTTTTTGAAATTATTTTATTAGAATTTTCTTTAATCATTCTAGATGGGAACACAATGTTTGGTGTACCAGCATCAAAAAGAGTACCATAGGTACCATCATTAATATAAAGCTTTTGTTTTTTTCTTAAATTAACCCTTACAACTGTTGAACCACTTTCAGCAACTAAAGCTCTGCCAGGCTCACAAATAATTTCAGGAAGTTTTTCAAGCTTTAAATTTTCTAAACTCTTTTTTATTTCGTTAAAATAACTACTTAAAGATTGCGGAATTAAGTCAGGATAGATTGTAGGGAAACCTCCACCAACATTAATGTAATCTGGAATAATTTTTGTTTTTTTAATTATATTTCCTATTTCACTAATTCCTTTTGAATAAGAAATTGGATGCATACATTGCGAACCAACATGAAAACTTAAACCAATCTTTTTAGCATGTTGTTTTACAAGTCTTAACAAACCTATTGCTTCTGAAGTTAAAGCACCAAATTTTTTAGATAAATCAATTTCTGCATGTTCATTTGAAACAGCAACTCTTACAAATAATTCTAAATCTTTAGCGTTATTTGTACTTTCAATTATTTTAATTAGTTCTTCTTTGGTATCTAATGAAAAAGTTTTTACACCATAATTAAAATATGCTTCTTTTATACTTTCTCTACTTTTAACAGTATGCATATAAGAGCATCTAGCTGTATTACTAAAAGTTCTAATATTTTTAATTTCCTCTATTGATGCTACATCAAATTGTTCAACTCCACTTTCTATGATTGTTTTTATTACTTCAGGGTGCGGATTAGTTTTGACAGCATATAAAATTTTTCCTGGAAATTTGTTTAAGAAAAAATTAACAGCAGATTTTATGGAATTCTTTCTTATACAGTAAACTGGTTTTTCAGGTTTCAGCTGATTAATTAATTCTTCAACTGATTTAAATTTTTGCATTTTAAATGCCTCCAAAAAAAATTTAATAAAAAAAAGTCTTTTTAAAAAAAACTTTAATATTTTTTGGCATATAAAGTAAACAGCACTAAAGTAAAGCAAATAATTCAAGCCAGAAATGCGTAAAATTCATATATTGTAATATCCTGCAGAGACCCCATATAAGAGTCATGAAAGATGAAGCAAAATTACAGAATCTTAGTGATTTTGAGAATAAGTCATTATTAATTGTGGATGATGATAATCCTTTCCGTGAGCGTTTAGCAAGAGCAATGGAAAAAAAAGGATTTGAGGTTTTTCAAGCTGAGAGTGTGCAAAAGGGAGTTGAATCTGTAAAAACTAAAAAACCTGGTTTTGCGGTTGTAGACTTAAGACTTGGAGATGGTAATGGACTTGAGGTTGTAAAAGAAATTCAGTCTTCAAACAGTGATAGCAGGATTATCATGTTAACTGGTTATGGAAATATTCCAACGGCAGTAGCTGCAATCAAAGAAGGTGCTATAGATTATTTAGCTAAACCTGCTGATGCAGAAGATGTAGAGAAAGCATTATTGGCAGATCCTTCAAAAAAAGCAGTACCACCAGAAAATCCAATGTCGGCTGACAGAGTTAAGTGGGAACATATTCACAGAGTTTTTGAGTTATGTAATAGAAATGTTTCAGAAACAGCCAGAAGGCTTAAAATGCATAGAAGAACTCTTCAAAGAATTCTTTCTAAAAGATCACCTAGATAAGTTTTTTAATTTTAATTATTTGCTTAGTTAAAAGAGCTAAAAGCATAATTTTAAAAATCTCGGCTAATAGAAATGGTTTTGCACCTAAAGCAAAAATTGGCTTATCCCATCCAATCAATGTTCCAAGCCAAATTAGACCCAAAATATAGATTGTTGAAGTTGCGATAATTAACTTAAATAAAATAACGAAAAAATTATCATCAACCTTTATTTTAGATGCTAAGTAACAAGCAGTTAAAAAACCAATTAAGTAACCCATAGTTGGTCCTGTAAAGTAAACTAATCCAACACCTTTTTCGGGAGAATTTGAAAATACAGGAAGCCCTACAATTCCTTCAATTAGATATAGACCAATTGTAGCTAGTGCAATTTTATGCCCTAAACTTATTCCTAAAAATAATACAACAAATGTTTGCATAGTCATAGGGACTGGATAGAAAGGAATTTTGATTTTTGCTGATATAGTTAGTGCTATTGAACCAAGAACAATAACAACCAGAGATTTTAATAGTTTGGCTTGCGTGAGACTTTTTGTTAATTCCATGTTTAAATAATACTCAAAATATAAAAAATAATCTACTTATAATTGTTATAATAATTGAAAGTAAATTTTTTTATATACAGAATATGTTATCATTATAATATTTAATAATACTTCATGAATAAAATTCAAAAAACAGATCATTTTTATTTGATTGATGGCTCTGGTTATATTTTTAGAGCTTATTATGCTTTGCCTCCATTGACTAGAAAAAGTGATGGACTTCCAACAGGTGCTGTAAGTGGTTTTTGCAGTATGTTATTTAAATTATTAGAGGACTCTAAATCTGATCAAAACTTGCAAAAACCAACACATTTTGCAGTAATATTTGATTCAGCAAGAAAAACTTTCAGAAATGAAATTTATAGTGATTACAAAGCTAATAGGTCGGAGGCACCTGATGATTTGGCCCCTCAATTTGAATATATAAGAAAATCAGTCCTAGCATTCAATTTACCATCTGTAGATCTTCCTAATTATGAAGCAGATGATTTAATAGCCACATATGTTGATCAAATACTTAAAAAAGGTGCAAAGGTTACAATCGTCTCTTCAGATAAAGATTTAATGCAGCTGTACAAAAAAGGGGTCCGAATTTTTGACCCCATGAAAAACAAATTTATAACTGATGATGATGTTGTAAAAAAATTTGGAGTAGATGCCTCAAAAGTCATTGATGTGCAATCTTTAGCAGGAGATAGTAGTGATAATGTTCCCGGTGTTCCAGGGATAGGCGTTAAGACAGCTGCAGAGCTAATTAAAAAATATGGAACTTTAGAAAATTTATTAAAATCTGCTCATGAGATTAAGCAAAATAAAAGAAGAGAAACATTAATAGAGAACAAGGATAAAGCATTAATAAGTAAAAAACTTGTAACATTAGATCATAACTCTCCTGTTAATAGAGAGTTAAGTGAATTTAAATTGCAAAATATAGATAAAGATAAATTATATAAATTTTTAAGAGAAATGGAGTTTAACAGGTTGTTAAGTTCAGCAATTTCTGCTTATGGAGAGCCTGAACTAGAAAGTAACAAGATTGAAACTCAAAATCTAGAAAAACAACAAACGATAAATAATAAAAATTATTACTTAATTAATAGCTTAGACGAAATTGATAAATGGATAGAGGAGGCAGAAGAAGTAGGTGAAGTTGCTGTTGATACGGAAACAACCTCATTAGATCCTCACCAAGCAGATTTAGTAGGTATTTCTCTCTGTTCTAAAATTGGAAAAGCATG
>CACKBU010000008.1 GCA_902598485.1 uncultured Pelagibacteraceae bacterium
AATATTAATAATGATTATTATTGGATAAATACAATGCATTTAATTATATTTTGTTTTAAAATATACAGACATTTCTCAAAAAAAATAATTTATAAAATTTATTTGTAAATGCAAAAGCATCCAGTTGGTGATTATAAAATATTGTTAATTAAATTTGCTTCCAAATTTTTAAATAGAATATTAATTTTTTTTTTATCATTAATTCTTAAAATAGATAAAAATAAAAGTGAAATTATTATTTCAAATGCATTATTAGCACCATGGAAATATAATGAAAATTTTATAAAAAATTATGAAAAAATTAAAGAATTTACAATTCTTGATATAAGAAGATTGTTTACAATATGGACATATGCTGAGTCAGTGAAAGATTTAGATGGAAACATTTTAGATCTTGGTTGTTTAAATGGAGGAGCTGGTTTTTTAATGTCACTAGAAAACAATAAAGGAAATACTTATTTATTTGATACTTTTGAGGGATATGTTGATGAAGAAAAGTTTTTTAATAAAGGTTTCAAATATACAAATATTGAAAATGTAAGTAATCGAATAAAAAAATTAAAACTAGAAAATACAAAAGTATTTAAAGGTATTTTTCCTGAATGTGTAAATCAATTAATATCTCTAGGTCAAATAAAATTATGTCACTTTGATTTAAATACATATAACTCAACTAAAAATTCTTTTTTATTTGTTAAAGATAGATTAGTTAAAAATGGTATATTAATTTTTGATGATTATGGAACTTACGGTGCAGAAAATATAGTTAATCTAGTTGATGAATTAAAATTAGAATATGTTTCAGATTTTAATTTTTTTTTCAATTATCAAGGACAAGCAATATTAATTAAAAAATAGCTTAAATTGAATATTAAATATTCAAAATTGAAATACAGACATATTCAAGCCTTAAGAGGGCTAGCCGTAATTTTAGTTTTTTTATTTCATTTAGATTTAAGTTTTTTTAAATATGGCTACTTAGGCGTAGATATTTTTTTTGTAATATCTGGTTTTGTTGTTGCTAGATCATTTTTTTACATACAGGAAAGTAATACTTTTTTTTCAAGCTTATTATTATTTTATAAAAAGAGATTTTTAAGGATTTATCCTAATCTCCTAATATTTTCATTCGTAGTTTTTTTATTCTGGCTTTTGTTTGGTCAACCCAATATTTCAATTTTTGAGAGTTTTACATCTAGCATATTTTTTACAACAAACATTCAGAGTATATTTGGAAATAATGTTTTAAAAGAAGCGGAATATTTTGAAACTATTTTCAATAATCCATATCATCATACTTGGAGTTTAGCTGTTGAATTTCAAATTTATCTAATAATTCCATTTATATTATGGTTTTATCTTTCCTTTAAAAACAATCTTTCAAAATTAATTTTTTTATCAATAGTTATTTTGATAAGTTTAATTTCATATATAATCGTTGATAATTTTAATAAAAATCTTTCCTTTTATTTTTCACTTTTCAGACTCTGGGAGTTTTTATTAGGTGTTTTAAGTTTTCATTTTTTTTATTTAGATAATATAAATAATAAAAAAAAATATTCTTTTGTTTTAATACTGTTAATTTTATTTTTTTTTGTACCATTTGAAATCAAACTTAACATTTTAGCAGTAATTTTTTCATTTTTATTTATACTTAAATTTAGAAAATTTAATTCATTTTCAATTTTACCAAAAATTGGAAACTATTCTTATTCAATATATCTGTATCACTTGCCAATAATTTATTTTTGTAATTTTTATATTTATAATTACTCAAAATATTTATTCATTTTTATACTTACTATTATATTTTCATTAATTTCTTACAAAACAGTTGAAAAATTCAATTTTACAAAAAGAAGTTTTTATTCACTATTAATAGTATTTGTAAGTATTGTTAGTGTTTTATTTTATCTAAAATTTACTAATTCAAAAATTCGTCAAAATTTGAAAATTTTATTCCAAGAAAATAATTATTTAAATAAAAAATATGATTGGGAAAAAAGACTTAAGTGGGATGTACAAATTAAAGGAAATGATGTTTTTTCAAAATGTAATCAAAAAACAGATGAAATAATAGTAAAAGAATGTTTAGTAGAAAAAAATATAAAAGATAACAATTTTTACTTTATTGAAGGTGATAGTCATACTGCTCAATTTCTATATGTTTTGACAAAATTAGACTTACTTAAAAATTATTATTTTAGTCATTATGATCCAGGGCAAATAATGTTTTCTAGAAAAAGTATTAAACAATTCAAAAAAAAATATAAAAATATAAATTATGTTACAAGTATCTCAGATTTCACCCAACTCGAAAGTATAAAAAAACAAATAGTTAATAATGTAGATATTAATTTTATTTTATTTAATTCTACACCTGTCACATCACCAAAATATCCAATCAAATGTTTTATTACTCAAACTGATTGTTTCATAGAGTATAATGATTTTAAATTAAAAAAAATTACAGATGATATTAATAAATTGAATAAAAACTTCGAAAATGTATTTTTTTTTAATACTAGCAAAGCTTTATGTCCAAACGATAAATGTTTTATTTATGATAGTAAGAATGATTTAATAGTATATAGAGATCAATCGCACTTAACAAAAGAGGGTGCAAATTTATTATTAAATAAGTTAAATAATTTTATTAAAAGTAATTTTAAAAAAAATTAAAAAAATGAGTTTTTTAGAACTAATAAATTTTTTTAGAAAAGAGATAGAAGCAAAGGTATGGTTTAAAGTTGTAATTAAATTTTTTTTACATTTATCAATTGTTTTTTCTGAAATCTTTTTTCTAAGTGCGTTTTTTTTAATTTTGAACAAAAAAATCGAATCAAATGCTTTTAATTTTTTTTATGAAAAATTAGAAACTTATTTTTATAATTTTTTTCAAAATTTTGGAGCAACTGAAATCAACATTCTAATTTTAGTATTTTTTTTATTTAGTAAAAATATATTAAGTATTTTTCATCTTGCATATTTTAACGGATTTATATTTAATTTATCAGTTCAAAAATCTTCAATTCTTCTTAAATCGTTTTTAAGTAAAAGTTATCAAGATTTTATTAAAAAAGATATTTCAACATATACAAAGCAATTGGTAAGGGATGTTGAGAATGTTTTTGTTCACGCTTTTGCTCTGATGATAAATTTTATCAGTGAATTAATTTATGTGATATTGATAATTATTTTTTTAAAGAATTTGATAAATTTTAATCCAAATTACGAAATAATAATCCTTTTAATATTACTTATTTCAATTTTATATTATTTGTTTATTGAAGCGAAAAAGTATGGACGATTAAGAGCTTCTTCTGAAATTACAGTGTTTAAAACTTTATCTGATACTTTAAATATTTTTAAAGAGATAAAAATAATAAATAATTCAAAAGATTTTGTTAATAGATTTGAAAGTTATTTAACTAAGTGGTTTAGAACTAGAGTTTTCGCAGAGATAATTAATTTATCACCAAAATTTATGTTTGAAATTTCAATTGTAATTTTCTTCTTATTTATTTTTCAAAATGAAAATCCTAAATTATCTATGGATGAGTTTATTGTAAAATATTCTGTATTTGCAATAGCATTATTAAGATTAATACCTAATGTGGCCAAACTTTCTTCACTTTTAAGTACTTTTTTATACAACATAAAGTCTATAGAGTTTATAAAAAATGATTTAATAAAAAAAATAAAATTAGATAAAAAAGAAAATACAAAAAAAGATCAAATTAAATCTATAGAGCTGAAGAAAATTTATTTAAATTATTTAAATAAAGATAAGAACAAACTTGTTTCAAAATTTAGTAATTTAAACTTAAATTTCAAAAGAAATAAAATATATGGTGTATACGGTAAAAGTGGTTCTGGAAAAACATCGTTACTAAATTTAATTTCGGGTTTTATTAAACCTGATAAAGGAAAAATATTAATTAATGGAAAACAATATAATTTTCTAGATTTAACTAGAAATTTTAAAATTGGTTATTCATCTCAGGACACAACCATTATTGATGAAAATATATTAATAAATACAACTCTTAGATATGAAAATAAAAATGATACAAAAAATAGACTTAAGAAATATTTAAAATTATTTAATTTAAATAAGTTTAATAATAAAAGATATTTTGATAAAAATTTAAATTTTTCAATAAAAAATATGTCCGGAGGAGAAAAACAAAGAATAGGATTTATTAGATCTATATTGAGAGACCCTAATCTTATCTTGCTAGATGAACCAACTTCATCATTAGATTATAAAAATGAAAAAAAAATTTTTGAACATTTATTAAAAATAAAAAAAGATAAAATCATAATTGTAAGTACTCATAAAGAAGGTCATAAAAAATATTTTGACAAAATAATCAATTTGTAAGATTTTAAAAAATTTTATTATCTCTATCGAATGATCCTAGTTTATTAGAAAAAAAGTGTAAAATTGCGAAATAAACTGGAACAATTTTATAATTATGTTTTTTTATGAAAAATAAGGTGCAATATAATATAAACTTGATAATTGAAATCGAATATCCAAAAAATTTATCATAAAAATTACCAATTTTTTTTATTAACAAGAGTCTATATTTGTACTCATAATATGTTTTTCTTTTAGAATAATTTATAAAACTTTGAGTTACTGAATGATAAATCTTAACATCTCTATCAACTATCAAACTACCAGAATTTTTAAATAGTCTTCTTGAAAGTTCCACATCCTCTGGACCGTAAAAAAATTCAGAGTCTGATAAACCAACTTTTTTTAATCTACTTGATCTCATTATAGATGCACAACCAGCTACTGCATCAGTATTAACAATTCCTTTAATTAATTTACTATCTTCAAGGTTATATGGGTAAGTTCTCATTTGTGTTTGAAATTTGAGACTATTTCCAATTGTTGTACCCATCCACCAAATTTTTTTTGGTTTCTTTGCGTACATTATTTTTGGACTTACACCATTTATATTAGTGTTTTCAAAGTGTTTTAAAAGTTTTTTAAAAAATCCATTTGTGACAATCATATCATTATCAATTCGAGATATAAATTCAAAATTATTTTTAATTGCAAATTTATATCCTATATTATGACCTGTGCCACATCCTAAATTTTTTTTATTTCTAATTATAAATATTTTTTTCTTTCTTAGAGAATTTTGATATTTTTTAACAACCTTTAAATAAAAATATTTTTTTGGATATTTATTTTTAATCCATTGTAAAGTGCTATTAAATATTTCATCATCACTGTTATTATCTACTAAAATTAATTTATTATTATTATTTAGTTGTGGATAAATACTTTTAATACATTTTATAGTGTTCTTAAAATCGTTCCAAGTTAAAACAACTATAGCTAGTGATTTTTTCATAAAATAATATAAAAAGCTTTTATATATAAATGGACAATTTTACCAAACAATTATTCTATGAACTTTAAAAAAAAAATATTCTTTTGGTCCCCAATGCTCAGTCATGTGGGAACTATTAATGCTGTAGAAAAATCAGCTTTGGCATTAAAAAAATATCTTAATTATGAAATTTATCTGATTAATGTTTTTGGAGAATTTGATTATTTGACAGATAATAATAATTTTACCGTTTTAAATATATTTTCATTCAGAAAATGGCCAAAAACTCGTATCTGGTCAAAGCTAGTAATCTACACTTTTACCATCATATCTTTTTTTAAATTGTTACATTATTACAGAAAATTTAAGCCGGATGTTATTTTAGCAAATTTAGTTGGATATATACCGAATTTATTAAAATTTATTTTTCCAGATTTAATTGTAATTAATAGTATCCAAGGTCTGCCAAAATTTAATACCGCAAGAAAAATATTATGGAATTTGTTTTATATAAAAGCAGATAATATTTTCACAATGACTAATTTTACTAAAAATAAAATATTAGAAAATTTAAAGGTAAAAAAAAATATTTTTAAAGTTGAAAATCCAATAATAACAAAAAAAATAAAAATATTATCTAAAGAAAAAATTAATGATAATGAAAAATTTTTATTTAAAGGAGTAACATTTTGTGCAATAGGCAGGTTAACGCGGCAGAAAAATTTCATAGAAATTTTAAAAGCTGTCAACATTATTCCAAAAAAATTACATTCAAGTTTTAAAATAATAATAATTGGTACTGGAGAAGATTATGAAAAACTTAGTAATTTTATTAAATTACATAATTTAGAAAACATTTTTTTGTTGGGTTTCAAAAAAAATCCTTATCCTTACATAAAAAACTCAGATTATTTTATATCCTCATCTTTATGGGAGGAACCTGGTCACGCAATTCTGGAAGCAGGTTATTTAAATAAAGTAGTTATTTCAAGTGATTGTCCAAATGGCCCTAAAGAAATTTTAAAAGATAGATTTAATTCAATTAAATATAAACTCAATAGTCATGAAAGTTTGGCAATAATTATTCAAAATATATTAGATAAAAAAATTAAAAATAATTTTGAAATTAAATTGAATATGAAAAAAATTGTTAAAAATTATACTATGTTACAATTTTCTAAAAAATTTAATAGAATTATTAATTAATTTTTCTCTATTATAAAAATATTTTCATAAACAAAAAGTTTTGGAAAAAATTTAGAACATAATTTTTCAAAATAAAAAAGAATAAAATTTCTTTTCCTCTGAAAAATATAATCATAGTGACTTATTTTCCAACTTTTTGGTGTATTTTCATTTACAAATTTAAGGTTATTAAAATAAGTTGTCACCCATTTGTGACGGTCAACTTTCTTTTTAGCAAAAAATTTATACTTATCACTCATTTCCCCTCTAAAAAAAAAATTCATTCTAAATCTATAATAAGCCATATTAGGAAGTGCTATTGCAATTTTTTTGTTAGCAATTTCAAAGCAATTGCTAAACAACTCATGAATATTGTCAATGTGCTCAAGAACATCTGCTGCATTTATAATGTCTATTTTACCTAAGTTTTCAGGTAAACCCTTTTCTAGATTATGATTTATAAAGTCTGAATTTTCATCTTCAGGATTATAATCAATACCAACATATTTATAACTTCCAATTAAGTATTTTTTAAAAATTTTATCTCTACATCCTATATCTAAAACAATTTCATTGTTGAGTTTACCTATTTTCATTGCTATGAATTGATTTCGATTTAATGTTTTCATTTTTAAAATTTATAATTATTGCATCAAAACTTACACTATCTAAATATAGTTTTTTGAGAATTTTGCAAATCCTAGAGACAAAAAAAATTAATTTAAGTGGTAACATTTTAGATTTAGGTGGAAATAAAAATCCACGAAATATCAGTAGATTTTTTGCTGGTAATTATTTTATTGAATATGCAGATAAATTTCCGCAAGACGATGAAACTATTTCTTTAGATTTAGAAGAACAAAATACTTTATCAAAAAAATATCAATGTATATGTTTGATGAATATTCTAGAGCATATTAAGAATTATAGAAACGTAATAAATTTATCTAGTGACAGCTTGTATGATGAAGGTTTATTAATTGGGACGGTTCCATTTATATTTAAAATACATAATAGCCCAAATGATTATTTCAGATTTACCAAACAATTATTAGTTGAAGAACTTGAAGATAGAGAATTTAAAGAAATAAAAGTAATTAATTTAGGATACGGTCCTTTTACAAATTTTTACTCATCCATATCTGATTATTTTATGCAAATCATGCCATTATTAAATATTTTCTTATTAGTTCCATGCATTATTTTTGATAAAATTTTATATATATTTTATAAAAACTTTTCAAATTATTATCCGTTGGGATATTTTTTTACTGCAAAGAAAAAAAATTAAAAATTCTTAATATAATTATTAATTTTTTTTAATTGTTTTATTTTGTTGAATCTACCTAAAGTTTTATAACCTTCTTCCGATCTTTTAGTAGCATCATTATAGTTGTTTAAAGTATAAATAATCTTTTTAGATAGTTTTTTTACATTATTAACTTGTACTAAAGATCCATATTTTCCATTTTTTAAAATTTCACTTGGTCCACTTTCACAATCTGCAGAAATTATGGGAATTTTATATAATAATCCCTCTAACAATACATTTGGCATTCCTTCAAAAAAAGAATTAAGTATTAATATTTTAGCGTTCATTAAATATTTCTTAGGATTAATATAACCTTTAAATTCAACGTTTCTTCTTAGATTATTTCTTTTTACCAAATCTTCTAAAAATTTCCTTTTAGATCCACTCCCAATAACAATTAATTTTATTCTAGGAAATTTTGTTTTAACATTTTTTAAAGCTAGTATTATGCCATCAATATTTTTTTGGTTTTCTAATCTTCCAATTGTTAATAAATTTTTTCTATTATAATTAATCTTGAATTTTTTATCACTATTAATGGGATTATAAATCGTAATTATTGATTTTTTGTTTAAAAATTTTTGAAGATAGTATCTGCTAGAATTAGAATTACATATTATTCCATCTGCAAATTTATAAAAAAATATCTTTATAAAAATTTTGAGCAAAAATTTTATATAATTATTAAAGTATTTTACTGATGCACGTGGATGATTAGCAATTCTTATAATTATTTTTTTTTTTAAAATTTTTGAAAGTAAAATAGGGAAGGGATGATTTTGTAGAGAAAATAAAATTGTCTCATTTTTTACTATATTTTTCTTATTTATAAATATTTCTAAAAATACGTTGATAGTATTTTGAATTCTATGAGATAAAAATTTGTTTCTTAGGTAATCTTTTGCAATAATAACTTTGACTTTTTTATTCATTTCTTTTCTTACGTCACCAGAAATTTCACCACAAACAAGTA
Source organism: uncultured Pelagibacteraceae bacterium (assembly GCA_902598485.1). Classification (GTDB taxonomy): domain Bacteria; phylum Pseudomonadota; class Alphaproteobacteria; order Pelagibacterales; family Pelagibacteraceae; genus Pelagibacter. Next base: position 8,831 of record CACKBU010000008.1, read on the forward strand.
TGATTTCAAAGTATTTTATAAGGTATGATGTTAGTAATATTAAATTTTTCTCTATTCCACCCTTCTCAACATTGGGCATAATTAAAAGTATACTTTTTTTCATTGTTAGATTTATTTATATTTATATATTAATTAAATTTAAATGTTAGTTTCTATTATTATTCCTTATTACAATGACAAGAAATATATTTTTAGGTCAGTGTCATCTGCTCTTAATCAATCATATAAAAATATTGAAATAATTATAATTGATAATGAAAATTCATTAATATCAAAAAAAATACTAAAGGATATATCAAAAAAATCAAAAAAAATTAAAATTCTATCTAATAAAAAAAAGGTAAACTTAGCGGGAGTAGGTAGAAATATAGGAATTAAAAACTCCAAAGGTAGATATGTTAGTTTTTTAGACAGCGATGATTACTGGTCAAAAGATAAACTAAAAATTCAGATTAAAGAAATTAAAAAACAAAATGCAGATGTATTATTTACTAGCTTTAAGGCAGTAAATGAAAAGAAAAACTTGATTTATAAAGTAATATCTCCTGAGGAAATTTTTTTAAATACATTAATAAAATCTTGCCCAGTTTGTTGCTCATCAGTATTAATTAAAAAATATTGTTTAAAAAATTTAAAATTTGGAAATTATCGAACCAAAGAAGACTATGATTTATGGATTAAACTCTCATTAAAAAATTATAGGATTAAAAGTATAAAAAATTTTTTAACTTACTATACTATAAGAAAATCTTCTTTGTCTTCTTTACATTTAAATAAAATTATCAACGCGTATTTAATCTATTCGAATACATTGAAGTTTAATTATTTTTATTCTTTATTTTCTGTTTTAAGACTATATTTTAATGCTTTAAAAAAAAAATATTTGTAAATGAAAAAAAATTCTAATGATCAATTTAATTTAAACGCTTTTTGCAAAGGATATCTTGAACGTTTAAATAATACTGTGAATAAAATTGATATTAAAAATTTACTTAGAGCTGCCAAATTAATTGAAGATACAATCAAAAAAAAAAATTACATATATGTTTGTGGCAATGGAGGATCAGCTGCAATAGCAAATCATTATCTTTGTGATTATTTTAAACTACTTTCAAAATATACTGATTTAAGAGCAAAAATTAGAAGTTTAAATTCTGACAGTGATTTAATTTCAGCAATATCTAATGATATTTCATATGATCACATTTTTAAAATACAGGCAGAAAGATATATGGAAAAAAATGATATTTTATTATTAATTAGTTCTTCTGGTAATTCAAAAAATATTAAACAAGTTTTAAACTTTTGTAAAAAAAAAAAATTTAAAACAATTGGTTTTACAAATTTTAATGGTGGTTATTTAAAGAAAAATTGTAATATTTCAATTCATAATCAAATCGATAATTATGGAATAGGAGAAGATATAAATCACATATTAATGCATATGATTATGCAGTATATTTCTATTAAGAATACTAAAAATTTTTCAAAAAAAAAAATAATTTTATAATAATATGATTTTAGTAACTGGTTGTGCTGGTTTTATAGGTTTTCATTTATCAATAAAACTTTTGAAAAAAAATATTAAAGTAATTGGAATTGACTCATTGAATGATTACTACTCAAAAAAACTTAAATTAAAAAGACTCAGCATTTTAAAAAAAAATAGTAATTTTTATTTTAGTAAAATTGATTTAAAAAATTATTATAATTTAAATTCCTTTCTTAAAAAAAAAAAAATTGATAAAATTATTCATTTAGCTGCTCAACCAGGTGTAAGAGTTTCTGTAAAAAAACCATTTAATACACTAAAACAAAATATTAATGCATTCATAAATATTTTAGAAATTGCAAGATCAAAAAAAGTAAAAAAATTTTTATATGCCTCATCTAGTTCAATTTATGGAGAAACAAAAATTTATCCATTTAACGAGGATGATAAAGAAAATGAACCTATATCTGTTTATGGCTCATCAAAACTAACAAATGAAATTTTATCTTCATCATATGCTCGAAATTTTAAAATAAAATGTATTGGTTTAAGATTCTTTACCGTCTATGGGCCCTTAGGAAGACCAGATATGGCTTATTATAGTTTTTTAGATAATCTAAGAAAAAATAAACCTATTACAGTTTTTAACAAAGGGCTGATGAAAAGAGATTTCACTTATATTGATGATGTTGTGACAGGAATAATTAATTTAATGAATTTGAAACTTAAAGAAAACCATTTAGTTTTGAATATTGGAAAAGGAAAATCCGATAATTTAATGGATTTAGTAAATCTGCTTCAAAATAATTATAATAAAAAATTTAAAATTTTATATTCAAAGAAAATTCCAATTGGTGACATAAAAAAAACATTTTCAAATACAAAAAAAGCAAAAAAATTTATAAACTGGAAACCAAAAGTAAATTTAAAGGAAGGTATTAAAAAATTTGTTGATTGGTATAAAATTCATCATGGCATTAAATAATCAACATGTTTACAAAAAAATAATAGAAATATTATTAATATTATTACCAATAGCTTTATTATTTAGCAATATAGTTTCTGAAATTATAATTTTTACTTTAATAGTATTTTATCTTTCAAAACAAAATTTCGAAATTTTTTTCGAAAATTTAAAAAATCCTATTATTTCTCTAATTTTAATTTTTTGGTTTTATTTAATTTTAAATTTTTTTATCAATATTGATAACAACCCTAGTTTACTTAGATCAATTTTTTTTATTAGGTTTCTTTTATATGTTTTAGCAATTTCATTTTTTATAAATATTTTAAATATTAATTTAAAAAAAGTTTTTAATTGGTGGCTAATAATAATTATTATTGTATGTTTAGATCTGTTTTTTCAATTTTTTACCTCAAGTAACTTTTTTGGATATGATGCAATTAATCATGGTAATATCAAGAGATTAGGAGGATTTATGGATGATGAGTTGAAAATTTCCAACTTAATTTTCCATATTGGAACCCTGGTTTTTTCATATTTTTTTTCAAAAACTTATTTAAAAAATAAAAAAATAAATTATTACATTTTATCTTTCTTAATACTTTTAATTTGCTCAATTTTTATAACTGCTGAAAGGGCAAATTTTGTTACAGTTGTCACTTTTTCTTTTCTATTTGTATTGCTCATTTCACTAGAAAACAAAAAATTTTTTTTCAAAATTTTAATAATATTTTCTATCTTAATATCTGTTCCAATAATAAGTAATGATAATTTATCAAATAGAATGATCAATGACCTGTTAAAAAAAACAAACTTATTTAAAATAGAGAATAATAAGAATTATCTTAATAAAGACTCCCATTATTTCGCACATTATTCTGCAGCCTATCAAATATTTGAGAGAAATAAAATGTTCGGTGTAGGTTTGAAAAATTTCAGAAATTTTTGTGATGATGAAAGTTTAAATAGTAAAATAAACCCTATTTTTCAAAATAAAAAGTGTGCTACACACCCTCATAGTTTTTACTTTGAAATTCTATCTGAAATTGGATTATTTGGATTATTTTTATTACTACTTTTGTTTGTGACATTATTCTATCAAGTATTAAAAATTTATTTTAAAACAAAAAATTATTTTTTATTATTAAACAGCTTTATAATTCTTGTATATTTTATACCTTTTTTGCCAAGAGGAAGTTTTTTTACAAACTGGAATGCTATAATTTTTTGGACTGCATTTGCAATACTAAATGCTAATTATAATAAATTAAAAAGCAAATGATCAAATGTGTTTTTTTTGACAGAGATGGCGTACTAATTAAAAATTATGGATACTTAAATAATATTTCAAAATTAAAATGGTTAAATGGAGCAATAAATTCTATTAAAATCCTAAATAAAAAAAAAATACGAGTAATTGTAGTAACTAATCAATCTGGTGTCGCTAGAGGTTTTTTTACAGAGCAAGAATTAAAAAAATTTCATAGTGACATGAATTATATTTTAGAGAAAAAAAAAGCCATCATTGATACTTTCTTTTATTGTCCTTTTCACCCAAATGGAAAAATAAAAAAATATAAAAAAAATAGTAATTTAAGAAAGCCAGGAAATGGCATGTTATTGAAAGCTATGAAAAAATTTAAACTACATCCTTCTGAATGTGCAATGATTGGTGATCAAAAAAGTGATTATTTATCTGCAAAAAAGACCAAAATTTATTTTGAGTATAAAAAAAACTATGCTTTAGATATTCAGATAAATAATGTATTGAAAAAGTTTAATGACAAATAGTTTTTCAGTTTTATTAATAAGTTTAATTTTTCTTTTTATCTTAAATTATTTTTTTAAAAAAAAAAAATTTTTAATTGATAAAATTTCTATAAAGGAAAATCATAAAAAATTGCTAAGTTTAGATAATAATGTACCCTTATCAGGTAGTTTTTATTTTTTTCCTTTCATATTTTTTTTATTTTATCAAACTAATAATTTATTTCTGATAATTTGTGGATTATTTTTCTGTATTGGTTTGTTATCTGATCTTAAAATAACAGACTCGCCTAAGATTAGATTATTAATACAATCTATATTGTTATTTTTATTTATATATTTAAGTAAAGATATTGAAATTGATACAAGAATAAAATTTTTAAATAATTTGATGAATTTTGAATTTTTTAGAGTTTTTATAGTTTCATTTTTTTTTTTAGTTTTAATTAATGGATTTAATTTTATAGATGGTACAAACAATCTTTGTTCTTTAAATTTTTTAATAATTCTAATTTTTATTTTTTTTATTTCTAGAGAATTCAACAACTTTTATATTGAAAAAGTTGCTTTTTTTCTAATTCTTTCAATGTCTGTTTTTGTTTTATTCAATTTTTTTGGAAAAAACTTTTTGGGTGATGGAGGCGTGTATGGACTTAGTTTTTTTATAGGTTTTATTATTATTCAATTATCTTTTTTTGATGAAAAAATTTCACCATATTTTCTAGCAAATTTGCTATGGTATCCTGCATTTGAAAACTTATTTAGTATAATTAGAAGATCCTTGGATAAAAAAAAAAATTATGTAGCTGATAATTATCATTTGCATCAATTAATTTTCAAGTATTTTCAAAATAAAAAAATATTTAAACAAAAATACCTAATTAGTTCATTAGTTGGGATAACCATTAATTGTTATTTGGCTTTATCTTATTATTTTGGTTACATCGATTACTCTGATACTAAACGTCAGGTTTATATAATTATATTAAATATAATTATTTACCTTTATGTTTATTCAAAACTAAAAAAATTAAATGACTGAATTATTTATATTTTTTTTCTCATTATTTTTTTTGTTATTTTCTACAATTGGATATGGAATTTTATTTAATAATTTATGTTTTAAAAAAATAACTGATTTAAAGGACCAAGATTCTATTTTCGTTGGTTTTTATGGAATTTTTTTTATCACTTTAATTTCATTATTTACAAGTTTCTTTTTTCAACATAATTTTTTTCACAATTTATTACTTCATATAATAGGGATATTATTATTAATTTTTTCACCAAGTAATAATAAAAAAAAATTTATTTTTTATTTATGTTTAATAACAATTTTGTTGTTATCAGCACTTTTAATTTCAAAAACTCATGATGATTTTTCTTATTATCATCTTCCTTTCACTAAATATCTTACTGAGCAAAAGATCATATTTGGTATGGGTCATCTGAATCATGGATATAATCTTTTATCATCTTTATTTTTTTTAAATTCAACCTTTTATCTACCATACATTGAATATTATTCATTTCATTTTTCTTTATTATTTTTTTTAATTTTTTTTAATTATTTCATCTATAAAGAAGTTTTAATTTCAAAAAATAAAAATATAATAAAATTTTTATATTTATTTGCATTTGTATTTTTTAATCTTTCATTTAACAGAATAGCAGAATACGGAACTGATAAAGCTGGTCAGATATTGATTGTATTATTAATCATTAAATTATTTGATCATGTATGTTTTGACAAAGAAAAAAAAATAAATACGCTTTTATTTTTAATTCCATTATTAGGTTTATGTATTAGTTTAAAAACTTACTTTTTACCTTATTTATTTTTAGGATTTTTATTGGTCTTAATTAACATTAAAAATTCAAAAATATTGAATAAAATATTTTTATCTAAATCTTTTCTATTTTTTTTAATTTTATTAATATTAAATTTTTCTCATCATTTCATATCTACAGGATGTATTGTGTCACCTCTACCTTATACTTGTTTAGGTAACGCTGTAATTTGGGGTAAGGATATTAATGTGATTTATGAACTTTCAATTTGGCTTGAACAGTGGGCCAAAGCAGGTGCAGGACCAAATTTTAGAGTGCAAAACGTATCAGAGTACATATCTAATGTGCAATGGGTCCCTAATTGGATTGAAAAATATTTTTTTACTAAGTTCCTAGATCAACTTGCTTTTTTAATTTTTACTTTTTTGTTAGTTTTAGTTTTTTTTAAGAAAATCAAATTTAATAATAAAATTTCAAGCATAGATAAAAAAACCTATTATTTTTTTTTAATATTAGCAATTATTTTTCTGATTTGGTTTTTCAAACATCCAACACTTAGATATGGAGGTTATTCGATAGTTTTTTTAATTTTATCAATTCCAATCTCTTTTATTTTTGAAAAATTTGAAAATAGAAAATCTTTTAACAAAAAATTTAATTTTTTAATTATTTTGGTTGTGGTACTTTTTAATATAAAAAACATTTTAAGAATAAATAATGAGATCAAGAGAGAAGATCTTTATAAATTTTCAGATTTTCCTTATTTTGCAATAGATAAAAAAAAATTTTCTAAAAAAAAATTTGACTCTGGATTGACATTATTTTCTGCACATCATTGCTGGTCTACACCATCACCATGTGGAAACTTAAGTGAAAATTTAGATGTCATAAAAAAAAGAGGATATTATTTTATTATTAAAGATAAATAGAATTTTGAGATGACTTACATAAAACTTTTAAGGTCAATTTTAAATTTTTTCGATTTTTTTCAACAAAAAAAAATTTTAAGTATATTAAGAAAAAAATTTAAATATCCATTAACTTTAATTGATGTTGGAGCCCATCATGGTGAAACTATACAGATATTTAAGAAAAATTTTCAAATAAAGAAAATATATTCATTTGAAGCTAGTCCGATTAACTTTAAAATTTTACAAAAAAATTTTTTAAATAATTTAGTCAATGTTGAAATTTATAATATTGGTTTAGGAGAGAATATATCGGATAGTTATATTAATCAAACTTTAGAGAGCTCATCTTCGACTATAAATCCAATAAACGATAATTCAAAGTATTTAGATAGAAAATTAAAAATTTTAAAAATTAAAAATAAAAATTTATTTATTAAAAAAATCCCCATTAAAATAATTACTTTAGATAAGTTTATAGATGAAAAAAATATTAATAGTATTGATATTTTAAAGATTGATACCGAAGGATTTGAATTCAATGTTTTAAGAGGATTAAAAATAAATCATGCGAAAATAAAAATTATTTATTTTGAACACCATTATGATGACATGATTGTAAAAAATTATAAGTTTGGTCAAATAAAGCAATTATTAAATAATTATGGTTTTAAATTGATAAAAAAAAATAAAATGTTATTTAGAAAATCTTTTGAATATATTTTTGAAAATCAAAAAAATAACTAATTAATTTTGAAAAAAAAAATTCTAAAGAATAATTTTTAGATTGAACTTCTTTTAAAAATTTATGTTGTTCAATCCTTCTTTCCCAATAAATTTTCTTGTAAATATTCGAAAACTTTTTGTCTACACTTACATTTAGTACTTTTTTCACTGTTAAAATATCTTCAAATCTAATTATTTTATTTAAGTAAAAAATTACAATTAATATATCAATAGCTAAGTAATTATATTTGTTGATACTTACCTTTTTAAAAAATTCTTCAAATAATCTTTTTTCTCCTGATATGCAGCTAGTACAAACTTTATCTGGCCAAGGATTAATTAGATATCTATAAATAAAATTATCCTTTAATTTATTTCTGGCTCTGTAAGTAAATTTATTATTTTCTAGCAATATATGATTATCTAGATATATCTTGTTTTTATCTCTATTACGTAGAATTTTCTTTATTTTGTCTTTCTTAAACAAGTCATCTCCATCTAATAAAAAAATAAATTTACCTTTAGCTATTTTTATGCCCTCTGAAATTTTATTTAACTGATCTTTAACTGGATTTTTTTTTTTAAAAATTTTCTTAAATCTTATTTTTTTATGAAATTTTTTTTTTAGGATTTCTATATTACTAATGTTACTGAATAATAAAATTATTTCATAATTTTTATAATTTTGATTTAAGCATGAATTAATAGTTTTATATAAATATTTTTCTTTATTTTCTCCAGTTATTAGTATTGTTGCTTTCACTTATTTTTTTAATCTTAATTTAAAATATGAAAAAATAACAATATATAACATTCTCAAGCCATTAGATAAAAGAGATGTCATTTTAGTTTTTCCCTCTTGTCTCTCAAAATAAGTAACAGGAACTTCGATTATTTTTAAGTTATTTTTATATGCACCTATTAATAAATCAAAATCTCCCCATAAATCTTTAATACCCCATTTAGAATTGTCATTTTTTATATTTTCCCAATTCTTTTTGTAAAAAATTTTAGTTCCACACAATGTATCGGTGATTTTTTTTTTAAAAAGAATACTAAACAAGCTAGCAAAGAAACTATTTCCAATAAAATTAAATAATTTCATTGCACCATCTTTTTGAGGATAGATCATTCTTGTACAATTGATAAAATCAGCGTTAGTTTTTTTTAAAATTTCTAATGAAAATTCAACATCTTTAAAACTTACAGTTAAATCTGCATCATAGATAACGATTATATCTCCAGAAGCATTATCAATTCCTTTATAAACATTTTCAGATTTGCATATACCTGGCCCTAGATATTTTATAATTTTATTACTTGAGAGTTTTTTTGCTAATTTATCTATTTCTTCATTTGTTCCATCATTTGAATTATCATCTCCAAATAAATATTCATAATTTGGATTAGCTGATTTTATTTCTTTTTCAAAAAAACCAATATTATTTTTTTCATTTTTACAAGGAATTATAAATGAAACATTTAAGTTATTTATAGTATCAGGTTTTTTTTTAATTTTTTTTAAAATTGTTAAATTGTTAACACAAAATAAATTTAATATCGGTAACCGAAATATTCTATTTATAAAATTTGTAAAAAATGGAATATAAATTGGTAATGCAATAATTTTTTCGTTTCTAATAATTTCTAGATTACAACTTGAGTAAAGATTTTGTAAGTATGATGAAGGTAAAAAATTGTTTTTAACGGGTGAAAATTTGAAAAAATATTTTAAAATCTTAGTTAAAATCAACCAAAACATATTTTTAGAAAAAATTATAATTTTTGCGTCGTCATCTATAAGTTTAGAAAGTTCTAGCAAATTAGATGCAGGATTTATTTGATGCTCAATATCTGATATTATAATTGTATCACATTCATTAATTTTTTTTTCATCTATCTCATCTACGTATTTTGATTTTTCATTATAATTAATTTTATATTTTTCAGATATTTCTTTTATGTAAATTTTATTTGATTTAATATTTTTACTGATAATAGAGTTTCCAGCACAAAACATAAATACACTTTTTGAATTGTCTATACAATTATTTATAAAACTTGAAATTTCATTGAATAAAAATTTTTTCTTATTAATAAATTCTATTCTTTTATAGAAAAAAGATTTAAAAAATAAAATACTTGAGTTTAAATAATAGTTATTATCTTGAAGTTTTGAGATTTTCATAAGTAAGAATTTTAATTAAAATATTTAAATAAATATATATTTTTTAATGAATTCATATATATAGATTAAACTTATTCAATAGCAAAAAGTTGTTTTAAAAGAATGAAAAAATATATAATTGTTACTGGTGGAGCTGGTTTCATAGGTTCTAATCTTATTAAAAAAATAATAAGAGATACAAATTTTAAAATAATAAGTATTGATAATTATTCAACTGGTAAAAAAAAAAATCATATCATTAACAGTAGAGTAAAATATTTTAAATCAGATACTAAAAAAATTTCTATTATTCTGTACAAATATAAAGATAAAATAAACTCTGTTTTTCACTTTGGTGAATTTGCAAGAATATATCAAAGTTTTTTGAAAATGAATGAATGTATTGAATCAAACACAATTGGAACAAATGCTGTATTTAATTTTTGCTTAAAAAATAAAATAAAATTAATTTATTCTGCAACTTCAGCTTCTATAGGTAATAAAGGATTGGATAAAAATCTATCTCCATATGCCTTTACAAAATCAAAAAATTTAGAAATGTTGGAAAATTTAAAAAAATGGTTTAATTTTAAATTTGAAATAATTTATTTTTACAATGTTTATGGACCAGGACAAATAAGCTCTGGCTCCATGGCAACAGTTATTGGTATCTTTGAAGAACAATTCAAAAAAAATAAACCCTTAACTGTAGTTAAGCCTGGAACTCAATCGAGAAGATTTACCCATGTTCAAGATACCGTCGACGCTTGTGTTAAAGCATGGAAAATAAACAAGTGTAGACATTATAGTATTTCAAACAAAAAAAGTTATACCATTATTCAGGTTGCGAAAATGTTCAATACTAAAATTAAGTATTTACCATCTAGACGTGGTGAAAGATATGCGTCAGCTTTAACTAATATGTATTTATCTAATAAAGTATATAAATTATTTGGCCAAATTCATCTAAAGAATTATATAAATAGAATAGTTATTGATAGTTAAATCTGTGTTATTTCATTGTTTACAACTTAGATTAAATAGGTATAACACTATCGCCGGTGATTATTGCGGTGGTGTTATACCCGATCCCATTCCGAACTCGGAAGTCAAGCCCTCCTGCGCCGATGGTACTTTGTCTTAAGACATGGAAGAGTAGGACATCGCCGGCATAAAATTATGAAAATTAAAAGCTCACTAAAATCAATCAAAAAAAGAGACCTCAATTCTAAATTAGTTAGGAGGAGAGGAAGAGTTTACATAATTAATAAAACTAATCCAAAATTCAAAGCAAGACAAAAATAATTTTTATGGATAATGAAAACCATAAAAACACTTGGAATAATTTTACTAAATTTGTTTTGTGGGGAACTGTCGCAGTAATCTCGGTTTTAGTTTTAATGGCAATATTTCTTTTATAGTATTTTAGTTTATTTTTATTATGAATTTAGCTTCAATTTCAGAAAATCGAGATATTGAAAAGCGAGTAGCGATTACTCCAGAAATTGCAAAAAAATATATTAGTTTAGGATTTAATTTAACTTTACCAAATAATTATGGAACTTACTTAGGCTTTACCGACGAAGAATATAAAAATTTAGGAGTTAATTTTTCAGATAATGAGGAAGAAATAGTTAAAAATTCTGAGATTATTATTCAATTAGGATTACCTGTTAAGGAAAAATTATCATTATTTAAGGAGAATCAAACTTTAATTGGCTCATTAAACGCTTTTGTAAACAAAGAAAAATTAGATAACTTAAAGTCAAAGAAAATTAATTGTTTTTCCTTAGAGTTGCTTCCAAGAATTACAAGAGCACAATCAATGGATATTTTATCATCACAAGCTAATCTTGCTGGTTACAAAGCCGTCGTAGAAGCTTTCCAAGTTTATGAAAGAGCAATTCCGATGATGATGACTGCAGCAGGAACAATTCCTGCAGCAAAAGTATTAGTAGTTGGAGCTGGAGTTGCCGGATTACAAGCTATTGCAACTGCTAAAAGAATGGGAGCAGTAGTATTTGCAACAGATGTAAGGATGGCCTCAAAAGAACAAGTTGAGAGTTTAGGAGGAAAATTTCTTACAGTTGAAGGATCCGAGAATTTAGAAACTGAGGGTGGTTATGCAAAAGAGGCGTCAGATGAATTTAAAAAAAAACAAGAAGAACTACTCTCAGAAACATTAAAAAAAATTGATATAATAATATGCACTGCTTTAATCCCAGGTAAAGAAGCTCCAAAGATAATTAAAGACGAAATGTTTAAAAATTTACAACCAGGTTCAGTCATTTATGATTTAGCAGCAATTCAAGGAGGAAATACAGTATTTACTGAGGTTGATAAAATTATTGAAAAAAATGGTGTTAAAATTTTAGGTGAAGCAAATATATTAAATAAATTACCTGTATCAGCTTCTAATTTATATGCTAAAAATGTATTTAATTTTATCTCTAATTTATATGATAAAGAAAATAAGAAGTTAAACATTAATTTAGATGATGAAATAATAGAGAAAACACTTATCAAGTAGAATTATGGAAATAGACCCTTTTATATTCAGATTAAGTATATTTATATTGTCAATATTTGTTGGTTACTATGTTGTATGGAGTGTAACACCTTCTTTACACACTCCTTTAATGTCAGTTACGAATGCAATTTCTTCAGTAATCATTGTAGGTGCGATTATTGCAGCTTTGTCTGGAGGTGATGGAGTAGTTTTTTCATCATCGAGTATTTATGGATTTTTAGCAATTATTTTAGCAGCTGTTAATATTTTTGGTGGATTTTTAGTCACTCAAAGAATGCTAGCAATGTATAAAAAAAAGAAAAAGGATAAATAATTAATGTCTGCAAATCTATCTGCAATTTTATATTTAGTATCTGGAGTATTATTTATTTTAGCTTTAAGAGGCTTGTCCTCTCCTGAAACTTCGAGACAAGGAAATTTATTTGGAATTATTGGAATGGTTATTGCTGTAACAGTTACATTTTTGTCAGTTGGTAATTTTAGTTCTGGATTTGTCTATGTTTTAATATTTTTAGCTATTGGTGGAAGTCTTGGAGCTTTTATAGCGTATCGCATCCCAATGACTGCAATGCCAGAATTAGTTGCAGGCTTTCATAGTTTAGTTGGTTTAGCAGCTGTATTTGTAGCAATCTCTGCATTTATTAATCCATCTGCATTTAATCTTGGAATACCTGGAAATATCAAACTTGCAAGTTTAATAGAAATGGCAATTGGAGCAGCAGTTGGTGCAATCACTTTCTCTGGATCTGTTATAGCATTCTTAAAATTACAAGGAATAATGTCAGGTGCTCCAATAACTTTCAAAGGCCAACATTTATTAAATGCATTGTTGTTAGTTTTGATTGTAATTTTAACTATATATCTTTGTTCAACACAATCATCTAATTTATTTTGGATATTAATTGCAATTTCTTTTTTAATTGGATTTTTAATTATTATTCCAATTGGTGGTGCAGATATGCCAGTTGTAATTTCAATGTTAAATTCTTATTCAGGTTGGGCCGCAGCTGGAATTGGATTTACTTTGGAAAATACAGCTTTAATTATTACAGGAGCATTGGTTGGATCATCTGGTGCAATACTTTCATATATAATGTGTAAAGGAATGAATAGATCTTTCTTTAATGTTATTTTAGGTGGTTTTGGAGCTACAGACCAAACTTCTGGAAGTCAAAATAAAGAACAAAGACCAGTAAAAAGTGGTAATGCAGATGATGCGGCCTTTTTAATGAAAAATGCATCATCAGTTATAATTGTTCCAGGGTATGGAATGGCAGTGGCACAAGCACAACATGCTTTAAGAGAAATGGTGGATACATTAAAGAAAAACGATATCAAAGTATCATATGCTATTCATCCAGTTGCAGGACGTATGCCTGGTCATATGAATGTTTTGTTGGCTGAAGCTAATGTCCCATATGATGAAGTGTTTGAATTGGAAGAAATAAATAATGATTTTGCAAATGCAGATGTTGCATTTGTAATCGGTGCAAATGATGTTACTAACCCTGTAGCAAAAACAGATCCTCAAAGCCCAATTTATGGAATGCCAGTTCTAGACGTGGAAAAATGTAAATCTGTGCTATTTGTAAAAAGAAGTTTATCTCCTGGATATGCAGGAATAGATAACGATTTATTCTATAAAGAAAACACTTTAATGCTTTTTGCAGATGCAAAAAAAATGACAGAGGATATTACAAAGAATTTGTAGATCTTATGAATATAAAGATTTTTTGTGACATTGCAGACGTATCTTTAATTAAAAAATTTAATAAAAAAAAAGTTGTTAAAGGATTTACAACTAATCCAAGCCTGATGAGAAAAGCTGGTGCAAAAGACTATAAGTCATACTCTAAACAAATACTTAAGTTTTGCAAAAACAAACCAATTTCTTTTGAAGTATTTGCTGATGATCAAAAATCTATGATTGAGCAAGGAAAAAAAATAAATACCTGGGGTAAAAATATATATGTTAAAGTTCCAGTGGTTAACTCAAAAAATAAGTTTACAGGAAATGTAATTAAAGAGCTTAATAGTGAAAATATTAAGTTGAATATAACCGCAGTTTACACTGCTAAACAAACTGCAAAAATACTTAAAGTAATAAATAAAAAAGCAAAAGTAATAATATCAATTTTTGCTGGAAGAGCAGGAGATACTGGAAAAGATCCAATCCCTGAATTTGTCAAAAGTATAAAATTAGCAAAAAATTATAAAAATGTAGAAATCTTATGGGCTAGTGTGAGAGAACCGTATAATTATTTGCAAGCTAGACAATTGGGCTGCCATATAATTACTATTCCTCCAGCAGTAATTGAGAAAATTGAAAAATTTGGAAAAACATTCAATCAGTTAACTATAGAAACAGTTAAAGCCTTCCTTGTTGATAGCAAGAAGTCTAATTTTAAAATATAATTAAATTGGTTGCGGGGGACGGATTTGAACCGCCGACCTTCAGGTTATGAGCCTGACGAGCTACCAGACTGCTCCACCCCGCGGTATTTTCAAATTCTATTTTTGAGTTTATTTAACTTCTTAACTCTTTTTATATTTTCTTGAAGTATTCTCTTTTTCTTTTCTGATGGTTTTTCATAAGTATTCTTTAATTTAATAACTTTAAAGAAACCATCCCTTTGAAGTTTTCTTTTTAAAACCCTCAAAGCTTGTTCAACATTATTATCTTTAACTTCTATTTTAATAACTACCTCCAAAAAAGCGCTTCAATAACACTTTTATAAATTTATGTCTATTAATTTTATTCATTATACAGAAGCCTGGTTTGATTTATTTTGTTTTTCTTTTTCTTTTTTTTCTCTTTTTATTCTTCTTTCAGCTTTTTCAATAGCCTGAACCAAATCTTTTTGAGTGAATAAATTTAAAGCAACAGGATCTTTTGGGTTTAAATTATTATAATTCCAATAACTTTTGTTTCTAATTGATGTCACAGAATTTTTGGTAATGCCAACCAACTTGGCTATTTGAGAATCTTTTAATATATTGTGTTGTTTAATTAACCATAATGCAGAGTCAGGTTTATCTTGCCTTTTTGATAAGGGGATATATTTCTTTATTTTTTTTTCGTTATTCGAAATTTCAATATCACTACTTTTAATATTTAATGGTCTATTTTCGTCATTTGAAGATAATTCAATTTCTTCTCTTGAAAGTTGACCAGATATAATAGGATTATATGCTTTAATACCCTTTGCAACTTCACCATCTGCAATTCCTTGTATTTCAACTTCATGTAATTTACAAAAATCTGCAATTTGTTTGAAAGTTAATGTTGTATTTTCTACTAACCATACGGCAGTTGCCATTGGCATTAAAGGTGCGTTTGACATTTAGTTTTTTTTTTCTGATTTAAAATTTTGGAATTTTTTATTAAATTTACTAATTCTACCTTTGTCCATTAATTTTTGCTTTCCACCAGTCCAGGCTGCATGAGATTTAGGGTCTATTTCTAATTTTAATATATCACCCTCAGCACCCCAAGTTGATTTAGTTTCAAATTGAGTACCATCAGTCATTTCAACCTTAATAGTGTGGTAGTTTGGGTGTATGTCTTTTTTCATATCGAGACTTATAGCAAAAGAAACTTAGAACACAATTAAAAGTTCTTCAAATTTTCAAGCATTTTATCATTAATTGCCCCACTTGATGCTCGAATATCTATATTATTCTTATCAAATTTATTTAAATCATTAACTATCCCACCAGCCTCCTCTACCAACAAGGCTCCTGCTGCTACGTCCCAAATATTAATTTTATTTTGAAAAAAACCATCTAATCTACCTGAGGCCACATAGGCCAAGTCTAAAGCTGCACATCCGCTATATCTCATATTCAATTTGCTAAATTTGATTCCTTCATGATTACTAGAAAACAAACATTCGTCTAATAAGTTTTTATTTGATACTCGTAATCTTTGATTATTTAAATAAGCTCCTTTATTTTTTTCTGCATAAAACATTTCATCTTTAATAGGATCATAAATTAAACCACTAATTATCTCTTTTTTGGATTCAAGAGCCACACATATTGCAAAATGAGGAATACCGTGTAGAAAATTTGTTGTCCCATCTATCGGGTCAATAATCCAAATATTATCTTTATCTTTATTTTGAATTGAACCAATTTCTTCTGATAAAAAAGAGTAATTTTTTTTTGTTTTAGAAAGTTCTTCAATTAGAATTTTTTCTATATATTTGTCAGTTTTTGTAACAAAATCTCGAGGTCCTTTTTTAGATACCTGTAGTTTTTCAACTTCTCCAAAATCTCTTATCACAGACTTTGAGGCTTTTTCAGCTGCTTTGATCATAATATTTAAATTTGATGATATAGATATCATTTTAAATTTTTTTAATGTATTCTAAATTTCTAGTATCAACCACGATTTCATCACCTGCTTCAATGAACGGAGGAACTTGAATGTTTAAACCATTATCAAGAGTTGCTGGTTTATAAGATGATGACACAGTTTGTCCTTTAAGCGATGCATCAGTAGTTTCAATTTTACAATTTACTTGGTTAGGTAATTCAATTGATAAAGGGTTTTCATTATAAAAACTTACAGAAACTTGTAGATTTTCAGTTAAAAGTTTACCCTTATCACCCACAATTTCTTTTTTTATTTCTATTTGTTCAAATGTTTTTGGATCCATAAAAAAATAATTAGCTTCATCACTATAAAGATAATTGAAAGTAGTTTCCTCCAATGATGCTTTTTCTACTGTTTCGCTTGATCTAAATCTTTCATTTAACTTTGTATTTTTGTTTAAACTTTTCATTTCAACTTGAGCAAACGCACCACCTTTTCCTGGTTTTACGTGTTGGGTTTTTAAAACTTGCCATAAGTCATTCTTATATTCTAAGAGCATTCCAACTCTTATTTCTCCAGCATTAATTTTCATTTTAATCTTTCTATAGCTTTTAACGGTTTATATTTTTTATTTTTCCAAATGTAGCCTGAGATAGCTAAAAAATTCGCATTATTCAATAATAGATTTTTATAATTTACATCATTAATTCCACCAATAGCAACTGTTGGAGTTTTTGTAAATTTTTGAACTTTATTTAAAATCTTTACAGAGGCTACATGCTTAGCTTTTTTAGTTTTAGATTGATTAAAAGCACCAAAGGCTATGTAATCAGCTTTAGCTTTAATTGCTTTTTTTGCTAAATTCATAGAATTATGACAAGTAATTCCTATAATTTTTTTACCAAGTATTTTTTTTGCTATCTTAATATTCATATCTTTTTGACCTAGATGGCAACCATCAGCATTTAATTTTAAAGCAAGTAAAGGATCATCGTTAATTATAAATTTTACTTTATATTTCTTACAAATATTCTTAATTTTTTTTCCAATTATAATTTTCTTTTTAAGAGAATAATTTTTAAGTCTAAGTTGAAAAAAACTTACTTTTCCAGTTTTTAAAACTAATTTTAAATTTTTATAGAAAGAATTAGGAATTTTGTTAGGAGAAATAAGATAAATAAATTTTTTTTTACTTATTTTCAAGCTCACTAGACCATTTTCCTTGAGTAGCTAAAGTACACATTTTAGCCCTATGATTAAAAGTAGTTTGAACTGCCTCTACATTTTTAATATCATTAGACCAAACTTTTAAAGCACTTTGTTGAAGAGCTCTTCCATATGAATAGGTCATTATAAAATTAGTATTGTTGTTTTTGTTTATTAAATTTAAATTTTCTGTAGCCTCAATTTCAGATTGTCCTCCAGATAAAAAAGCTATTCCAGGAACTTCATTGGGTACAGAATTTTTAAGACATTCCAATGTTTTGATGGAAACTTCTTCACTAGAAATCTTATTTTCTGATAGGTTTCCAGGCAAAATCATATTTGGTTTTAATATTATCCCTGTGAGATCAACTTTGTGTAAAATTAGTTCCTCAAAACATATTTTAATTACTTCTGATGTTTTATTAAAACAAACTTCTGCAGAATGGTTTCCATCCATTAATACCTCAGGTTCTACTATTGGAACCATCCCGTTTTCTTGAACTAGTGCAGAGTATCTAGCAAGTGCATGAGCATTACTACTTATTGCCAGTTTGCTCGGATAATTTTCACCAATAGAATAGACGCCTCTCCATTTTGTAAATCTTGCACCAAGATCATAATATTTTTTTAATCTATCTCTAAGGCCATCTAATCCTTCTGTAACTTTTTCTTTAGGAGAATTTGCTAAATCTTTTGCACCAGTATCAACTTTAATTCCAGGAACTGCACCTGAACTAGATATTAAATTTGGTATTGGTTCACCTGTACTCGAAATTTGATTGATGGTTTCGTCGTAAAGAATAACACCACCTATGTAATCCTTCATTCCATAGGATGAAAAAAGAATTTCTCTGAAAGAAAGCCTACTTTCTGGTGTTGATTTGACATTAACCGCTTCAAGTCTTTTTGACATAGTTCCATTGCTTTCATCAGCCGCAAGTATACCTTTACCGTTGGAAATTATTTTAAGTGCAATTTTATTTAATTCAGACATTTTATTTTAGTGCGGTTATACCAGGAAGGTTTTTACCTTCAAGATATTCTAAAAAAGCTCCACCTGCAGTTGAAACAAAATTAAACTCATTAACAGCTTTTAAATTATTTAATAAAGAAACTGTGTCTCCACCACCAACTACTGAAAAAATTTTGTTTGCTTTATTTTTTTCAATTATTTTTTTTGCTATTTGAATACTTCCATAAGCGAAATTTGGATTTTCAAAATATCCTGCTGGTCCATTCCAAAGTATAGTTTTACTGTTATCAATAATTTTTGTTATTTTATCAATAGTTTTTGGACCAATATCTAAAATCATTTCATTAGATAATACTTCTTTTAATTCTTTATTTTGAGGAGATCCATTTAAATTTTTAGATACAATCACATCTTCTGGATAGATTATTTTACATTTTTCTTTTTTCGATTGAGAGATGATTTCTTCAACTATTTTATTACAATTTTTTTCTTTGATAGATTTTCCAACACTATTTCCAAAATATTCTATAAAATTGTTAGCCATACCGCCAACAATTATAATATTGTCAAATTTAGGAATTAAATTTTTAATGACATTAATCTTAGTTGAAATTTTAGATCCCCCAATAATACAAGTAATTGGTCTGGTAATCTCAGAAGTTATTTTATTAAGCGCATTTACTTCTAAGTCTAGCTGCAACCCAGAAAATGAGGGTAAGAATTTTGGAATTTCACGAATTGAGGCATGAGCTCTATGCGAACAAGAAAAAGCGTCATTTACATATATATCTCCAAGACTCGATAGATGTTCAGCAAACTTATTATCATTTTGCTCTTCTTCAGAATAAAATCTAATATTTTCTAAAATAAAAATATTCTCATTATATTCGTTGAAGAAATCTTTACTTTTTATTCCTTTAATATTTTCAGTAATAAGTTTTACTTTCTTTTTTAATTTATTTTGCAATTCTGTACAAATTGGTTCCAGAGAAAGCTCTTTATCTGTTTTACCTTTTGGTCTTCCAACATGAGATAAAATTATAATTTTAGCTTTTTCTTTTATCAAAAAATTTAATGTAGGAAGAATTTTATCGATTCTTGTTGTGTCTGTTATTTTTCCTCTATTTATGGGAACATTTAAATCTAGTCTTAATAATATTTTTTTATTGTTTAGATTTTTTTCATTTATAATACTTCTCATTAAGAGATTTTATGCAAAGTTTCAGCGATATCACACATTCGATTAGAAAAGCCCCATTCATTATCATACCAGGCTGATATTTTACCCATATTACTTCCAACCACATTTGTTAAAGAGGCATCTACTATTGCAGAAGCAGGATGATGATTAAAATCTATAGATACTAATTTTTCATGAGTAACATCTAAGATATTTTTTAATTTATTTTTTGATGCTTCTTCAAAGGCATCATTAATTTTTTTTATACTAATATCTTTTTTTGTACAAAAAACTAATTCAACAAGCGAAACATTAGGAGTTGGCACTCTCATAGCAACACCTTCTAGTTTTCCTTTGAGGTTTGGTATTATTTCTCCTATTGCTTTCGAAGCTCCTGTTGAGGTAGGAACTATTGATTGACTCGCTGATCTTGCTCTTCTTGGATCTTTGTGCGAATTATCTAAAATTCTCTGATCACTAGTAAACGCATGAATCGTAGTCATAAAACCTTTTTCAATTTCAAATTTTTCATTAAGAACATTGGTTACTGGTGCTAGACAATTAGTTGTGCACGAAGCTGCAGAAATTATTTTATCTTCTTTAGTAATCATATTTTCATTAACACCAAATACTATTGTTTTATCAGCATTTTTACATGGAGCAGAAACGATTACTTTTTTTGCACCATTTTTTATATGAGGAAGAAGTTTTTCTTTCGAATTAAATTTTCCAGTACATTCGAAAACATAATCAACATCATGTTTTTTCCAATTTATGTCTTCAATTTTTGTTTCTTGAGAAAATGTAATTTTATTTTTATTAATTATTAAATGATTTGGATCATAATCTAAATCAGCATTTAATTTTCCATGTATAGAATCATATTTGATTAATTTAGATGTAGTTTCTGAATTTGACCTATTGTTTAAATGATTAATTTTTAAATTTTTATTTTTACTTTCGACAATTGATCTAACAACCATACGACCAATCCGTCCCATTCCATTAATTCCAATTTTAATTGTCATTTTATTTATTTAATAATTTTTTAGTGATATTTTTAATGTTTGTACTCTCTAGTCCAAAATATTTATAAATATCTTTATAGGGTGCACTTTTTCCGAATTCATCAATTCCAAAAGTAATACCGTTATCACCTACATATTTTTTCCAACAATCGCTTGATCCAGCTTCGATTGATATTTTAAATTTTGTTTCTTCTAAAATTTTATTTTTATAAGATTTTGATTGTAATTCAAAAAGTTCCATACAAGGCATTGATATCACTTTGGAATATATTTTATCTTTGGCTAATTTATGGCTAACCTCTAACGCTAGATTAACTTCAGATCCACTTGCTAATATTGTTAGATTAATTTTTTTATTTGTTCTTAGAAGCTCATAAGCACCTAATGAGCAGAAGTTTTTATTTGGGTATATTTTTCTTACTGGATTTAAATTTTGTCTTGTCAAAGATAGAACGCTAGGTGTTTTTGAGCTTTTTAATGCATGTTCCCAACACTCGATAGTTTCAATTCTGTCTGCAGGTCTGAATACATTTAGGTTGGGTATAGCACGTAAGCCTGAAAGCTGTTCTATAGGTTGATGGGTAGGACCATCTTCTCCGAGCCCAATAGAGTCATGTGTCATTACATAAATGACCCTTTTTTTCATTAAGGCAGACAATCTGATTGAAGGTTTGCAATAATCAGAAAATATTAAAAAAGTACCTCCATAAGGAATTAGATTACTGTGAAGTGCGATACCATTCATAACCCCACTCATTGCGTGTTCTCTCACTCCGTAGTGAATGTAGTCACCAGTAAAATCTCCAGGTTTAATTATTTTATGGTTTTTAGTTTTTGTATTGTTTGATCCTGCTAAATCAGCAGAGCCACCAATTAAATTATTTTTTTGTTTTGTTAATGCATTCAATGTCATTTCTGAACATTTTCTAGTAGCTAAACTTTTTGGCTCCTTTATTGCATTGTCTTTTTCTTTCTTAAGCACCGAAGTAAAGTTATTTTTTAAAGTTTGATTAAATTTTATTTTTTTTCTTTTATATGCTTTGTTCCATTTTTTTTCTAAAATTCCACCTCTTAGACCAATTTTTCTCCATTCATTTAAAATTTTATTTGGGATATCAAAAGGTTTGTTTTTCCAATTTAAGGCTTTTCTTACAAGCTTGATTTCATCTACTCCCAATGGACTTCCATGAGAAGATGCTTTTCCTGATTTATTCGGTGAACCATATCCAATCTTTGTTTTACAAGAAATCACAGTAGGTTTTTTAGCTTTTTGTACTTTTTTTAGTGCTTTAAAAATTTCTTTTTCATTATGACCGTTGATAGAAATATAATCCCAACCATATCCTTCAAATCTTTTTTTAAAATTATCTGAAACCGCGAGATTTGTTGGACCATCAATTGAAATTGAATTGTTATCAAATAGCATAACTAAATTTTTAAGTTTTAAATGTCCCGCTAAACTCATCGATTCATGACTTATTCCTTCCATTAAGCATCCATCTCCAGCTAAAACATAAGTTTTGTGATTAATTAAATCTTTACCAAATTTATTTTTTAAAATTTCTTCAGCTATTGCAAAACCAACTGCATTAGATATACCTTGTCCAAGAGGACCTGTTGTAGTTTCAATACCTGTTTTCGGATGATATTCAGGATGTCCAGCACAAATAGAATTTAACTGCCTAAATTTTTTAATATTATTAATCGATATACTTTTATATCCAGTTAGGTAAAGCAAAGAATATAAAAGCATAGAACCATGACCGGCAGATAAAACAAATCTATCTCTATTTAACCAATCTGGATTCTTTGGATTAAATCTTAAAAAATTTTTGAATAACACTGTTGCAACATCTGCCATACCCATTGGCATTCCTGGGTGACCTGAATTTGCTTTTTGAACAGCATCAATTGATAAAAATCTGATGCAATTAGCTAAATCATTGTGTAGTTTGCTCAAAATTATCCTGACTAGACTAAGAAGAATCTATTTAATAATATAAACATATATATATGAATTCTATAAACGAAAAAGAAAAAAAATTAAATATTGCATTAGAGGAATTAAAAAATTTAGATATAACAAATCCTGAACTACAAAAAAATATCGAAAATTTAAGCACAAAAAAAAATCAATTAGAAATTGAAAAAACACAGATTGAAGAAAAATATAAAACATTGCTCGAGGAACATGAAAATCTGTCAAAAAAACTTGAGGATTTAAAAAACAAAGAAAGGTTGGAAGAAAGAAAACAAATTGAATTTTCTGAAAAAATTGATGAACTTAATCAAGAAACTGACACACTATTGGATGAAATAGATAAATGGCAAATGTAAGTATAAAATTTAACAACAAAGAGTTTTTGCTCGCTTGTGAAGATGGACAAGAGGAGCACCTAGAAGAATTGTTAATTCAGATTAATAAAAAGTTTAATAATTTAAAAAATGATTTGGGAAATCTAGGTGAAAATAAATTATTATTAATTACAGCTGTAAAAATAATGGATGAATATTACGAAACTAAGAAAAAAGTAGATCAAAAAAAAGAAGAATTAAAAGATCTATCAAAAAAATTTAAAGAACTAAAATCTCTAATTTATGATTATAGGGATACAAAAGAATCTGAAATTGAAAAACTAAATCTTGATCATGAAAATTTAAAACAAGAAATTGACTATAATCAAAAAAAATACGAAAATTTAATTGATGAAGCTGCTGATCAAATATCAAATTTTGTAAAAAAAGCAAAATTAGAAAATATTTCAAAGTAGGTCTGTGAGTAAATCTAAACTAAGAAGTAAAATTTTAAATCTTAGAAAAAAAAATTCGAATAAAAAACTTAGTCTCAATCCTTACAGAATTTATCGATTTTTAAAAAAAAATAAAATTAATTTCAAAAATGTAGGAGGGTATTACCCTTGTAATTATGAGATTGAAGACTTGGATACGCTTTATTTTTTAAGAAACAAAAGGGCAAATATTTCCTTACCAATAATTAGAGAAAATAACCAAATGGATTTTTTTGAATGGACAAATAAAAATCCTTTAAAAATTAATAAGTATGGAATTGCTGAGCCAACTTTAGGAAAGAAAATTTACCCAGATATAATATTTGTTCCTTTAGTAGCTTATGATGATGATTTGAATAGATTAGGTTATGGTGGAGGATTTTATGATCGTTATTTAGAAAAAGTATCTAAAATTAAAAAAATATTTAAAATTGGATTAGGATTTTCATACCAGGAGATAAAAAAAATACCTATCAAGAAGCATGATAAGAAACTTGATTTAATAATAACCGAGAAAAAAATTATACAATGAGAATTTTATTTTTAGGAGATGTTGTTGGAATTTCAGGATGTTCTAAATTAACAAGTAATTTATTAAATGAAATTGATAAAAACAAAATCGATTTTGTTATTGTAAACGGTGAAAATGCAGCAGTTCAAGGTGTGGGGCTAACTAAAGAAATATGTAAGGATTTTTTTAATTGTGGAGTTGATGTTATCACAACCGGCAATCATGTTTGGGATCAAAAAGAAATTATGGAATTTATTGATAAAGAAGAAAGATTATTAAGACCTAAAAATTTATTTGAACCTGCACCAGGAAAAGGTTTTCAGATTTATAAAACAAAGAATGATATAAAAATCGGTGTTCTTAATTTGATGGGTAACGTTTTTATGAAAAAGTGTGAAGATGTTTTTGAAGCTTCTCAAAAATTTTTAAAAGAAAATGAAATAAAAAAGGATTTTGATTTACTTGTGGTTGATTTCCATGGCGAAATTACTAGCGAAAAAAATGCTATAGGACATTTATTTGATGGAAAGGCAACTCTCGTGGTTGGAACCCATACTCATATTCCAACAAATGATGCCAGAATACTTAATAATGGCACTGGATATCAAACTGATGCAGGTATGTGTGGGGATTATGACTCAGTGATTGGAATGAATAAAGAAAATTCCTTAAATAGATTTTTAAAAAAGAATTCAGTGAAACACTTTCCCGCTACTGGAGATGCTACTTTGTGTGGTGTTATAGTAGATTGTGATATAAAAACAGGTTTAGCAATAGACATCAAAAGCTATGTATACGGAGATCAACTAAAAAATATTTAAGATCATGGCAGGACATTCACATTGGGCAGGAATAAAACATAAAAAAGGTAAGGCTGATAAGCAAAGATCAAAAATATTTTCAAAATTATCTAAAGAGATTACTGTTGCAGCAAAACTTGGTGACAAAGATCCGGTAATGAACCCTAGACTAAGATCTGCAGTACAGGCTGCTAGATCTGCAAATATGCCTAAAGATAATATTGAAAGAGCAATAGATAAATCTTCTGCAACTACAGGTGCAAATTTTGAAAATTTAAGATACGAAGGGTTTGGACCAGAAAAGATTGCTGTTATAGTTGAAACTTTAACAGACAACAAAAATAGGACCGCATCAAATATTAGAACTATTTTTCAAAAAAATGGTGGCAGTTTAGGAACTCAAGGTTCAGCATCTCACAATTTTCAACAATTGGGTATAATAAAAATTGATAAAAAAGAGATATCTGATGAAAAAATTTTAGATTTAGCGATTGAGTCAGGAGCTGATGAATGTTTTTCTTATGAGGATTATCATGAGGTCCAGTGTCAAATGAGCGAAATATATAATGTAAAAAAAAATCTTGAGAAAATTATTGCGAATTTTATTTCTACAGAAATTGAATGGGTCCCGTTAAATAGTGTTGAGGTAAATAAAGAAAATAAAGATAATGTTGTAGATTTTTTAGAAACTCTTGAGGAAGATGACGATGTTCAGAATGTTTATTCAAACGTTAATTTAGGTGATATTTAATGATGATTATTGGAATTGATCCAGGCATCTCAGGTTCAATCTGTTTTTTTCAAGATGGTATAATAAAAGACGTAATTGAAATGCCAACCATGACAGATGGTAAGAAGAATAAAAGACAAGTAAATGGTGCTCAAATATTTAATGAAATTAGTCAAAGGATAAACAAATTTGATAAAAAAAACATAAAAGTTGTAATTGAACAAGTTTCTGCAATGCCTGGACAAGGCGTTACTAGCATGTTTAATTTTGGTCAATCTTTTGGTATTTTAAAAGGAATATGCAGCGCAATGCATTTACCTGTTTATTATGTTAGGCCTGCTAAGTGGAAAAAATATTTTAACCTTATTAATTCAGAAAAAGATGCGAGCAGAACAAGAGCTATTGAAATTTTTCCATATTTTTCATCACAATTGTCAAAAAAAAAAGATAACAACAAGGCAGATGCTATTCTAATAGCTAGTTTTTTCTACGAAACTTATCAAAAAGAGGAATAATCAATTTAAATTAAAAGACAAAATCATGACACATTTACGTGTGATGAGTAAGTATGGAAGCAGATATAGCAGCAAAAGCAGTTGAATTAGGAACAAATACTGATTTTTCATTATTCAGTTTATTTTTTAGAGCGGACATAATTGTTAAGTCTGTGATGATTATATTAATACTGTGCTCAATATATTCTTGGGCTGTAATTATTGAAAAGTTTCGTTTATTTAAAAAAATAACTAAATCTTCAGAAGAATTTGAAGAAAAATTTTGGAATTCTAAATCCGCCGAAACTTTTTACAATAGTTTACCTAGTAAACTTGAGGATCCAATGTCACTTGTGTTTCAAGATGCAATGGAAGGATTACTTAAAAAAAAAACAAGAACTAACATTAGTGAAAGAATGAGCGCTTCTCTAGAAGCTGGAATTGAAAAACAAATGACAAAAATTGAAAAAGGTTTTACTTTTTTGGCAACAGTAGGTTCAACAGCACCATTTATTGGTTTGTTTGGAACTGTTTGGGGAATTATGAATTCTTTTCAATCTATAGCTATTTCAAGAAACACAAGTCTTGCGATAGTTGCGCCGGGGATAGCTGAAGCTTTATTTGCAACTGCTCTTGGTCTGTTGGCTGCAATACCAGCAGTAGTTGCTTACAACAAATTTAATAATGACTCTAAAAAATATTCTGAAAAATTAGAAAACTTCTCTAAAAGATTTTTAACTATAATCTAAAAAATGGCTTTTAAATTTAATCGCTCATCAAAAGAACCCATGAGTGAAATAAATGTTACTCCATTCGTTGATGTTATGTTGGTATTATTAATTATATTTATGGTAACAGCACCATTGTTAACAGTAGGTGTTCAAGTTGATTTACCAGAAAGTTCGGCAGATTCTTTACCTGAAGAAACAGAACCTTTAACACTGTCAATTAACGCAAAAGGTGAAATTTTTATTCAAGAAGCAAAAGTTGAATACGATAATATTATTGCAAAAGTTTTAGCGGTTTCAAAAAATAGAACTGATACCAGAATTTATGTTAGGGGTGATAAAACTATAAATTATGGGAGAGTTTTAGAAATAATGGGATTACTATCAGGATCTGGTTTTACTAAAGTAGCATTGATTTCAGAACCGTATAAACAAAGGTAATTAAAGTGAATAGAAGTTTAATTATTTCTTCTGCTTTACATGCTTTGTTAATTTTCATTACAGCTATGAGTTTACCTTTTTTGGCAAAGAAACCACTTGATATTCCACCAATAGTGTCAGTTGAGTTAATTCAAATAGCAGAAAAAACCAATATTCCATTTGCACCTAAGGCTAAAAAAATAATTGAGAAAGTAAAAGATAAAGAAAAAAAACTTGTTTCAGAACAGGCTCCACCAAAAAAAGTAGAAAAAACGAAAACAAAAACTGTCCTTGCTCCTGATCAAAATAATAAAAAAATTGAGAATGAAACACCTGAGGCAATTCCACTTCCAGAAAAAACTTTAAAAAAGGTTGAAACAAAAGAGGAAAAAAAACAAAATCCTGAAAAAGTAGATGATGAAGTTAAACAAGTATCAGAATTTGAAAAAAAAGATTTGTTTGATCCAAATAATATTGCTGCTTTAATTGATAAATCAAAAGAAGAGAGTGCAGAAGTTTTAAAAACAAATGATGACATTACTCAAGATCAAGAAAGAAATGTAGAAAACACAGGTCTTACACTAAGCGAAGAGGATGCTCTTAAAGCACAAATATTTGGTTGTTGGAGTATTCCATTAGGATTACCATATAATGAAAATCTTTTAGTAAGAATAAAGTTAAAATTAAAACCTGATGGAACAGTATCAAAAACAGAAATTTTGGATCATGCTAGAATGAATAAACCAGGCCAAGGATTTTACAAGGTTTTAGCAGAAAGTGCTTTGCGAGCTGTCAAGTTATGCCAACCATTAAGAGTTCCAACAACTGGATATGAAAGATGGAAAGAATTACAATTAAATTTTGATGCAAGAGAGATGTTAGAAGGGTAGAATATTTAAATGACAAAAAAAATTTTAATATTATTATTTATATTAATACCTATCAAAGCAAATGCTTTAATTGAAGTTGATATAACTAGGGGAAATTTAAATCCACTTCCATTAGCAGTTTCTCCCCTATCAATTGATGAAGAATCTAGAAAAGGTTTTGAAAAAATACTTAAAAAAGAAAATATTGGCTCCGAGATATCAAATATCGTTGAGAATAATTTGAGAACATCGGGATTATTTAATCCTCTAGACAAAAAGGCTTTTTTACAAGCTCCTGATATTGCAAATTT
>CACKBU010000009.1 GCA_902598485.1 uncultured Pelagibacteraceae bacterium
TTTACTTATTGAGTTAAAAGATTTAATAAATGAAAATTATCAAGATTATAGAATTATGCATATGCACATAATAAATTATTTATTGGATAAAAATTATTTTTCTGAATTAAATGATAGTATGAATTGTGAAAATTTAGGTATAGAAACACAATTTATATCTGTACCAAATAACTTTATTTTTGAAATAAATAAAACTTTAGAAAATTTTCACATTAAAACTGCTGGTTATTTAAATCAAAATTACATCCAAAGTTTATTTAAAGAACAAAAAATTGGACTTTCTGAGATGGCATATAAATCTCAGCTAGGTTACAATACCAATGAAGTATCAATCATACCAAAAAATGTTAAAAAAGCTGGTTTTTTTGAAAAATTTTTTCAATTATTTAGTTAATTTTGTTTTTTATCGTAACATTAGTTGTTTTTAATTTTATTATATTTGGTTCTAACAATAGCTTGTGTCATATTTAACTCAAAAAACCCTAAAAAATAAAGTTTCTTTTAACGGTGTAGCTTTACATAGTGGATTAAATGTAAATGTTACCCTAACACCCGCAGAACCAAACTCAGGAATTATTTTTAAAAGAGTAGATTTAAATGAAAATAATTTGGTTTATCCGAATTTTATGAATGTAAGCAATACTTCATTAAATACAACCATCGAAAATGAATTTGGAGCAAGAGTTTCAACTATTGAGCATTTGATGTGCGCTTTGTTTGGTTTAGGTATTGATAATGCAATTGTAGAGATTGATAATGAAGAAGTACCTATATTAGATGGATCAGCAAAACTATTTATTGAAAAGATTATTTCAGCGGGAATTGAAGTAAGCAATGAACCTATTAAAATTATTAAAATAAAAAAGGAGATTGAATATTCTGATGGTAAAAGGTTTATCTCAATTAAACCTTCTACTCTAAGTCTCGAGATTGATTTTGAATTAAATTATAACAACCCAATAATTGGTAATCAAAGAAACAAAGTAAAAGTTTTTGAAGATGATTTAACAGATATATATAATTCTAGAACTTTTTGTTTATTTGAGGATATAGAGTTAATTAAAAAAAGTGGTCTAGCTAAAGGTGGTAGTTTAGAAAATGCGATTGTAGTTAAAGATGAACAAATTTTAAATCCAGAAGGTCTGAGAAATAATAAAGAATTTGTAAATCATAAAATACTCGATTGCATTGGTGACCTTTACACATCTGGATATAGAATTGTAGCCTCAGTTAAATGCTCAAGAGGGGGTCACTATCTAACAAATCAATTATTAAGAAAAGTATTTCAAAATAAAGAGAATTTTTCAATTTTGGAAATTAAAGAAAAAAATCTCCCACATACCTTGATCAATAAGAAGATTTTAAGATCTATAGCTTAGCCACAAAGATAACTTTAAAAAAATCTATTAAATAAGTATAAATTGTTATGAAATTAATAAGTTTTTTTTATCTATTCGTATCATTGTTATTTCTAATTTCGTGCTCGAAAGACAATATAAAAAAATCAGTTATAGAAGAGAAAAGTTTAGAATTACAGGTTTCGGAGGCATACAATAAAGGTTTTGAAGCTCTTAAAATTGGAGATGTAATTTATGCAGCAAAAAACTTTAATGAGGCAGAGACTTTATTTCCACAATCGACATGGGCTCCTAGAGCAGCTTTAATGGCAGCATATTCTTATTATTCTCAAGATTATTATGAAAATGCGATAGCGGAATTGGAACGTTTTATTTTTATTTATCCTTATTATAAGAATATCGACTATGCTTATTATTTAATGGGGCTTTGTTATTATGAACAAATTGTAGATGAGAAAAAAGATTTGAAAACAATTATAAATGCAAAAAAAAATTTCGAATTTATTATAAATAATTTTCCCAACACAGAGTACTCATTAGATGCAGAATTTAAAATTGATCTTATTAATGACACTTTAGCATCAAAAGAAATGTATATCGGTAGATATTATTTTAAGAAAAAAAAATGGATTTCCGCAATAAATAGATTCAGAACTGTAATCGATAAATATGAAACTACAATATATACAGAGGAAGCATTACATCGATTAGTTGAGATTTATTATACAATTGGGCTAAAAGATGAAGCAAAAAAATACGCTAAAGTTTTAGGATATAATTATCAATCATCCCAATGGTATGAAAAAACCTATAGTGTATTTAATAAAAGTTATGAAAAAAGTAAAAAAGAAAAAATAAAAAAAAATAAAAAAAAAAACACTTCAGTTTTAAAAAGATTTAAATCTTTATTTGGAAAAAATGAATAAAAAAAAAATTCAGTTAGAGTATGAAAAAAAAATAATATTAATTAATAAATATAATAAATACTATTATGACAACAGTAAACCGTTGGTAAGTGATGATGAGTACGACAATTTAAAAAAAGAAATATTAATTCTAGAAGATAAATTTAAATTTCTTAAGTCAGATTTATCTCCTTCAAATATTATAGGTTTTAAGCCCTCTAAAAATTTTTCTAAAGTTCAGCACAAAGTGCCAATGTTATCACTTGCAAATGCTTTCACAGAAGATGATTTAATAAATTTTGAAAAAAAAATTAATAATTTTTTATCAAAGTCTGATGACTATAAAATTTCATATACAGCTGAGCCTAAAATTGACGGTATTTCAGCATCTTTAATTTATAAAAATGGAAGGTTAGAAAAAGGATTGTCCAGAGGGGATGGAAAAGAAGGTGAGGATATTACAAATAATTTAAAAACAATTGATGATATTCCACATTATATTTTCAAAAAAGATTTTCCTCAGGAAATTGATATAAGAGGTGAGGTATTTATTAAAAATAGTAATTTTAAAAATTTAAAAGAAAAATTTGCCAATCCAAGAAACGCTGCATCTGGATCTCTTAGACAAAAGAATCCAGAGGATACAAAAAGAATTCCTTTAAATTTTATAGCTTATGCTTTTGGTTATGAAAATGGATTAAAAGTTACCAATCAATATGATTTTCTAAAAAAATTAAATTATTGGGGTTTTAAAACTAATTCACTTAATAAATTAATTATAGGAGCAAAAAATTTAATTCAAAATTATAATAAAATTGAAAAACAACGAGCAAATTTAGACTTTGATATTGATGGAATTGTTTATAAAATTAATGAGTTTTCTCTCCAAAAAAGATTAGGAAATGTTGCTAATGCGCCACGATGGGCAATAGCACATAAATTTTCATCAACTAAAGCAATTTCAGAGATATTAGATATTGATATCCAAGTTGGCAGAACTGGAGCTCTTACTCCAGTTGCCAAAATAAAACCAGTAAACATTGGTGGAGTTATAGTTTCAAACGCAACTCTTCATAACGAAGATGAAATTATAAGAAAAGATATTAGGATTGGTGACACTGTAACAATTGAAAGAGCTGGAGATGTAATACCACATATACTTTCAGCAGATATTAAAAAAAGATTAAAAAACAGTTCAAGATTTATTTTTCCAAAAAATTGTCCATCGTGTGGATCAAAGACAATTAAAGAATTTAACAAGATAACAAAAAAAATTGATGCGGTAAGAAGATGTTCTAGCGAAGGCTATTATTGTGATAAAATTTCAATTGAAAAATTAAAGCATTTTGTATCAAAAGAAGCTTTTAATATAGATGGTTTTGGAAAGAAAATAGTCGAAGGATTTTGGAAACTAAAATTAATTAAATTTCCACAAGATATATTTAAATTAGATTTTAGAAAAATTGAAAAATTAGATGGTTGGGGAAAATTGTCAGTAGAAAATTTAAAGTATTCAATAAATCAAAAAAAAAATATTTCATTAGAGAGGTTTATATTTGCATTAGGAATTAGACACATAGGATTAGAAAATGCAAAAATATTATCTAAACATTTTATATCTTTTGTAAATTTTAAAAACTTATCCAAAACAAAGAATTATAAAGATTTACTTAATGTTGATGGAATTGGTGAAACTCAGATAAACTCAATAAAAATTTTTTTTGACAATGCAATTAATAATAAAGTTTTAAATGAATTAGAAAAAGTTTTGACAATTAAAAATTTTATACAAAAAAAAAATGAAGGATTATTAAAAGACAAGTCATTTTTAGTAACAGGAAAATTAAATGGGATTAGTAGAGCGGAAGTTAAATCATTAATTGAGGAAAATTCAGGCAAAACTGTAAGTAGTGTCTCAAATAAATTAAACTTTTTAATTGTTGGAGATAAACCCACAAAGAGAAAAATAGAAAATGCGAAAGAATTAAAAATAAATATTATAGATCAAAATGAATTTTTAAAGATGCTAAATAAAACTAGCTAACCATTTTCTTTCATTTTGATTTAAATATTTTGATATTTTTGAGTAAACTTCTAAGTGATATTTAAAAAGATAATTTTTTTCAGATATTGTTAGCAAATCATAATTTATTAACTCCTTTTCTATGGGTGCCATTGTTAAATTTTCAAAAATTAAACTATTATTTTTTTTGTTTACATAAACTAAATTTTCGATCCGAATTCCAAATTTGTCTTTTTTATAGTATCCAGGTTCATTACTTAAAATCATACCTTGTTGTATTTTTACTTTGTTTATTTTTGTGATAGCTTGTGGACCTTCGTGAACATTAAGAAAAAAACCAACTCCATGACCTGTTCCATGAGCATAGTCAAGATTATTTTTTTTCAAAAATTTTCTAGCTCTTTTATCAATTTTTTTTCCAATATTATCTTTGTTTAAGTTTGTAGTAGCTACTGCAATATGACCCTTTAAAACTTTAGTAAAAATATTTTTAATATTTTTGTTCTGATTAGAAAAACAAATTGTTCTAGTTACATCAGTAGTTCCATATCTATACTGACCACCAGAATCGCATAGAAAAATATCTTTTTTATTTATAATTCGACAATTTTTTTTGTTAGCTCGGTAATGAACAATCGCACCATTTTTTCCTGAACCTGCAATAGTATCAAAACTAGGGTAAAGAAAGTTTTTATGTTTTTTTCTAAATTTTTCTAATTTTTTAACAGAATCAACTTCATCAATTTTCTTTTTATTAATTACTTTTATCCAGTAAAGAAATTTTGTTAAAGCAGCGCCATCTAGAGTATGAGCCTTAATCATGTTTTTTATTTCAATTTTATTTTTAATTGCTTTTAATAAATAAATAGGATCTTCTCTGCTAATTATTTTAAATTTTGATTTAATTAAATTTTCATAAAATATTGAACATGATTTATCATCTATAATAAAATTATTACCTTTTAGTTTTATTATCTCTTTTGGTAAACTATCAATATCAAGAAATTCATTTTTTTTAATAACTTTATTTTTTACTAAATTTTTGCATTTTTCTATTTTACTTATTAATAATATTCTTTTTGTTTTGCTAATTATAAGTCTTGAATTAGGAATCGGACTATTTGGACCGTCCCCACCTCTGATATTTAAAACCCAAGCAACATTTTCTGGTGCACTTATAAAGATATAATCTGATTTTTTTTCTTTTAAATATTTAGATATTTTATTTATTTTAGAACTTACACTTTCACCAACTATACTTTTATTTAATGAAAAAAAAGAAATAGGTGCAGGTTTTTTTGGTTTTTTAATTTCATCAATTAAATTTTTATTAATGTATTTGACTTTATTATTTTTTAAAAAGTATGTTTGCAACTGGGAGCTAGTTAATAATTTTGGATCAACACCCAAGATTATATCTTTAAACAAATTACAATTTATTAATTTTTCAAATCCATAAATTTTAAAATTCTTTCCACTTTCAAGTTGGCTTTGTATTGTGTATCTTCCATCAGTAAATAAATAGTTTTTATTTTTTAATATTACTGCTAATCCAGCGGATCCACTAAAATTTGATATTATTTTTAATCTATTTATTTTAGAATACTCAGTAAAATAATCGTCATTTTTAGGTATTACATATCCATCGATATTATATTTTTTAAATTTATTTCTTAATGATTGAATAAAGTTTTTCACTTAATCCTCTTTTGATATCTTATCCAACCTGGACTTCTAGTACCTTCTTCAATTTCAAAATCTTGATTAAATTCAAAATCATCATCATTATTTATTTCTTCGTCAAAAAATGAATTTTTTTCTAAGTTTTTTTCTGGTAATTCCTCTATAAACCGTGAGGCCATACTATCTATCCAGTCTCCTTGATAAAACCTATTCATTGAAAAGGATATTATAGCTTTTTTCTTTGCTCTAGTAATCCCAACATATGCTAGACGTCTTTCTTCCTCAAGTCCGTTTTGACCTTTTTCTTCAATAGATTTTTGATGAGGGAATAATCCCTCTTCCCAACCTGGAAGAAAAACTACCTCGAATTCTAAACCTTTTGCGGCATGCATTGTCATCATATTAATTTTTTCACCATCCCATTCTTGATCTACTGAGGTTGCTAATGAAACGTGTTCTAAAAAACTTTCTAAATTATCAAATTCTTTCATAGCACTTAACAATTCTTTAATATTCTCTAATCTATTTTCGTTATCAATATCTTTTTTATTTTTTAGCATTGCCGAATACCCAGATTCATCAAGAATAATTTGTAATAATTTGATATGGTTTGATTTATTCAAAATTAAGTGGTCTCTCCATTTTGACAAAGAATTCAAAAATAAATTTAGACCAATTTTAGCTTTTGGTTTGATTAAATTTTTTTCTAGCATTTTAATTGATGCTCTTTCTAAATTTAAATTATTTTCTTTAGCAAATTCATGTATATTTTTTAAAGTGCTATCTCCTATAGATCTTTTTGGGTTATTTACAATTCTCTCAAAAGCAAGATCATCTTTTTCTTGGTAAATTAACCTTAAGTAAGCTACACAGTCTTTAATTTCTGCTCTCTCGTAAAATTTTGTTCCACCTAAGATTCTGTAAGGCATACCAATTTTCAGAAACCTCTCTTCAAACTCTCGAGTTTGAAAAATAGCTCTCACAAGTATTGCAACTTGGTTAAAAGAAAATTTTTTTTTAATATTTTTTTCTATCTCATCTGAAATTCCAATTGCCTCATCTTTACCATTTTTAAAACAGTTTAATTTAACTAAATCACCCTCATCCATAGTTGAAATTAATGTTTTGCCAACTCTATTTTGATTATTTGAAATCAGATTTGAAGCAACAGATAAAATATTTTGTGAAGATCTATAATTTTGTTCTAACCTTATTACTTTAGTATTTTCATAAACTTGATCAAATTCTAAAAAATTTTTTATTTCAGCACCTCTCCAGCTATAAATTGATTGATCATCATCTCCAACACAGCAAACATTTTTATTTTTTTCTGATAAAAGATTAAGCCATTTACTTTGAATAAAATTTGTATCTTGATATTCGTCAACAAGTATATATTTGAAATTTTTGGAATATATTTCTCTAATATCAGAATTAAATTCTAAAATTTTTACTGTGTGCAAAATAAGGTCACCAAAGTCGCAAGAGTTTAGGTCAATCAATTTTTGTTGATAAATTTTATAAAGTGGAAGAATTGTTTTTTCATAAATGTCTTTTTTATTTATTATCACTTCGTCAGGATAAAAACCTTTATTTTTCCATCTATCGATTATCGCCAGAATAAATTTTGGTGAAAGTTGTTTGATATCTATATTTTCTGCTTTACAAATATTTTTGATAAGTCTGATCTGGTCATCTGTGTCTATGATAGTGAAGTTATAATTAAGATTTACAGCTGACGCATGTTTTCTCAATATTTTTACACATATTGAGTGAAATGTACCAAGCCAAGACAGGCCAACTGCTGCAGAACCAAGCAATTTACTTACTCTATTTTGCATTTCTTTTGCAGCTTTATTAGTAAAGGTCACTGCTAAAATTTGATTAGGAAATGCCTTTTTTGCTTTAATAATGTTGGCAATTCTAGAGGTTAAAACTTTTGTTTTACCAGATCCTGCCCCAGCAACAATTAATAACGGACCATCTAGATGAAGTACCGCTTCTTTTTGAGCATCATTTAAATTTTTTAAATAATCATTGTTTATCATTTAAAATAATACTTTATAAGCTTTCTTGTTGTTATGAGTAAAACAAACTTTTTTATAAAATATTTTAAAAACATTAATAATTTTATTAATAATCTTTTAGAAAAAAATTTAAACAAGTTAAAATATAAAAATTTAAGCTATTTATTTAAAAATAATAAAGTAATTTTAATTTTTGTCGCACTTTCTGTTATATTTATATCTTATTTGTTAATACCGACCTTTTATAAACAAATTGATATTTCAAGAGTATTAAAAAATCAAATTCAAAAGAAATTTGATTTAAATTTTACATTTAATCAAGAAATAAAATATAATTTTTTTCCTAGACCTCATTTTGTTACAACAGAGTCAATTATTCAAAATGATATAGGTCAAATTTCAAGAATAAATAAATTAATAATTTATATTTCATTAGATAATCTTTTTTCATTAAAAAAAATTGAGGTGAAAGATTTAATTTTTGACAACTCAAATTTTTACCTCAATAAAAATAATTATAACTTTTTTTTAAATCTTCTGAATAAAAATTTCAAAAATGGAAATTTAACACTTAAGAATAGTAATATTTTTTTTAGAAATACAGAAGATGAAGTATTGTTTATAAATAAAATTCTTAAAATGAAATATTTTTACAACAAAAAAGAATTAAAAAATATGTTTTATTCAGAAAATGAAATTTTTAATATTCCTTTTTCAATAGAATCTTTTTTTAATGAAAATAAAAATAAATTTTTTTATAAAATAAATTTTAATTTAATGAAAATTAAAATCGATAATGAATTAATTTTTAATAATGAAAACAAAAAAGGGAAATCTGTACTTACTTTGAATAATGCTAAAAGGTTTGCAGAATATCAAATAGAAAAAAATTATTTTAATTTTCGTATATTTGATAAACAGGATGAGCCAACTATAATGTATAAAGGAAAATTCAATTTAAAACCATTTTATGCTAGCTTAGAAGGTGATTTGGATGAAATGGATTTAAGTTACTTATTTAGCTCTAATTCAATTATTGTAGAACTTTTGAAAACTGAAATATTTAACAATAAGAATATTGATTTTAAATCAAAAATTAATGCGAACGATGTCTATAATAATGTTAATTTTAGAAACATTAATTTAGAATTTAAAATTCAAGATGGTTTAGTTGATATAGATAAGTCTAAATTTCAATGGAGAGACTTTGTTGATTTTGAGATACAAGATAGTTTAATTTTTGTTAAGAATGGAGATTTAATTTTAGATGGAAAACTAAAAATAAATATCAATGATTATAATGAGGTTTATAAGTTTCTCCTTACTCCAAAAAATTATAGAAACGAAATAAAGCAAATTGATTTAAATTTTACTTATAATTTTGATAAAAAGGTAGCTGAATTAAAAGATATTAAAATCGATGATAAAATTAATCTTAATGTAAATAAAATTTTAAATAATGTAATTTTTAAAAAACATGATCTTCAAAACAAAATTTATTTTAAAAACTTATTAAATGAAGCAATCAAGAGTTATGCTGGATAAATCATTTTTTTTGGATCAACTATCTTATTATAATTTTTTTTGTTAATTAGTCCTGTTTTCAAGGTTTCATGTTTAAGTGTTGTGTTATTTTTAAGAGCAGTTTTCGCAATTTTAGCTGCATTATCATAACCTATATGAGGAGCAAGCGCAGTTACAAGCATTAATGAATTATCCAAATGTTCCCGGATTTTTTTTTTGTTGGCTTTTATTCCTTTAACACAAAAATTAGCAAAATTTTTTGTACTGTCAGCTATTAAGTCAATTGATTGTAAAATGTTGTGGGCAATTAAAGGCTTAAAAACATTAAGTTCAAAATGTCCGTGAGATCCTGCCATAGTTATCCCATTGTGATTTCCAATAACTTTAACACAAACCATAGTTACAGCCTCACATTGTGTAGGATTTACTTTTCCTGGCATAATTGAAGAACCAGGTTCATTTTCTGGTAAAATTAATTCTCCATAGCCAGCTCTTGGACCAGAACCTAAAAATCTAATGTCATTTGATATTTTCATTAATGCAACTGCGCATGTATTTAAAGCACCAGAAAAATTAACAATTGCATCATGAGCGGCAAGTTCTGCGAATTTATTTGGAGCTGGTTTAAATTTTATTTTTGTAAATTTAGCAATTTCT
Source organism: uncultured Pelagibacteraceae bacterium (assembly GCA_902598485.1). Lineage (GTDB taxonomy): Bacteria > Pseudomonadota > Alphaproteobacteria > Pelagibacterales > Pelagibacteraceae > Pelagibacter. Next base: position 10,178 of record CACKBU010000009.1, read on the forward strand.
TTAACAATTTTCTTGTCAAAATTTTTCTTTGAATTTATTCCAGTACCAACAGCGGTACCACCTTGTGCAAGAAATAAAATTTCTTTTAAAGCATACTCTATTCTTTCGATACTTTTTTTAACCTGAAAATGATATCCTGAAAATTCCTGTCCAAGAGATAATGGGGTTGCATCCTGAAGGTGAGTTCTTCCAATTTTAACAATATTTTTAAATTCATTAGATTTTCTTTTTAATTCTTTTTCTAAAATTTTTAAGCTTGGCAGCATTTTACTTATTGTCTGTTGAGCTACAGAGATATGCATTGCAGTTGGAAAAACATCATTTGTAGATTGTGATTTATTTACATGGTCATTTGGATGAACAGGTTTTTTTGTTCCTTTTTTGCCACCTAAAATTTCTATTGCTCTGTTAGCAATAACTTCATTTACATTCATATTTGTTTGGGTTCCCGAACCAGTTTGCCAAACTTTTAAAGGAAAATTTTCATCTAATTTTCCTTTAATTACTTCATCCGATGCTTTGATAATTGCTTTAGAAATTTTAGTATAAATTAATTTATCTTTAGCATGCACAATAGCAGCTGATCTTTTAATGATAGCTATAGATTTTATTATTGAAATATTTACTAAAATTTTCCCAATATTAAAAAATTTATTTGATCTTTGAGTAGATGCACCCCAATACTTATTATTTGGGACTTTTATACTTCCAATACTGTCAAATTCTTTTCTTAATTTCATTGATTAATTTTTAAGTAACAAATAATTATTAACATACAATAAATTTATAAAAACATATAGGAGCATTATGTCGAATTTTAGTAAAGTAGGTACTTTCATGAAAACTTTTGGCCAGGAAGTTAAAACTAAACCGTCATTTAGTACTGATAAAATTAATAAATTAAGGTTAGACCTAATCAAAGAGGAACTAGAAGAGCTTACAGAAGCTATGAATAATAAGGACTTATTAGAAGTAGCTGATGCGCTAACCGACATATTATATGTAACTTATGGAGCAGGGCATGCATTTGGAATTGATTTGGATAAATGTTTTAATGAGGTACAAAATTCCAACATGAGTAAGTTAGATGAAAATGGAAAACCAATTTACAATGAGTCTGGTAAGGTTATGAAAGGTCCAAACTATTTTAAACCTGACCTTTCTAAATTCGTAAATTAGATTTCTAATTTAAAGTCAATTGCAGGAGCGCTATGAGTAATACTTCCAACAGAAATTCTATTTACTCCAGTAGAGGCAATAGCTTTAACAGTTTTTAAGCTGATATTTCCCGAAGCTTCAGTTTCATAAAACTTTTTAGCAATTTTCACACCATGTTTTAGATTTTTAACACTCATATTATCAAGCAGAACAGTATTAAATTTTAGACCCAATATTGATTTAAGCTGTTTAATTGTATCGACTTCGACAGTAATTTTTTTTCCTTTTTTATTTTTTATTGCACTAAGGACTAAAGATTTTATATTTGAGCTTGCTATATGATTATCTTTAATTAAATACTCATCACTTAAATTAAATCTATGATTAGTGCCACCTCCTAATTTAACTGCATATTTTTGGACAACTCTCAAATTTGGAACTGTTTTTCTTGTACAACAGATTTTGGTTTTTTTTCCAGCTAATTTAACAAACTCATTTGTTTTAGTTGCTATTCCAGAAATATGAGACAAAAAATTTAAAGCTACCCTTTCAGCGATTAGAATATTTTTCGCATTGCCTTTAATTAAAGCTATTAAATTTCCTTTTTTAACTTTAGAACCATCTTTTTTCTTAATAATGAATTTTATTTTATCATCAATTAATGAAAAAGTTTGTTTAGCAAATAACAATCCTCCAATAATTGCACTTTGATTTGAAATTAATTTAACTGTTACAATTTTATTATCCTTAATTAAACTTGAAGTGATATCTCCTGAAGGATAAAGATCCTCGTTTAATGCTAGCTTTACAGTACTCTTGATAAATTCTTTGCTTAGTTTTATTTTTGACACTTAATTATCTGCCAATTGCTGTCATTCTCTCTACAGATATTCTGGCTTTCTCAATTGTCTCTTTATCCATAATAATTTCACCAGTTTCGTTCTCTAAACAATTTAAAATTTTTGGAAGTGTAATTTTTTTCATATGAGGACACATATTACATGGTTTAACAAAGTCTACATTCGGATTTTCTATTTGAATATTGTCACTCATTGAGCACTCAGTAACCATCATTACTTTTTTCGGTTGATTATCTTTTACATATTTTATCATCCCAGATGTTGATCCAGCGAAATCACTTGCCTCAATAACATCGGGAGGACATTCTGGGTGTGCAATAATTTTAATGCCTGGATTATTTTTTCTAATATCCTCTATTTCTTTTTTATTAAATTGATCATGAACAATACAAATTCCTTTCCAAGAAATAATTTCAACATTAGTTTGAGAGGCTACGTATTTAGCTAAATAATCATCAGGCAAAAATATTACTCTTTTTACACCCAGTGATTTAACTATTTTAACTGCATTAGCAGAAGTACAACAAACGTCCGTTTCTGCCTTAACTTCTGCTGAAGTATTGACATAAGATACAACAGGAACACCTGGGTATTTTTCTTTTAATAGTCTTACATCTTTACCTGTAATAGATGATGATAAAGAACAGCCAGCATCCATGTCAGGAAGAATAACTTTTTTATTAGGGCTCATTAATTTTGCAGTTTCTGCCATGAAATGTACCCCAGCCATTAAAATAATATCAGCTGAAGTTTTTGATGCTTCAATTGCTAATGCGAGTGAGTCCGCAGAAAAATCTGCTACACCATGATAAATTTCAGGTGTTTGATAGTTGTGAGCAAGAATTACAGCATTTTTTTCTTTTTTTAATTTATTAATTTTATGAATATACGGAGCATGTACTGACCATTCAATTTCAGGCATAACCTTAGAAATTTTTTGATAAATAGGATCTGTTGCTTTACGCACTTCTTGTGTAAATTCCATGAGGATTTTTACCAATTTGAATCATGATTGTCATTCATTTATTATGGGACATATCGCGGTCGTGCTGAAATTGGTAGACAGGCACGGTTGAGGGCCGTGTGGACCTAGTCCATGAGAGTTCGAGTCTCTCCGACCGCACCAAAGTGAATTTTATAGAGGAGTTTTTGATGGATAAATTGCTTTCAGTAATATTTATGATTGGAGTTTTGCTTTTAGTTTTACCAAGTTTTTTACAATCAAATTCTCAATTAAAGCAATTTTTTAAAAATCTCAGTATATGGATTATTGTAGTTTTTATTATTTTAATGATTGTTTATTTATTTAAATAAGAAAATTAGTTATTTATCCAATCAGGTTTATTGATATTTATAGAACCTTCTTTAGTTTTAAAATTTGTTTTTTCATCAAAGTTTTCGTTTAAGTATTTAATTAAAGCAAAAGGGTAGTCACTATCAATTAAAACCTTACCTATTTCAATTTCATTATTATAAATACTTTCACCTTCGTGCAGTTTTCCATTAATTACATTTATTGGAAACAATCTTTTTGAAAGCTTGTTCTTTAATTTAATTCGCGCTGTATTTTCTTGACCAACATAACAGCCTTTTTTGAAATCAATTCCATTTAATTCTTCAAAATTGCATTCAATACCAAACAATTTATCTTTCAATTTATTTAAATCTTTTGGAACTATCCCAAGGCTATGACTTAATGAATAATATTCTTTCAAGTTTGCATCGTGAAGATCTAGTTTTTTCAAGGACAAATAAAGTTTTTCTAAATTAATAATTAATCTTGCACCCAAATTCTTATTTCTTGGATCTAAAAAAATGGGATCCTCTCTATATTTAATTGTGCATCCAGGTTGATCTTTTGCTTCATCAAAAGTTAAGAATTTTTCATAAGAAAATGCTGCAACAACAAATTCATTACTAAGATTAAGAATTTCAACTTTTGATCTAAGTTTATATAGGGATAATTGTTTGAATAAATCCTCTGCCTGAGGTTTTTCACAATCCAAAATATATCCAGACTTATGTTTTAAGATTATAAATTCATATAAAAATTTACCTTGGGGTGTAAGTAAAGAACTAAAACAACTATTTACATCGCTTACTTTGTTAATATCGTTACTGATAAGATTTTGAAGAAACTCTTTTGCATCTTCCCCATGAATATAAAGAATTGCTCTGTCATCTAAAATATAAACGTTTTTGATATTCATAATTGATTAATTATAGAATGTAATATAATAACAATTTCTCAAAATGTTAGATCTTATAATTAAAAACGGACAATGTTACATCGATGGCGAGTTAAAAGATGTTGATGTTGCTATAAAAGATGGAAAAATTCAACAGATTGGACAAATTTCAGAACAAGCAAAAGAAACAATCAATGCAGAAGGCCATAAAGTATTACCTGGTTGCATAGACACTCAAACACATTTTAGAGAACCAGGGTCAACAGATACTGAGGATCTTCACTCAGGAAGTAGAGCAGCAATTGCAGGAGGAATAACTAGTGTTTTTGAAATGCCAAATACTAATCCACCAACTTCAAATATGAAAGAGTTTCAAAGAAAATTAGATCTCGCTAAAAATAGAATGTATTGCAACTATGCTTTTTATTTTGGAGCAACTGCAGATAATGCGGACGATTTAGCAAGTTTAGAAGGTTTAGAAGGGTGTTGTGGAATTAAGCTTTTTGCAGGATCCTCAACTGGTAATTTATTAGTTGCTGAAGAAGAAGATATAGATAAGGTTTTTCAAAACGCATCAAAAGTAGTTGCGGTTCATTCTGAAGATGAGGCAATTTTAAAAGTTAATAAAAAATTAATTAAAGAAGGCGATGTTCATACCCATCCAGTATGGAGAAGTGCTGAATGTGCAATAGCTTCTACAAGACGAATTGTTCGAATTGCAGAAAAGCACAACAAAAAAGCTCACGTGCTTCATATTACAACAAAAGAAGAAATTGATTTTCTATCACAACACAAGGGAAAAATTACATTTGAGATTACTCCCCAGCATTTAACTCTTTATGCACCAGATTGTTATGACAAGCTTGGGACTTATGCTCAGATGAACCCGCCACTAAGAGATAAATCTCATTATGACAGATTATGGTATGGTGTGAGAAATAACTTTAATGACACTATCGGTTCGGATCATGCTCCGCATTTAAAAGAAAATAAAGATAAGGTATATCCAAATACTCCTTCAGGGATGCCAGGAGTTCAAACTTTAATGCCTGTAATGTTAAATCATATTAATGATGGAAAACTATCACTTAATCAATTGATGAACTTTGTTTGTGAAAATCCAGTAAAGATTTTTGGAATTAAAAATAAAGGATTTATTAAAGAAGGCTATGATGCTGACTTTACAATTGTTGATATGAACAAAACAATTAAAATTAAAAATGAAAACATTGAAAGTAAATGTAAGTGGTCACCATTTAATGGTTTCAAATTCAAAGGAACACCTACTCATACAATTATTGCAGGTAAAATCAAAATGCAAGATGGAAAAATTTTAGGTGATCCTGATGGTACACCTTTACAGTTTAGTTAAGCTTTCCGGTAAAACTATTTACAAGTATTACACCAATTACAATTAGGAATAAGCCAACAATTGCTTGCCAAGCCAAAGTTTGTTTAAAAAATATATATCCAAGTATTGCAATGGTAAAAATTCCTAATCCACTCCATGTTGCATACACAATTGCTATTGGAAGTTTATTAACCACAAAAGTTAATAGATAAAATGCTGTAAGATAAAAAGCAGATAAAGCAAATGTTGGTATAAGTTTTGTGAAGTTTTGAGAAACAGGTAGCAACATTGTTCCAGCAACCTCACAAAAAATTGCAGCGATTAAAAAAATATAAGTTTTAACCATTGTTTAAGATTTTGTGATTAATTAAATCTTCTTTTATTTCTGTTAAAATTGTAGGATCATCTATTGTTGGAGGTACTTTATATTCAACACCATCAGCAATTTTTCTTATAGTTCCTCTTAAAATTTTTCCCGATCTTGTTTTTGGTAATCTTTTAATAACAATAACCACTTTAAATGCAGCAACTGGTCCGATTTTATCTCTTACCATTTGTACACATTCTTTAGATATAGTGTCATTATCTTTATCAACACCAGATTTTAAAACTACTAATCCAATAGGTAATTGACCTTTTAATTTATCTGCTATTCCAAGTACCGCACATTCAGCAACAGATTGATGTTCTGACAAAACTTCTTCGATGGCACCTGTAGACAATCTATGACCAGCTACATTAATGATGTCATCAGTTCTAGACATAATCCAAATATAACCATCATCATCGATATGACCTGCATCATATGTTTGGTAATAGCCCTCATAATTAGACATGTAATTTTCTTTGTATCTTTGATCTGCGTTCCATAATGTTGGGAATGTGCCTGGAGGCAAGGGTAATTTTACAACAATGTCTCCCATTTCATTTGGTTTTGCTAAGGATTGATCCGGTTTGATGATTTTTACATCATATCCTGGTACAGCTTTGCAGGCTGAACCATATTTTGTTTCCATCATTTCTATACCTGTACAATTTGAGCTAATTGCCCAGCTAGTCTCTGTTTGCCACCAATGATCTATAACTGGAACTTTTAATAAATTTTCAGCCCACTTAATAGTATCCGGGTCTGCTCTCTCACCTGCAAGAAACAAACTCTTAAAACTGCTCAAATCATATTTTGAGAAAAATTTACCGTCAGGATCTTCTTTTTTAATAGCCCTAAAAGCTGTTGGAGCTGTAAAAAGAGATTTAACTTTGTAATCTGAGATTATTTTCCAGAAAGCACCTGCGTCTGGTGTTCCTACTGGTTTGCCTTCAAATAAAACTGTAGTGCACCCCTTAAATAATGGAGCATAAACAATATAAGAGTGCCCAACAATCCAACCAATATCACTTGCAGACCACCAAATATCATCCACATCTATATTGTAGATATTTTTCATAGTCCATTTGAGAGCAACAATGTGACCTCCGACGTCTCTTACAATGCCCTTGGGGGTTCCAGTTGTGCCTGATGTATATAAAATATAGGCAAATTCATTTGAGTTCATCTCAACACAGTCAGTATCTTTGGCAATAGAGACAACTTCTTCCCAACTGATTTCGTTAGGTGAATTGAGTTTGACCTCATTTCCTGGTCTTTGGAACAATATCATTTTTTCAATTTTATGATTGGCTATTTTTATTGCTTCATCAACAAGAGGTTTGTACTCAACTGTTCTTCCGGGCTCAAAACCACACGATGCAGTTACTAATATTTTAGCTTTACTGTCATCTATTCTGCTTGCAAGCTCATTGGAGGCAAATCCTCCAAAAACTACAGAGTGAATTGCGCCTATTCTAGCACATGCGAGCATTGCAACCACTGCTTCAGGGATCATTGGCATATAAATAATCACCCGATCACCTTTATTTGCCCCTTGAGCTTTAAGTGCGCCAGCAAATTTAGAGACCTTTGATCTTAATTGCTCATAAGTGAACTTACTTTTGTTCCCTGTGATAGGACTATCATAGATTAATGCAGTTTTTTGACCTCTTCCTTGGTCAATATGAATATCTAAAGCATTATAACAAGTGTTTGTCACCCCATCCTCGAACCATTTATAGAAAGGTGGGTTAGATTTATTTAAAATTTTGGTCGGTTTTTTAAACCAAAAGATATTTTCAGAAGCTTCCTGCCAAAATTTTTCGGGACTTTTTATAGAATTTTCGTAAATTTCATTAAACTTAGAAGACATATAAATTTGATTCGAATTCCTTATTTTTTTTGGTTTTTAACTTATAAATTGTATTTAATTTTAAAAATTAAGTAAAATCAATGCTTATTAGTGACAATTAAGTCTTCATAAAACTAATTTAATTTGCTATCTAACCACGAAATTGGCTTAAGGTAACTTAAGTCTAGTTTATATAAACTAAAATAAAAACTAACGAAGAGGGAGTTTTTTATGAAAAAACTTAAACTGTTTGCTTTAGCAGCTATGGCTCTGATTGGATTTTCAGGTATAGCTATTGCAGCAGACGCAACGATGTTGAGCCAAGATGACTTCGTAGGAATTTCATTCTGGGTTATCTCTATGGGAATGTTAGCAGCTACTGCTTTCTTTTTCATGGAAACGGGCAACGTCGCATCAGGCTGGAGAACATCAGTTATAGTTGCTGGTCTAGTAACTGGTATTGCATTCATACACTACATGTACATGAGAGAAGTATGGGTTGCTACTGGAGACTCGCCAACTGTTTACAGATACATTGACTGGTTAATCACTGTGCCATTACAGATGGTAGAATTCTATTTAATTCTAGCAGCTATTAACAAAGCAAACTCTGGAATGTTCTGGAGATTGTTAATTGGTTCATTAGTAATGCTAATCGGTGGATACTTAGGTGAAGCAGGATATATTAATGCTACACTTGGATTCATCATCGGTATGGCAGGTTGGGTATACATTCTTTATGAAGTATTCTCAGGTGAAGCTGGTAAAGCTGCAGCGAAAAGTGGTAACAAGGCTCTTGTAACTGCTTTTGGTGCAATGAGAATGATCGTTACAGTAGGTTGGGCAATTTACCCATTAGGTTATGTATTTGGTTACTTAACTGGTGGAGTAGACGCTAACTCACTAAACGTTGTTTACAACTTAGCTGACTTCATTAACAAAATTGCATTTGGTCTAGTAATCTGGGCTGCTGCAACTAGTTCTGCGGGAAGAAGAGCTAAGTAATTTAGCTAAAATTTAAATTAAGGGCAGGTACAATTTTGTACTTGCCCTTTTTTTTACCTTCATTAAAATTATGTATAATAATTATACATAATTTTTATATATGGATGTTAAATTAGAAAAATGGCACAAATGTCAGATCGATAAAGAGGTCCTAAAAGAACTTTCGAAGAAATCTGATTTAAAAGGACTTCAGCATGTTTCAGTTTTTTTTGGATTATTATTAATAACTGGAATTTTTGCATATCAAACCTGGGGTACATGGTGGTCAGTATTTTGGTTTTTAGTTTATGGAAATATTTATTCCTTCTCTAATCCTTTATGGCATGAGACAGGTCACAAAACGGCATTTCAATCAAAATTATTAAATGAATTTTTTTATTATATCTCATCATACATGGCCAATTTTGAACCAACAAGATGGAGATACACACATTTTGTTCACCATGGAAATACTTACTCAACAGAAAATCCATTTGACCATGAAATTGAATATGGCAACGATTTAAAAGAAACACCAAAAAGATTAATTATAAATATAATTCCATTTTTAGATTTAGTTTTTTTTAAAAAACATATTTCATTTGAAATTATTCAACACGCTTTAGGAATAAAAACAAAAGTTATGCAAGACAGCATTCCAGAAAATGCACAAGCAAAAGCAATTTTTATTTCAAGAATTTATGTAGCTATTTGGCTTTTAATTATTTTATGGTCTATACTTGTTTCATCTTGGATGCCTTTATTATTTTTTGTGTTACCACAATTTTATGGAAAAACTTTACATAAACTTGTTGCATTCACTCAGCACGCAGGTTTAGCTAGAAATATAAAAGATCACAGAGTTACATCGCGTGAGATGTATTTAAATCCAATACTAAGCTTTTTATATTGGAAAATGGAATACCATTTAACTCATCACATGTTTCCAACTGTTCCGTCATATAATCTTGATAAATTGCACAACCATATTAAAGATCAATTACCAAAGCCAAATGATGGATTAATAGACGCTTATAAAGAAATTATACCTGCGTTAATGAAACAAAAAGAAGATACAAGCTATTTTATAAAAAAAGAGTTACCCGAACCTCAAAATATTTAAAAATATACTAAGTATGATTTTACTTACTTGTCCTATTTAGATAAGAAACTATATATAACGCATGGCAAAAATTACATATCATACTCACGATAACAAAACTCATAAGATAGATGTTCAAAAAGGTTTAACTGTAATGGAAGGAGCTATTCAAAACGATATTCCAGGAATTGATGCAGATTGTGGGGGTGGAATGGCGTGTGCTACCTGCCATGTTTATGTCAAAGAAGAATGGTTAGATAAGCTTCCAGCAAAAGAGGATGGTGAGGAAGATATGCTTGATATGGCATTTGAACCAAAAAATAATAGCAGGTTGAGCTGTCAGTTAATAGTTTCAGATGAGCTAGATGGTTTAGAAGTTAATATTCCATCAAAGCAAGGTTAGATGAATAAAACAGATGTATTAATTATTGGAGCAGGGCCAACAGGGTTGTTTTGTGCTCATCAACTTGGAATTATTGGATTGAGCTGTGAGATAGTCGACAATCTTGATAAAGCAGGCGGTCAATGTATTGAGCTTTACCCCGATAAACCCATTTATGATATCCCAGCCGTACCAGAGTGCACCGGAGAAGAGCTAACCAATAATCTTCTAAAACAAATCAAACCTTTCAATATTAAATTTCATTTAAATGAAAGAGTAGAAGAGTTAAAAAAAAATCAAAATAGATGGCATGTTAAAACTTCTGGTGGAGTAGAGTTTGATGTTGCTGCAATTGTAATAGCTGGTGGTGTTGGTTCTTTTGAGCCTAGAAAATTTTCAGTAAAAGAATGTGAAAAATTTGAGGGAGGATCTTTATTTTACTCAATTAAAGATAAATCAATATTTAAAGATAAAACTATTTCAATATTTGGTGGAGGAGACTCTGCTTTAGATTGGGCTATTGAACTATCAAACGTCTCTACAGTAAATTTGATTCATAGAAGAGATGGCTTTAGTGGTGTAGAATCGAGTGTTCAAAAAGTAAAAGAACTTAACGATCAAGGAAAGTTAAATTTATTTACAAAATATCAAATGGATTCTCTAAGTGGAGATAAACAAATAGAATCTGTTAAAATAAAACATGATGAAGGTGAAATTAAAGAGATTAAATCTGATTATGTATTAGGTTTTTTTGGTTTGATTATGCAACTTGGTCCTATTTTAGATTGGGGTTTAAATATAAATAAAAAAACTGTTGAAGTTAATACTAAAAATTTTGAAACCAATGTAAGTGGTATATTTGCTATAGGTGATATTTGTTCTTATCCAGGAAAACTAAAATTAATCCTTTCAGGCTTTCACGAAGGCGCATTGGCAGCAAGAGGTTGCTTTAAATATGCTAAACCAGATGAAAAATTAAGATTTGAATTCACAACAACTTCTAAAGCTGCACAAGAAAGACTTGGAATTAAAAAATGATAGAACTTTTTTCTGCTAATACTCCTAATGGATGGAAAATAAGTATTATGCTTGAAGAAATTGGTTATGAGTACAAAGTAACCAAAGTTGATTTAGGTAAAGATGAACAATTTAAACCAGAGTATTTAAAAATAAGTCCATTTGGAAAAATTCCTGTCATAATTGATCATGAGAACAATAAAAGCATATTCGAGTCTGGTGCAATCTTGATGTATCTAGGTGATAAAAGTGGAAAATTTTATAATGAAAAAAATAGACTGGTTATTAATCAATGGTTGATGGCTCAAATGGGAACTGTTGGACCTATGATTGGTCAACATCATCAGTTTCATCACTATAATCCTGGCAAAAGTGAATTTGGAGAAGAAAGATACTTTAAAATTACTAAAAGAATTTATGGAGAATTAGACATAAGATTAAAACAATCTAAATTTCTTGCAGGTCCAGATTATACAATTGCTGATATAGCTACTTGGCCATGGATGGCAAGACATGAATGGCATGATATTGGTTTAAAAAATTACAAAAATCTATCCAGATGGTATTTAGAGATTTCTGAGAGAGAAGCAGTGGTTAGAGGTTATAGTTTTATGGATAAGAATGCTAAAATTCCTAAACTCTAAAAATTTACCCAAATAATCTATAAAGAGTACTAAGAATTCCATAACCTGAAAATTCAATAGCAACAATAATTATAATTATTAAAACTAATTTTTTATTCATTTTAAAAACAAATATAGCAACAGCACAATCCAAAAGAAAGGATAGTAAAAATAAATATATTTCTTAGCAAATAGGAATGAGATTGAATTTTGCTTAGATGGTTTCTTTTTCATTTTTAGTCATCTGCATGAACTTTTTCTTCTTTTTCATGCTTTTCTTGTGCTGCAATAGTGTATTTAGCAACAGGTCTTGCCATTAATCTTTTTAATCCAATTGGCTCTGCTGTATCTAAACAATAACCATAAGTATCTTCCCTAATTCTTCTTAACGCTTTATCAATTTCTGAGATTAATTTAATCTGTCTATTTATTGCTTTCATCTCTACATTACTATCAATGTAGGAGTTAGCTTGATCAACAATATCTGCAGAAATATTGTTGTCATCCATCCCACCATTATATAAAGCTTCGTTATTCGCTTTAATTAATTCTTTTTTCCATTCAGTTAGTCTAATTCTAAAATATACTTTATGTTTTTCACACATATATTTTTCAGTATCTTTTGGAACATAAGTTTTTGAAATTTTTACGGGACCTTTGGGCGCAACTTTAGATGCAGTTGATTTCGCTTTACTTACAACTTTTGTTTTTGGTTTTGATACTTTTTTCTTTGCTTTAGCAGTCTTTGGCATAGCTCAATTTAATCGCTCGCAGTATATTCAGCAAATTAGGGGTGTCAAGCAAGCTTAATTGATATAAATATTTATAAATGACCATTAATAACAAAAATATTCATAATGTTTTTTATATTTTTGTTACAGCACATCTAATTTTTTGGACTTTGATTCCATCACTCACAAATCACAATTTACCACTGGATACAATCGAAGCTTTAGCTTGGGGCAGTAATCTAGATTGGGGATTTAACAAACATCCACCGATGAGCGCTTTTGTTCCTAAAGTTTTATATCAAATTTTTGGACCTCAAGATTGGGTTTATTATTTATTAAGTCAAATTTTTGTAATTATATCTTTTTATTATGTTTTTAAATTTTCAAATGAAATATTTAACAATAAATTATTAGGTTTAATTTCTGTATTATTAATTGAAGCAATTTATTTTTACAATTTCACGACACCTGAGTTTAATGTAAATGTATGTCAATTACCTTTCTGGTCTTTAACAGTTTATTATTCCTGGAAAATATATAGGGGAAAAGAAATAAAGTTTTTAGATTGTTTTTTAGTAGGTCTGTTTGCTGCTTTTGGCTTCCTATCAAAATATCTATTTATTTATTTATTAGTTTCAATTGACCTTTTATTTATTTATTTAATTTTTTTCAAAAAGGAGAGAAAGTTTGATTTTAAATATCTTATTACTCTCGAAGTCTTCTTGGTAGTTTTAGTCCCACATTTAATTTGGTTAAATAATAATGAATTCATTACTATTACATATGGATTAGCTAGAACTGGCCTAGAACAATCCAGCTTTATAGATCATATTAAATTTCCACTAATCTTTTTATTCAAACAAGTAGGAATAATAATTCCATTTTTTATTTTAATTTGGTTGCTAGTAAAAAAAATTAAATTTAATTTAAATTTAAAGGACAAAAAATTACTATTTTTATTAGCAATTAATATTTTTCCTATTGTTTTAATGTTTTTAACTTCATTAATTACTGGATCAAAAATTAGGACAATGTGGATGACACCATTCTATTTGTTTTTTGGCACATTATTTGTTTATTTGTTTCAAGCACAAATAAATATTAAAAAACTTAAAAATTTCACGCTTGGATTTATTTTCTTTTTCTTTTTATCGCCAGGACTTTACGCTTATGTTTCAATCTCAAAAGATGACAAGAGAACTGATTATCCAGGTAAAGAAATTGCAATAAAAACTCAATATGCTTGGGATCAACAATTCGCGTCAGAAATAAATGTAGTTTTAGGTGATGAATGGAATGCTGGAAATTTATCTTATCATCTAAAATCTAGACCAGTTTGGGAGGGTTTTGTTGAAAGAGAAAAGCTTGATCAATTGAAAGACTATATGTGTCTTGATAATATTTGCGTAGGATCAAGATAAATGAAATATGTAATTTTAGTTCCAATTTATAACGACAGAGAGTCTTTAAAAATGCTCATTGAAAATATTAATAATGAATTAAAAGATCTAAATCATGAGGTATCAATAGTTGTAATTAATGATGCATCATCACAACAGATAATTGATACTTATACAAATATTGAAAACATTAATTCTTTTGAAATAATAAGCATGAGAGAAAACAGAGGACACGCAAGATGCATTGCATCTGGTTTAAAATATATCTTTGAAAAAAAAGATTTCGATTTTGTTATTCCAATGGATGGTGACGGAGAAGATAGACCTGAGGAAATTAAAAATTTTATTCAACTTTCAGAACAATCAGGCGAAAAGTCAATTGTTGGTGAAAGAGTTAAGAGATCAGAAGGTTTATTTTTTCAATTATGTTATCAATTTCATAAATTCTTAACTTTAGCATTTACTGGACAATCAATTAAATTTGGGAACTTTACTTGTTTATCAAAATCAACAGTAAAAAAAATATTGGAGGAAAAAGCAACATGGAATAGTTTTTCAGGATCTTTAAAAAAAATAGAAAAAGATTTAATTTCTACTCCATCCATAAGAGGCAAAAGATATTTTGGACCATCTCAAATGAGTTTCTTTAATTTATTAAAGCATTCACTTTCAATTATAAGTGTTTTCAGAAAAACAGTTCTAATTCGATCGGCTTTATTTATAATTTTTTATATTTTACTAATAAAAAGCTACGCCTCAATAATTACTTCATTACCATTAGTTTTGTTATTGATAATGATTTATTCAATTTCTAGTTTAGCCTTAAGAGAAAATATTGATGAATTTAATAATTCCTTAACAAATATTCACGATATTGATAAAATAAAATAAATATGAAAAACTTTTTTAGAAAAGTTGCTTTCGGTATTGGACCCAATGAACAAGTTCCTGCTGATCCTTTGAAGTGGGCTTTGGATCAAGTAAATGATGTGCCAGAATTGTCTTGGAAAGGTAAAATATATTCTGAAAAAGAATTAAGAAAACATTATAGAGATTATATTTATGGGGATAGAAAAGTTTTAAGAATAAAATATAAAGATAATAAAACTTTATATAAAACTCATAAAAACCTTCTACGACATCAAACAGGTCAAAAATTTTGGGAGTCTTTAGAAATTTCAATAAGGCATAACGAGTGTATAAATAGTAAGCATCCAGTATTAGCAAAACTCTGGATGTTTTGGGGAAATTTTTTTGCGATTAGTGAAAAAGATTATTTAGCAAATTATTCTACTGGTCCTTATCAAAGAGAAATAATACGACCAAATTTAAATCAAAGTTTTGAAAAAATGGTTTATGATATAACGACTTCTTGGGCCATGATACATCATCTAGACAACAGTGAGAGTGCTGGACCAAAGAGTGTAACTGCTAGTGATGAGTGGAGGAGAAGAAAGAAAGAACCTGCAACAATAAATGAAAATCATGCTAGAGAACTGTTGGAACTGCATACAGTTTCACCACAAGCTGGATACACTCAAGATGATGTTATTCAATTAGCTTACATTATGACTGGTTGGCAACAGAGATGGAGTAAAAAAAATTTGGAGACAGGAAATGTGTGGTTTAATTCAGAGTATCACCAAAGAGGTAAAAAAATAGTTTTAGGAAAAGAATATAAGAAAGGAAAAAAATCTCTGGCTGTTGTAATTAAGGATTTAGTGAATCACCCTAACTGTAGAGATTTTGTAGCAGATAGGCTTTGTAGGTATTTAATTACTGATGAGCCAACCAAGGAAATGAAGCAACCAATAATTGATGCCTTTAAGAAAACAGATGGCCACCTTCCTGCAATACATAAAGCAGCAATCACAGTAGCTTTTAATTACAATAAAAATTATAAAAAATTTCAAACCCCAGAAAATTGGTTTATTCAAATTGCAAAAATTGCTGATTTAGAGTGGCCTCCTTCACCTGAAACTATGGCCTCTTATGAATTAGGAACAAAACCTACACGTAAACAAAGATTGCCAGAAAAGATTTTAGAAAGATTGGGGCATCCACCTTATAGACCTAAGCAACCTAATGGATGGTCAGATTATTCTGATGACTGGTTGTCACCAGAATTACTGATTAGAAGATTAGTTTATGCAGACAGAAGCTATGCTTTTACTAAACCAAAAAATGATAACAAAGAATTTTATCATAAAATTATTTCTAAAAATTTTGATGAACCTGAAAAAATTTTAGATTACGTGTTTAAAAATATGGTTCACAGAAAAAGTGAGAGAAATGTTCTATTATTTAACCATCCGGAGTTTCTAAAAGCATGAAAATAAATAGAAGAGATTTTTTAAAAACCACAGCATTAACTTCAATGTATTTCGCAGGATTTGGTGTGCCTACTTTTGCAAAATCTAGTCATAAAAAAAATTTGGTAGTTATAATGTTACGAGGTGGAATGGATGGACTATGTGCTGTTCCAATTAGAGGAGATAAAAATTTTGAGAAACTTAGAAGTAAAATTAATCTTGATAGGACTTTAAAATTAACTGCAGATTTTGATTTGCATCCTGCACTCAAAACATTTAAGAGATTATGGGATGAAGATAATGGCGCTATAGTTCACGCAACTAATATTCCTTATACTGGAAGATCTCATTTTGATGGACAAAACTTGATGGAGACAGGGGGAAAAATTCCATATCAAGTTAAAACAGGATGGTTAGGTAGGGGAATGAAGACTGCTGGTTTGACTGGCAAGGGTTTAGCTTTAGCTTTACCAATGCCCTTATTGATAAGAGGTGTGCCCATGAATAATAATTATTTTCCTGTTGGTGATAGGCTTCCAAGTAATGATACACTCAAACTTATTAATCAGGCCTATAAAGAGCATAATGAAAAAATGTTAGGGGAAAATCTTAACACTATTATGACTAGAGAACTTAGAAATACAGCGAGCGACGACAGCTGGGTACTTGCAAGTAATGCAGGCCAACAACTTTCAAAAAATAACGGACCAAGAGTAGCTGTTTTTGAAGTAGATGGATTCGACACACATGCTGCACAAGGTGCAACAGATGGTGCTCACGCTGATTGTCTTTCAGATTATGATAGAATAGTAAGTGGTATTAAACAAGCAATGTCAAAAGAGTCGTTTGATAATACTTTAATAGTTACACTAACCGAATTCGGAAGAACAATTAAACAAAATAGCAGTAATGGGACTGAGCATGGATATGGTTCAGCTATATTTTTAGCTGGTGGATTGGTTAAAAAAGCACAAGTCCACACCGATTGGCCTGGTTTAAAGAAAAAAGAATTATTTGAAGGAAGAGATTTAAATTCTACAATAGACTCAAGAGCAATTTATGCTTCTGCAATGTCTACAGTCTTTGATGTAGATTTCAAAAAAATCACTAAAGAAGTTTTCTGGGGTGAAAATTTGCAAAATTTATCTGATAAACTTTTTAAAATTTAAATAAGATCAATCATATGAAAAAAATTTTATCACTATTTATTATAATTTTAATTTTCGTTCCATCAATCTCATATGCAAACAAATGGCATATAAAAATGAAGAAGCAAGAGAAGAAAGATTTTGCTCATTATGTGCTTAAAGCACAGTCAGATAATAAGATGGTATTTAACCTTCGAAATATCAAAAATTCTAACATCTATAAATTTTTTGATAAGTTTGAGGATCGTATGGGGGTTACTGAAAAAGGAGTTGAGTTTAATTTAAAATATTCGTTTGAAGGTCATAAACAAGATTGGTCTAGGTGGGGAAAACCTGGCCATGCACAAAGATTCCAGATAATGGAACCTTATAAGGAAACTACAAAAAAAAATAAAACAAAATGGTACAGGGTAGGTTATTTTTTCCCTGCAGACGTAAAGATTGAAAAGCATACAATATCTTTATTTGATTTTAAAAAATTATATGGCAAAGGTGAAAAAACTCACGATGCAGCACTCAATATAATTAATAATAGATTTAATTGGGTATTTAATTCACCAAATTATACCTCACATAAAAATGAGACAGGAGAGGAATATTTATACTTCGATACTTATTTTGTTAATCTTGATGATTATTTTTCTCCATTAAAAGGTAAATGGGTAAATGTTTTAGTAAACGCAAAGTGGGCAGAAGATGGATTTTTACATTTGTGGATAGATGGAAAACTCAGATCAAGCTATTATGGTGATACTTTAGGCGGTGCTTCAAGTGTTAGATTTAAATTTGGACCTTATAGACACCATATGAATCAAGCAACTGATACTGGTGTTAAAATACCTGATGTAAAAATTAAATATTCTAATGTTGGTAAAGCCGATAATTGTGATGATTTATGGAGTGGCTGTTCAGAAATTGTAAGTCAATTAAATGGAGAAACCCAGCTTAATGGAGTAAGCATGATTGCATTTTGTAAAACAGCTCCTCAATCAGATGGATCATCTTGTAAGAATTTGGGTTATCCTAACAACCCTAAGCCTTTTTAATTTAGCAACAGCTACAGCTTTTCTTACTAGCCTTTTGTTGATCGTCAGCTTTTCTAGTTTCTAATTCTTTTTGCTCTTCCTCAAGAACTTTTTGTTTCTTTGAAATCTTGTCTTCAAAATAATCATAAAGAGAAGCAAATCCTAATTTAGAGGCTCTTTTTTCCTCATAATTTTTTCGCCCTTTAAGGTTTTCAATTATTTTGACTATTTCTTGGTTTTGCATTTTCTCTTTTTATTTAAAAAGGCAAATAATTCAAGCTGTAAAAATTGGTAAATTATAAACAGGTTTTTTTATGTTAAGATAACGTGATGAATACAAGTCAAAAAAAACTAGAAAAATCTAAAGGCAGATTAGAAATAAAAATAAAAGATCAAAATTTAGAAAAACTTTATCAACAAGGATCTTCAAAAGCTTTGATGCCAGATTTTCATGAAAATTTAAAACAATTAATGCTTATTAATACTGCTGGTGGAATTACTAGTGGAGATGAATATGACTTCAAATTTGAAATTGATAGTTCAAACCTTTGTATTTCAAATCAAGCAGCAGAAAAAATTTATAGTGGTTTTGGTAATCCTGCCAATTTAGAAATTAATGTAAATTTGTTAAATAATTCAAATTTATTTTGGCTACCTAAAGAGTTAATTTTATTTAATAATTGTAACTTAAAAAGAAAAATTAATTTTAATTTATCTAAAGATTCAAATTTACTTCTTTGTGAAAATATTATTTTTGGACGAACCTCTATGAAGGAGGAGTTTGAAAAGGGATATTTTTCAGATTTTTGGAATATTAATATTGATAAAAAGTTAATTCATACAGAAGCTATAAATACAGGTTTATTTGAGAAAAAATATTTGAATAGTTTTTCGACATTAAATAAAAATTCTGCAGTTACGACAATTATTATTGTAGGAAATAAGTTTTTGAATAATGTTAATAATCTATCTGAAACTTTAACCAACAATGAAAATACAACTTCAAATTATTCTCAATGGGATAATAAATTGATCCTAAGACTTTTATCTAAAGATAGTTATCATCTTAAATTTGCAATTGATAAAATTTTGTCTTATTTTTTTGAAGATTCAAAGATACCAAAAGTATGGAATATATAAATGAAACTTACTCCTAGAGAAAAAGATAAACTTTTAATAAGCCTTGCAGCGATTGTCGCTAAAAATAGATTATCAAAAGGTATAAAATTGAATTATCCAGAGGCTATCGCTTTAATAACAGATTTTGTAGTAGAGGGAGCTAGAGAGGGAAAAAGTGTTGCAGAATTAATGGAAGCAGGAGCTCACGTTATTAAAAAAAAAGATTGTATGGACGGTATTCCAGATATGGTCAAGGAAGTTCAAGTAGAAGCTACTTTTCCAGATGGAACTAAATTAGTAACTGTGCACAAACCTATAAGGTAATAATTATTATGAAGCCAGGTGAAGTAATTACAAAAAAAGAGGAAATTAACCTAAATAAAGACTCCAAAATTACTAAAATTAAAATTTCTAATTCCGGAGATAGACCTGTGCAAGTTGGAAGCCATTATCATTTTTTTGAAACTAACGAGCATTTAGTTTTTGATCGAAAATTAGCATATGGAAAGAGATTAAATATACCTTCTGGGACTGCTGTAAGATTTGAGCCAGGTCAATCTAAAGATGTTGAGCTAATAGAAATAAATGGATTAAAAAAAATATATGGTTTCAATCAGAAAGTTATGGGCAATTTATAATGGCTAAAATTTCTAGAGCTGCTTATGCAGATATGTATGGGCCTACAACAGGAGATCAAGTAAGGCTCGCAGATACTGAACTATTTATTGAGGTTGAAAACGATCTAACCATTTATGGTGAAGAAGTAAAGTTTGGTGGTGGAAAAGTAATAAGAGATGGTATGGGCCAATCTCAAATCAGTAGAGAAAAAGGAGCAGCTGATACAGTTATTACCAATGCTTTAATAGTTGATGTAAATGGAATTTATAAAGCTGATGTAGGTTTAAAGGATGGAAAAATATTTGAAATTGGTAAAGCTGGTAATCCAGATACTCAATCTAAAGTAAATATAATTATTGGTCCAGGAACAGAAATAATTGCTGGTGAAGGAAAAATTTTAACAGCAGGGGGTTTTGATAGTCACATTCATTATATATGTCCCCAACAAATTGATGATGCATTGCACTCAGGCATTACAACTATGCTTGGAGGAGGAACTGGACCGGCTCATGGAACACTTGCAACAACGTGTACACCCGGACCATGGCACATACAGAGAATGATTCAATCTGCTGATGGTTTTTCTATGAATTTAGCTTTTGCAGGAAAAGGAAACTCTTCATTACCAGAGGGACTTGAGGAACAAATTCTAGCAGGAGCTTCAGCTTTAAAATTACATGAGGATTGGGGAACCACTCCTGGAGCAATTGATAATTGTTTAAATATTGCTGATAAAAATGATGTTCAAGTAATGATTCATACAGACACTTTAAATGAAAGTGGGTTTGTAGAAAATACTATCAAAGCAATTAACAAACGAACTATACATGCTTTTCATACAGAGGGTGCTGGTGGCGGACACGCGCCAGATATAATCAAAGTTTGTGGAGAAGAGTATGTTATTCCTTCTTCAACAAATCCAACCAGACCATATACCATCAATACGATAGAGGAACATTTGGATATGCTAATGGTGTGTCATCATCTCGATAAATCTATTCCTGAGGATGTAGCATTTGCTGAAAGTAGAATAAGAAGAGAAACAATCGCAGCAGAAGATATTCTTCATGATATGGGTGCCTTTTCAATTATTGCATCAGATAGTCAGGCAATGGGTAGAGTTGGAGAAGTTATAATTAGAACTTGGCAAACTGCACACAAAATGAAAGTTCAAAGGGGGAGTTTACCAGAGGAAAAAGGAGACAATGATAACTTTAGAGTTAAAAGATATTTAGCAAAATACACAATTAATCCGGCAATTGCTCATGGAATTTCAAAACATATTGGTAGTATTGAAAAAAATAAACGTGCAGATTTAGTTTTATGGGATCCAGCATTCTTTGGTGCAAAGCCAGAAATGATATTGATAGGAGGTAGTATAGCTTGTGCTCAAATGGGAGACCCAAACGCATCAATTCCAACCCCTCAACCAGTATACACTAGACCAATGTTTTCATCATTTGGAACTTCTTTAGAGAAATCTTCAGTAATTTTCACAAGCAAACTATCTCTTGAAAAGAATTCTTTAAAAGATGCAAGTATTAGAAAAGACTTATTACCTGTAGAAAATACAAGAGTTATTTCTAAAAAAGATATGATTTTAAATAACAAGTGTCCAAAGATTGAGGTTAATCCCGAGACTTATGAAGTAAAAGCTGATGGTGAAATTATTACCTGTGAACCAGCCAAAGAACTTCCTTTGGCACAAAGATATTTTATGTTTTAGTTTATGGATAATTGTTTTTTAATAATTAATAAAATAGCCAAAAATAAAGCAAAAGATCACATATCTTTAACTTATGATGAGAGATTTTTAAGAAGAAAAAAACTTGTTTCAGATAATGGTTTTGAATTTTTAGTAAATTTACCAGAGACAAAATCACTTTCAGAAAATCAAGCGTTTAGGCTTCAAAGTGGAAACTTGATTTTAATAAAAAACAAAAAAGAAAGTTTACTTGAAATAAAAGGTAAAAATTTAATGCAACTTATATGGCATATTGGAAATAGACATATGCCTTGCCAAATTGAAAAAGATAGAATTTTTATTCAGTATGATGAAGTAATAAAAAAAATGATATTAAAATTAGGAGGAAAGGTTAAGAAAGTTTTAAGACCTTTTAAACCAGAGGGAGGAGCATATGGAATTGGTAGAACCCATAGCCATAGACACTAAAATAAAAGGTAAAAAAGATTTAAAAGAATCTTTACAAATTCTTCAAACTTGGTTTTCACCATCATTCCCTGTTGGAAGTTTTTCATATTCTCATGGTTTAGAGGCAATGATTAATGATAATTTTATTAAGTCAAAAGAAGATATTCTGGATTATCTAAAATGTATCTTAAAATATGGCACTGGTAAAAATGATATAATTTTAATGAAATATACCTATCAAGGGGAAGAATTAAATGAGCTTGCTCTATCACTTTGTCCAAGCAAAGAAAGAAAAATTGAGTCTATTGAAATGGGTAATTCATTTAGAAAAGTTTTAGCTGATAGTTGGGATTTTAAAATTCTTGAAAATACTGCCTATCCAATTGCAGTTGCTAAAGCAGCTAAACATTTTGATATACCACTTAACTTAACAATAGTATCTTATCTACAATCCTTTGTATCAAATCTAATAAATGTTTGTATTAAACATATACCAATTGGGCAAAAAATTGGACAGGACTGTATAATTAAAACTTACGAATTAATAAGAGAAATAGAAAAAGAAAGTCAAAATTTAAATTTAGAAGACTTAGGTGGAATTTGTTTTAATAGTGATATCTATAGTATCAAGCATGAAAATTTGAAAACACGAATTTATAAGACATGAAAAATATAAATGGACCATTAAAAGTTGGAATAGGTGGACCTGTTGGTGCAGGGAAGACAAGTTTAACAGCTGAATTGTGTAAATTTTTATCAAAGAAAATTTCTATGGCTGTAATATCAAACGATATTTATACAAAAGAAGATGCAGAATTTTTAATGAAAGCTCAAGCTTTACCTCTTGAAAGAATAAAAGGAGTTGAAACAGGAGGATGTCCACATACAGCAATTCGTGAAGATGCCTCAATTAATATGCTTGCTGTAGAAAATATGAAAAAAAAATTTCCTGATCTTGATTTGATTTTAATCGAGTCTGGTGGGGATAATTTAGCAGCAACTTTCAGTCCTGAATTAGTTGATCTATCTATTTATGTTATTGACGTTGGTATGGGTGGAGATATCCCTAGAAAAGGTGGCCCTG
The DNA here is from genome assembly GCA_902598485.1 of uncultured Pelagibacteraceae bacterium. Classification (GTDB taxonomy): domain Bacteria; phylum Pseudomonadota; class Alphaproteobacteria; order Pelagibacterales; family Pelagibacteraceae; genus Pelagibacter. The sequence goes on from CACKBU010000009.1 coordinate 33,652, forward strand.
CCATTCAAAAATCAGACTTATTAATTATTAACAAGACAGATCTAGCTCCTCATGTAGAAGTTAATCTTGAAACCATGAAAGAAGATGTAAAAAAGGCCCGAAATGGCTTGCCTTATGTTTTTTGCCAGATGAAAAAGCAAATTGGTGTTGAAGATGTTGCTAAATTTTTATACTCATCAGGCGGACTATAGAGTTTTTGATTTAAGCCCTAATCGTTGGTAAACAATAAAAATCAGCTGTATCAATTTTAGAAGAATATTGTCTTCGCATATTCCATTTTTTATGAACGCCCGCACTTGCAACGCTTAAAGTAGATCTTCCATATCGATGATTAGTGTTATCAATTGATCGCATTAAGCTATTTATTTTTTCATCCTTTTCAGAAGTAAATAAATTTGTTTTATCACTTGCATTCGATAATCCTGTTAGCATCACACCTGCTTTTTGATAACGGTAACCGTTTTTAAAAATACTCTCAAGTATTGAAACTGCAGTCTTAACTGTTTCAATACTGTTGTTTGTTGCAATTGGAAAATCAACTGTCTTTGCGTTTGAATAATATCCAAAGTTTCTTTGGAAAGGACTAGTTCTAACAAACACTGTAATTGCTTTTGCAACTAAAAACTCTGATCTAATCTTTTCAGATGCATTTAAACAATAATTAGCAACTGCTTCTTTTAACTCTTGAAACGTTTCAATTCTTTTTCCAAATGACCTTGAAACAACACAGCTCTTTCTTTTGGTGGTAGTTGTCTCCAAACCTATACAAGAAACTCCTCTCAGCTCCATTGCAGTTCTCGAACTTAGAACATTTGAAGATTTTTTGATCCAAGTGTTGGATTTGTTTTTTAATTGTTTAGCATTATAAATTCCATGCTTTTGATAAAACTTTGTTAGTTGTCTTCCAACACCCCAGACATCATTAATTTCAACTTTTTCTAAAATAGGATCTAAGTTTTCAATTCCAATTAAGCTTGTTACCCCTGATTGTTTTTTCTTTGCAATGTGATTTGCAACTTTACTTAAAGTTTTTGTATTAGCTATTCCAATACTTGTTGGAATACCTGTCCATTGTAAAACTGTTTCTCTAATTTCTTTTCCAACTTTCTCTACTTCAGTGTCAGGAAAGTTTGATAAATCTAAAAATGCTTCATCAATTGAATAAACTTCTATTTCTGAATTAAATCTTTTAAGAGTTCGCATCACCCTCCTCGATAAATCTCCATATAAAGAATAGTTCGATGAGAAAACTTCAACTTTATTTTTAAGAATAATATCTTTTGCTTTAAAGTAAGGCTCACCCATTTTAATCCCTAAAGCTTTTGCTTCATTTGATCTTGAAATAATACAACCATCATTGTTAGATAAAACAACAACAGGTTTTCTTCTTATTTTTGGATTAAATAATCTTTCACACGAAACATAAAAAGAATTACAATCAATTAATGCTATTTTTTTAGTACGTTGAATGGATAACATAAGTAACAACCCCCCAAATAAAAATATCTTGTTCTTCGTTAATTAAAATTCTGTCAGAAAACTCTTTAGATCCAGAAGTTAAAAATTTTTTATCTCTTTCTTGAACTAAAGTTTTAACCACAAGTTCGTCATGAACATTCGCAATCACTGTTGAAAAGTTTTTTGGTTTTAAACTTTTATCAACCACCAATAAGTCACCATCATTAATCCCAACATCGACCATTGATTTACCTTGAACTCTAATTATGAAAGTTGCCGGAACATTTCTTATTAAATGCATGTTCAGATCAATATCTTCCTCGATATAATCAGTAGCAGGGGAAGGAAAACCAGCGCCTGCTTTATGTAGATAATAAGGGATTGTTAGTTTCATGTTCTTGTTTTGTTCTACTTTATAGACCATTTATACAATACACTCAAGAGGTTGTATTTTGAGTCCGTAATTGAATCAAAAGTGAATCAAAACGTGAACATCGAAAACAACATTTGGTGGACATGTGGATAACTTTTACAATAAGTAGTCTTAAAGTGATTTAAAAAGGAAAATTATGATTTGTATTAAAGCCAATATTCCAGAAGAGTTAAACGAAATAGATGATGAATTAAAGGCAGTTTACCATAGCAAAGACACTGTTTGTTTTTTCATATTAAAAACAAGAGAATTAAGAAATAAGTTTATAGAAGAAACCAAGGGAATGAACAAAAGTGAAAGAGAAAAAGTTTACGAGGAATATAATAAATAAATTATGAATATTTTAGACTTTGTGATGGTTGGTTCTGATGATCATGAAAAATCAGGTGATTTTTATGACGCTGTATTTGAACCTTTGAAATTAAAAAGAGTTT
>CACKBU010000010.1 GCA_902598485.1 uncultured Pelagibacteraceae bacterium
TGAGTTGTTAGCTTTATGAAGGCAAATTCTAGTATTTCTTGATTTGTTTATTTTATTAATAAGTTTAATAGACTTTTTTTTTGATATTGAAATAAAATTTCCAAAATCACTGCTTCTAAATATTGTGTCTTTAACAATCATATTATTCAAAATAAATAATTTCTAAATGACCTTTATATTTAAGTCTTTTTAGAAACCATATCCATTCGGTCTTAGAAAAAAAAGTGTTTGCAGTTAATGCCCAACATTGAAGATTGAATAGCTCATTTATATTTCTATAACCTTCAACTACAATATAACTATTTTTTGAATTTTTTTTTATCTTTGTAATTACTTTACTTAGCTGATCTATTTCTAAATTGTGTAATGTATTAATAGACAAAATTAAATCGTATTTTTTTCTAAATATAAATTTAGTCGCATCTGAAACTTTTAAATATTTTTTTATTTCATTTTTGGATTTTTTAATCGAATAAGTTGATATATCGATCCCCTCAACATTTATCCCATTCAATATTTTTTTTATCTCATAAAGTAAAAAACCTTTTCCACAGCCAATATCTAAAATTGAAGATTTATTTGTTAAGCTAAACTTTTTGATTAATTTTTTTGCAACTGGTGTCCAATATCCTTCTATATATTTGTATCCACCATAACCATATCTTCTTTTTCCATCCCAATAATTAAAATCATATTTACGCGCAATCTTCATAGCCTCAATTTTTTTATCAACCATTCTTTGAAGATATTTTCTTTTTGTTTTTTTATGATTTTGAGTAATAATATTTAAAATTTTCATTTTAAAATTTGTTTTATTTTTTTGTATAGACTCATCTCATCTATTTTTTGATCTTTATGGAGATCGTTTTCAGTTCCATACTTTGAAATAAATTCTTTTTTGATGCCAAACATTTTAACAAAAAATCTTTTATTAATATTATATTCTGAAATTTTTTCTTGTATTAATGATCCAAAACCACCTGAGATATAATTATCTTCAAAAGTAAAAATTCCTTTTGTATTCTTTTTTATTTTTTTTTTAATTTCACTAAAATTTAAAGGTTGTATAGTTGGACAATGTATTACTCCAATGTTATAATTTTTTAGTTTTTTTGCGATACTTAAGCATCTAGCAGTCATTATACCTGTTGAGATAAATAAATATTCATTTCCAGATTTATATGTTTTTGTTTTTCCAAAAATAAATTTTTCTTTTTTTGAAATAATTTTTTCACCTCCTGAGCCTAACCTTATATATATTGGATGGGGCCATTTTACAGTCTCCATCATTAAATTTTTCATTTCTTGCTTGTCTGAAACAGCAACAACGGTCATTGAAGGGATTATTCTAAGTATTGAAATATCATCCACAGCTAAATGGGTAGGCCCTAGAGCACTATACGATAAACCACCTCCATTTCCTACTAGTCTTACTTTCTGATTATGAAGACAAGCATCAACTACGATTTGTTCATAACATCTTCTTGTAAGAAAAGTTGATATAGTATTTACATATGGAATAAATCCTTCACTGGCTAATCCAGTAGCAAAACCAATCAAGTGTTGCTCAGATACACCCTCCATAATGAATTGATTTGGAAATTTTTTTTTTAAATTTTCTTGAACCCCAGCTCCAAGATCAGAACCTACGAAAATTACTTTTTTATTTTTAACAGCTAATTTATAAATTTCATCTTGGCAAGTATTTCTCATCTAATAAGTTAATTCGTTATTTATTTTTTTGATATCATCTTTATTTAAATTTGCTTTAAAATGCCAAAATCTGTTGTTTTCTGCTGACTCTATTCCTTTTCCCTTTATTGTATGAAATATAATAACTGATTGTTTTTTTGATTTTTTTGCAAGAGAGATTTTATTATAAATATCTTTTATATTATGACCATCAGCTTCAAAAACTTTAAATCCAAAAGACTTCCATTTATCACTCAATGGTTCTAGATTTAAAACTACTTCATTGAAATCATAAGATTGTAATTTATTGTAATCTATTAACGTTATCAAATTATTAAGTTTGTGTTTAGATACTGACAGGGCCGTTTCCCAAACTGAACCTTCATTGATTTCTCCATCACCAAGTAAACAAAAAACTGTGCTATTTAATTTTTTAAGTTTTAAAGCTTTAGCTACACCTGCTGCCAAAGGAAATCCATGACCTAGAGCACCAGTAGAAAATTCAATTCCTGGCACAAAATGCTCAGGGTGACCTCCAAGAATTGAATTAAAAGAACCAATTGAGTCTAAATCTTTTTTTTTTAAAAGGCCTTTTTCGTAAAGTATTGCATATAGCGCAAGACAACCATGACCTTTACTAAGAATAAAACGATCTCTTTTTTTTTTTGTTACTTTTAAAAAATTATCATATATAACTCTTAATATCTCTATCATAGACATTGCTGGCCCTACATGACCTCTTCCTTTTTTAGACAAACAGGAAACAACAATTTTTCTAAGATTTATTGATCTTTGATCTAGTTTCGTTTTTTTCATATAAAAAATAAAGAATTAAAATTTTTGTTTTATATACATATGTTATTTTCACATTCAACTAATATAGAATATGAAGATTTTGACTTCTTTTAATTATATTGAGTTTTTTATCAAATTTTAAATTTATTTTTCTATGGGTAACAACAATAATTGTCTGCTTGGGATAATATTTGAATATATTTTTAAACAATTCAGTTTCCGACTTTAAATCTAAAGAATTTGTTGCTTCATCAAATATTATGATTTTAGGCTCTGAGTATAACACTCTAGCAATAGATATTCTTTGTTTTTGCCCTCCACTAATATCTGGAGAATCAAGCTCTATTTTTTTACTAAATATATCATCATATGAAACCCCAAAATTATTTAACCCACAAATAGCGAATATTTTTTTAAATTTTTTGTCTAATTTTGAATTTTGATTACTTTTTTTAAAAGTTATATTTTCATAAATAGTTCCAGAAAAAAGAAAGGGCTGTTGAATGATATAACCAAATAAATTTGTATTATAATTTTTATTTGTAAATATGTTTTCATCAATTTTGATAGTTCCATTGAAATCAGTTATCAAACCAGTTAAAATATTTAGTAGAGTACTTTTTCCAGATCCTGAGGGGCCAGATAACAATATTTTTTGACCTTTATTAATAGTAAAATTAAATTGAAAATTTTTATTTTCATTATATTTAAATGCAATATTTTTATATGAAATTTTTCTATTAAAAGTTTTAATTATCCTACTTTTTGATACCTTTGTTTTAGCAAGAATATTAATATTTTTAATTATTTTATTATAAGACTCTTTATTAATAGAAAGAAGAGACGCTTGTTTAAAGAAATGAAAAAATAAAGGTATTGATTTCCATAAAAATACAAATAATAAAGCTATTTCACCAAGGTGGTTATTGATCATTTTAGAGTCTAAGAAATAGATTACAAAAATAGTAACAGCTATATAGAGTATTATTTCGAAAAAATACCTTGGAAAAGTTATCAATGATATCTTGTGAATATTTAATTTTAACAATTGTTGTCTAAATAATTTTAATCTATAAGAAATTTTTTTACCTAATTTTAAGGCTAATAAATCTTTTAAACCTAAATTAATATAAATAGTGTGTTGAATACTTTTTTTACCAATCGTAACTTCATCTATAGAAATTTTTGCTAATTTCTTCCTTATAATTTTAAACAGTAGAAAATATGAAAATACAATTAATGTTATAGCAAATAAGATTAGTGGCTCTATCAAAATAATTGAAATTAAAAACATTAAAAATAAAGTAATGCTTTGAAAAATTGTAAGCAAACTTTCTATCACAGCTGTTACTTTATTAAGCTCGTTTTCTAAAACTGAAATTAAGTTGCTTTTATTTGAAACTGTATTCAGATAATTTTTGTTATATACAATTTTTGAATATAGTTTATTTTTTAAATTAAGTGATGATTTTCCTGCTATATAATGTGTTAATATTACACTCAAATAAAGTAATATTAGTGATAAAAAATTTATAATAAGAAAAATTTTTGCCAATACAATAATTAATTCTTTTGTATTTTTAAATTCAAATGGATAAAATTTTAGAAAATATTTATTTTCAATAATTACATCCGGACTTGTTATCAAAGTAATTATTGGATAAATAGAAATAATTCCTAACGTTTGAGTTACTGCTATAATTGGAGACAATATAATAAAAAATAGAAATATTTTTGGACAAGTTTCTTTAATTATTTTTAGATAAGTAAATATAATTTGTAACATAAGCTTTTTTTAAATTAATAATTTTTTAAGCGTATCTATGTATTCCTCAGATCTTGTTTTATCAGTATGATAATTCATGGTTTTTTCAAATCCATTTTTCGCAATAATTTGAGCTTCACGAGGATTATTTCTCAAAAAATTTATTTTTTCTTCTAATTCTTCAATAGAATTATATGAAACATACTCCTTACCGTCCTCAAAAAGATGTTCCATATTTTGAAATTTTTCACTTATCATGCAACTTCTAAGCCCTGTTATTTCAAATAACCTAATATTTCCAGAACAATCTCCACATCCTTCAGTGTGAATATTCAATGAATTTTTTGAATTATTTATACTTTTATAATAATCAATCCCAAATATTGGCTTTTTAATAGAGTTTTGAAATATAAGTTTTAATGGTCCTCCATAAAAATTAATATTTTTTTCATCATTAAAATTTTCTATTTCGTTTAGAATTATTTTAATTCTTTTTAATTTTTTTTTAAAAGTTAGATAAATTAACTTATCGATTATGGTGTAAATTAATTTAATAATTTTAATCATAGATTTTGATTTTTTGTAGATCAAATAATTTACATACGTAAGATAATGATAAAAATTATTTTTTTCATGAATATGACAACTTATTGATTTTTTTTTTAATAAATAATTTAAATAAAAATATCTTTTCTTGTGTTTATAATATCCGTCACTGTAAGATGACCCATCAAATGAAAGGAATTTATCTCTTTCGTCAAAATTTTTTAAAAATAAATTTTTAAGAATATTTGAATTAAAACAGTGATATATTAAACTTGAACTATTACAATATTTTTTCAAACTATCTTGCATGCATGGGTTTCTAAATATTACATGTGAAAATAACCGATAATAATTATTATTTCTTGGAGGAAAGCCACTTAAAAGAATAGAAATACTTTTCAATTTTGAATTTAAATTAATTTGCTCAATTTGTTTTATATTTAATACATCAATATCTCTATATATAATGAAATTAGGTTTGTAAGTTGTCAAAAAATCAATAATATTTTTAAAATAATCATTTGAGGGTCTTATATTCTTTTTAAGACACAGATATTTTATGTAATTTTTATTGTTTGTGTAAATTTCTTCAACTTCAAATCCTTTATTCTCTAATAAATTGAAATCAAATCTAGAGTTAATAAAATTAGATTTAATCAGTTCTATATATTTATTTGAATAATTAATGTCTTCAATTTTATTTACATCAAAGCTTTTACGGTAAATATCTTCAGCTAAGTTACTAAATACTATTATTTTCATGAATTATTTTTTTAAAATAATCAATTTTCTTTTTATTAATTTTTTAAGTAATATTCTTTCATAAAAGTAATTGTGATTTAAAAAAAAATTTTTTAATTTAGATTTCTCTTCATTTAAAAAATAATGACTTTTATTATTAACTATATTTAAATCAAATCCAAAAAGAGTAGGTTTTATTCCTGATTCAATGCACAACAATACAAATAATAATCCTGCAGATAAGTTTTGACCAAAAATTAAATTAATCCATGAACCGTACGGCAATGATTTGTCTAAAACATTAGACAACAAACCATATTTGTATCTCAAATATAAATTTGAAGTATAATCAAAATTATAAACTCTGTTACTTTCGTGATAATCTATATTAAGTTGTAATGGATTTTTTCCTGAAACATCACAATAAATGATTTTTTGATTATGCAAATTCATAAAATTTCTATCAAACAACTTTTGATCCTTAATATTGTTAAATATTAACCATTCACGAAAAGCTTTAATTTGTGCACCATTTTGAGCACAAAACCAAGCTGTTGTTTTACTGCCTACATTTTTTTCAAAATTTTCTATTGGTGCTAAATTAAATCTTATAACTGATTTGAATTTTTCAATTTCTTCCCCAAAATTTTTTTGTAGCAATGATGGAGAATTTCCGATAATTGCTAAATTTTCGTTTAAATTTATTTCGGGATTTATGAATTTTAAAATCATTAAAGAAAATAAAAATAATATATTTAATAAAGAATAACAAATGAATTTAAACTATAAAATCATTATTCAAGCTAGGACATCATCCACAAGACTTAAAAATAAATTATTTTTAAAAATTAATAATCACAATATTTTAGAAATAATGATAAAAAGATTAAATAAATATTTTAAAAACAACATAGTTATATGTATAGGAAATAAAAAACCACAGAAATTAAAATTGTTCTGTAAAAAATATAATATACCGTACTTTGTAGGAAGTGAAAAAAATGTGTTGAATAGATATTTGAATTGTTCAAAAAAATTTGCAATTAAAAATATTATTAGAATTCCATCAGATTGTCCTCTAATTGATCCAAATATAATTAGGAAGGGTTTGGCTATTTATAAACAAAAAAAATATGACTATGTTTCAAATCTAATTCCACCGTCATATATTGACGGTATGGATGTCGAAATATTTTCTTTAAAAATATTAAAAAAATTAAATAAAATAAAATTAGATAAGTTTGACCAAGAACACGTGACTACTTATATAAGAAAAAATAAGAAAAAGTTTATCACAAAAAACTTTGGTACATCTAAAAATTATTCTAAACTTTTTAGATTAACAATTGATTATAAAAATGACTATTTATTGATATCAAATATAATAAAAAATTTAGGAATACATGCCTCATATGAAAATATTAAAAAATATTTACTTAAAAATAAAAATATTTCATTATTAAACAAAAAACATATAAAAGAAATGTGGTATCATGACAAAAAATTTTTTTAATAATAAATCATTTAAAATTTTTAAAAAAGGTGAAAAATATATTCCTGGGCTAGTACAAACTTTTGCAAAGAATCCCTTTCAATTTAGTTTTGGGTTCTCACCAATATTTTTAAACAAAGGAAAAGGCTGTTATGTTTCAGATATTAATGGAAATAAACTAATTGATACTATTATGGGTATAGGCCCATTAATTCTTGGTTATAATAATAAAATAATTAATAAAGCAATTAAGAGTCAAATAAATAAAGGGATAATATTTTCATTAACAAATCCACAAGAAGTAGAGTTAGCAGAGATACTTAATAGAGAGACTAAATTTGATATGTTTAAATTTAGTAAAACAGGAGCTGATGTAACGTCAGCAGCAATCAGACTATCTAGAGCCTACAATGGAAGAGAAAAAATTTTAAGTTGTGGATATCATGGGTGGCACGACTGGAGTGCAGCATCTTTAAAAAGAAATAATGGTATACCAAAATATAGTAAAAAAATAATTCAAAAATTTGAATATAATAATTTAAAAGACTTTTTGAACAAGGTCGATAACAAAACCGCAGCTGTTATTATGGAGCCAATAATATTTGAAAAACCTAACCTGAAATTTTTAAAAACAATCAGACAAATTACTAGACAAAAAAAAATTGTTCTTATATTTGACGAAATGTGGACAGGATTTCGTTTAGATATTGGTGGAGCATCTAAAATTTTAAATATTAAACCTGATCTAGTTTGCTACTCAAAAGCAATTGCAAATGGAATGCCAATATCAGTTTTGGGTGGCTCAAAAAAAATTATGAATTTATTAGATAAAGATGTATTTTTTTATACAACATTTGGCGCAGAAACATTAAGTATCTCGTCCGCAATAGCGACAATAAAACTTTTAAAGAGAGATAAAGTTTTACAAAAAATCAATTCCAGGGGAGAAAATTTAATTAAGAATATAAATAAGCTAATTAATAAACATAATGTCACTAGTGTTTCAATTCAAGGTTATGGCTCTAGATTTAGATTTATTTTAAATGATAAAAAAAATATCTTAAAAACTTTCATGCATGAACAATATCTAAAAAATAATATCCTCTGGAACGGCATAATAACACTATCCTATTCTCATAAAAATAAAGAATTAAAAAAAATTATTGATGCTACTGATAAAATATTAAAGAAAATAAGTAAGCATTCTTTAAGTGAATTAAATTATCAAATAAAAGGTAAGCTTATTAAGAGTCGACCTCTTTAAGAATGTTTGTTTTTTTAAGATAATCAAATTGTTTTTTTTCACAATTTAAAATATTTTTTGTTTTATATGTTAAAGCTTTAAGTGTTTCATCTATTCTAATTTTTAATTTATATAAACCCTCATATTCTAACGATGCAGCATGATCAGTTCCTTTGGCAGTCCTATCAAAAGTAAAATGTCTTTCAATCCACTCAGCACCCAATAATACTGAGCAGTTATCTATAGATAAACCATTATGATGTCCTGAAAAACCAATTTTTTTAACTAATTTTTTATATTTGTTTTTCAACTCATAAACATCGAGTAAATTTACATTACTAATATTTACAGGATAATCTGAAACACATGAGTATAAAATTAAACTATTATTTCTTTTATATTTTTTAAAAAAATTTACAATTTTTTTAACATTTTTTTTACTTGTCATGCCTGTTGAAACATGAATATCTTTTTTATAGTTAATGCATAAATATTTTAGCAAAGAAAAATTTAGATTAACCGCAGAGGGAACTTTAATATAGTCTTTGCAAATTTTTTTCATTAATTTTGCTGAATTTACATCCCAGACAGAACAAGAATATTTAATTTTGTTTTTTGAACAATAATTATAAAGCTCTTTGTGCTGATTAAAACTAAATTCCAAAAATTCTCTGTGCTCTCCATATGTGTTGCCAAATGAATTTTTTTCAACCGGGTGTTTTTCATTAAATTGCTTCTTTGAAAGAAGAACTTTGTTATCTCTTTTTTGAAATTTTACATAATCCGCACCAGCTTTTTTTGCAAGTATAATCATTTTTTTTGCTAATTGCATTTTACCCATATGATTGCATCCAATTTCTGCAACAATATTAATTTTATTTGGTATACTTATTTTCATTTGTATATATTACTATAATTTTTAATTTAAAAAATAATATAAAAAAAATTCTAAAATGGAAAAAATTATTTTGACTGGCAGTGAAGGGCTAATAGGTAAAAAAATTTATAATTTTTTAAAAAAAAAATTTAAAGTCGTAGGTTTGGATATTAAAAAGGGCCATAATTTAGTAAATGAAAAAGAAGTATTAGATATTTTAAAAAAAAATAAAGATGCAAAATATTTGATTAATTTACATGGATATAATGATCACTTATCAGTTAATAAGAAGAGATCAACAAGCAATTCCTATCAAGCATTTTTAGACTTTCACAATATTAATCTTTACTCTTTTTATCTTACAAATATTAATTTCATAAAAATTTGCAAAAAAGCAAAAGGCATCATAAATTTTGCATCTCTTTATGGAATTCAATCGCCTAAACACCATATGTATAAAGAGAAAAAAAATATTTTTTATGTGACAAGCAAGTATGGTGTTATTGGACTTACAAAATATTTAGCATCATTATATGGAAAAAAAATAAATATAAACGCTATTGCTTCAGGCGGAGTAGATTCAAATATTAATAAGAATTTCAAAACAAAAATGTTAATAAATATCCCAAAAAAAAGGATGATGAAAACTGAGGAATTATTTGGAGTAATAGAATTGCTTTGTTCTTCAAAATCATCATATATTAATGGATCAGTAATTACGATCGATGGGGGCTACTCTAGTTGGTGAAGAAAAAAATTAAGTGTGCAATTATTGGATTAGGATATTGGGGTCCAAAAGTTTTAAAGTCTTTAACAAAAAATAAACAATTAGATGTTAAGTATGCTGTAGATAAAGATAAAAATCGTTTTAGAATTGCTAAAAGAATAAAAAATACTCTAAAAACTTCAACTGAAATTAATGATGTTTTTAATGACAAAGACATTGATGCAGTTTTTATTTGTACACCTGCCACAACACATTTTAAAATTGTAGAAAAAAGTATTTTATTTAAAAAACACACATTTGTAGAAAAGCCACTTTGCACAAGGTTAACTGAGGTTAAAAAGTTATTTTCTCTTGCTGAAAAAAAAAAAATAACTTTGATGTCTGGGGACCAATATATTTATCATGACGGAATAAACAAAATTAAAAAAATTTTATCAAAAGGACAACTTGGTAATATTTTATTTATAAATTCTGAAAGATTAAATCTTGGACGAGTTCGTAATGATGTTGATGTAAAACTCAATTTTTCTACACATGATTTAAGTATTATTTTAAATATATTAAATTATAAAAAAGTAAAAAAAGTAAAAAATTATGACATAAAAATTCTTCAAAAAAATATTAGTGATGTAAGTTTCATAAATTTAGAATTTAAACAAAAAATTTATGCAAATATTTATGTAAGTTGGCTTTACCCGGAAAAAATTAGAAAACTAGTTATTGTTGGTTCCAAAAAAATGTTAATCTATGATGATAATTTACCAGGAGAAATTCTCATTGCAAATAAATCTATTTTACCATTGCATAAAAACAGAAGTATTAGAATGGATAAAGAATTTATAAATAATTTTAAATATATAAAAAAAAAAGGTAAAAAAATTAACTTCAAATTTAAAGAACCACTAACAAATGAAATAAATCATTTTTATAAATGTATAATAAATAAAAAAGTTAAATGTTTAACTGGTAAAAAACATAACCTTGCTGTTTTAGAGATAATTTCAAAATTTAAAAATTATTAACTTTTTCAAAAAAAATATTTATTTGTTTACAAATATATTTAATTTCTTTTATAGTCAAATTATGATGAATTGGTAAAGATAAAGTTTCAATTGAATTAATTTTGGACTGTTTAAAAAATTTTTTTTTATAATTTTTTTTTAAATACAATTTAGTATGTGGTAACACAAAATCATAATAAACACCCGTTTCAATATTTTTTTTTAATAACCATGATCTAAGTTCATTTCTAAATTTTTTTATTCGTATTGTGAAAACATAAAAGGTACTTAACTTATAGTTTGGTATTTCAATATGACTTAAAAATTTTGATTTTTTTAACTCATTTTTATAAATTAATACATTTCTTCTTTTTTTTCTTATTTCTTTGTGAGTTTTATCTAATTTTTTTGATAATATTAATGCTTGGAGTGTATCCATCCTAGAATTAATACCTTGTTTTATAAATTCTCTATTATTTTTTTTTCCATTATTGGCAATTAATCTTACTCTTTTCTCAATTGTTTTGTTATTTGTAATTACACATCCGGCATCACCAAAGGCCCCCAATGTTTTAGTTGGAAAAAAACTGAATGCTGATGCTATACCAAAATTTCCCACATTTTTGCCTTTATATTTAGAAAAATGAGATTGAGCACAATCCTCGATAAGATGAATTTTATTTTTTTTACATATTGATAAAATTTCATCCATATCACATGGCAAACCATACAAATGCACTATCAATAGCGCTTTTGTTTTTTTTGTTATTGATTTCTCAATTTTTTTGACATCAATATTAAAATCTTTACTTGTATCTATAAAAATAGGTTTCGCACCTGTATGACTAATTGAGCTTGCAGAAGATATCCAGGATAAAGATGTTGTAATAACTTCTGACTTATTATCAACTCCCAAAGCTTTCAAAATTATATATAAAGCATCTGTACCCGAGTTACATGATATAGCATATTTACTTTCATTATATCTTGCAAATTTTTTTTCAAAATCAAAAATAGGGCTCCCCTTAACATAATTTTTTACTCTCAATAATTGTTTAAAACTCTTAAGAAAATAATTTTCTAAATGATTTTCATTTTTTAAATCAAAAAGTTTGATTTTTTTCATTAAATTTTTTTTAAGATAAGTTATTATATATTAGATTTAATTTTATCACTTTATAAAATAAATGAATAGGTTTTTTAAACTCAAGAAAGAACTAAAAACAAAAAGCTTAGCTGAGATAGTTTATTATAATTTAAAAAAAAGAGAGTTTTTTCTACTATTTTTTTTTCCTCACACTTTAATTTTTTGTTTAATCAAGCTAATAAACCCAATTTTTTTAGTAAGATTTGGCCTCTATGAGAGATCAGATAGATTGGGTCATTTTTCAGCTGATATAAATATTTATATTAAAGATAAAATTTTTAAAAGTAAAAATTCTATTGATTTTGTATCTTTTAATAAACTAATTTCAAATAAAATATTACTTAACGCTTTTAATAAATATTTTATTAATGTACCATATTTTATAATTGAACCTTTTTTTTATTTAAATAAATTTAAATTTTTAAATTCTGAAAAAAATTTCATTAAATTTAATAAAAATACTAGTAGAGATTATTCTAAATTAAGAAACAAAATAATAAAATATGATTTTAGTAAATCGGAACAAAATACAAAAAAGTTTTTAGAAAAATTCAATATTGACATTAATAAAGATAAAATAGTTTTAATTTTTGCCAGAGATGAATACTTTTTAGAAAAGACCTTTCCTAAAATAAAAACAAACTACCACAATTTTAGAAATACTAATATAAATAATCTTAAATTAACTTCAAACTATCTTGCTAGAAGAGGATATTACGTTTTTAGAATTGGAAAATTTCCAAAAACAAAAATCTCTTTTGAAAATAAAAAAATTATAGACTATGGATTTAAATATTGGAGTGAAGATTTAGATATTGGCTTAGCTAAATTTTGCAGTTTTGTAATTTCAAATGGTAGTGGAGCAGAGTCTATCGCAGATAATATTTTTAATAAGCCAATATTATTATACTCATATGTCCCGATGGGTTTTATTAATACCTTTGCATCAAAATGCATGTATTTACCAAAGAATCATTATTTTAAAAATTCAAAAAAGAAAATGAATATAAGTCAGATCTATAAGCAAGATTTATTATTTGAGACTAATGGTCATAAATATAATAAGATAAATCTTCTAGAATGTAACAAATATCAAATACTTGGTGCTTGTAAAGAATTTCTTAATTTAATAAATAATAACTTTAAAATTAAAAAAAATAAAACACAAATTAATTTTGAAAAAAAATTTTTGTACTTCCTTAGCGAAAGATATAAAATGATAAACCGGGTTAAAATTGATGCTTATTATATGCTTGCGAAAACAAAAAAATTTAATTCAAACATTAGCCTAGAATTCTTTAAAAAATAATTTAGTGCCAACTTTTAGATAATTTCTTAAACTCTTCAACAAACTTGTCCAAGACTAGATCAGACTGTTCTTTGTTAATAATTAATGCCGGAGTAAAGCAGACTCTATGCCATTTACCGCTTATTAATATATGATGTTTTTTAAACATTATTTCTTTAAGTTTTAATCCAAATTGATTTTTATTCTTACACCTATACTCAAAAGAGAATCTTAGACCTCTGCCTCTTACATCAAAAAAAAATTCATGATCTCCTAATTCATCTTTTATAACTTTTCTCATATAGTTCCCAATATAGTTTACGTTATTAAGGGTTTTCTTCTTTGTAATAATTTTTTGGCATGCTAATGATGCGGCTATCCCCAAAGAATGTCCTTGATTAGTTGTGCTATGCAAAACTCTTCCAAATTTGTCTAATATTTTTTGTTCATACTTTTTTCTAGTTATCACTGCACTCATTGGCACATAACCGGCAGATAAAGCCTTTGCTACAAATATAAAATCTGGTGTAATTTTATCCCAGTCACAACAATATAATTTTCCATTAGTTCCTAAGCCACAATAGCATTCGTCTAGAATTAAATGAACATTGTATTTATCACAAACTTTTCTAATGTATTTCCAGTAATTTTTTGAGGGTTCTACATCACCAATTAATCCTCCCATCATTGTTTCACCAACAAATCCTGAAACGTTTTCAGGTCCAAGTTTTAGAATTTTTTTCTCTAATTCTATTGCGCATCTTTTAGAATAATCTTCTTCACTTTCTCCAGCATATCTTTCATACAAATAATGATTTTGACTTACTCTATCTCTAAATTTAGAAAAAAAAGATTTATAAATTTCTAAACCTGGTCTTTCAGCGATCGAAATGGCATCAGTTCCTATCCCATGATAAGATTGATCTCTTCCTATAAACCATTTTTTTTTCTTTTGTCCATAAGCCTGGTGAGTAAGAAAGCTTAATTTCATAGCAGCCTCACACGCTTCACCACCTGAATTTCCCGAATAATAAACTGCATCAAGTTTATGGTCTGCATTTTTTATTAATATATTAGATAATTTATCTATATTTTTATCATTAAAAGTTTTGTAGCATATGTGGCTGAATAGTTTCATCTGAGTTTTTATTGCATTATTTATAAAATTATTATTCCAGCCTAAAATTTGAAATGAAGAAATACCAGCAGTCATATCAAGAATTTTTTTTCTGTTAGAGTATATATAAATTCCCTCAGCTTTCTCGATATTTAAGAATTTGTGTCTAAAATTTCTAAATGTATTATTCATAAAGTTATTTTTATATATTTATTTAAATAAGATAATATAAAAATATTAAAATTTATAAAAAAATATTTTTACAATAAAATTAACTTAAATAAACATGAGTATTAATGTCCTATATCTTACCAATAAAAATAAACTATCAAAAAATGAAATTACCAATTTTATCGCAAGTAAAGGAGATAATGTTTTTATAACTTGTAATAAAAATTTAAATAAAATTATTAAAGAGAAAAAAATTAAATTCATTGTTTCAGATAGATATCGTTTTAAAATAAAAAAAAATGTTATTTTAAAATTTAAAAAAAATATCATTAATTTACATCATTCATATCTGCCATTTTCAAGAGGTTGGCAGCCTATTTTCTGGACTGTATATGACACAAGACCTTTGGGTGTTTCAATACATTATGTAAGCAGTGAAATAGATTCAGGTGACATAATAGTTCAAAAAAAAATTAATTATAAAAATAATAATTCTTTAAATGAACTCTACATCAAAGTAAGAACAGAACTGAATAAATTATTTAAGAAAAATTGGATTTCGATAAAAAAAAATAAAAATAAATCAAAAAAGAATAAAATTTTTAAAGGTACCATCCATTTTAGGAAAGAAGATTTTATTGTAAAAAAAGTAACAAACAAAAAAGGTTGGAAGACTTTAGTAAGTGATGTCAAAGAATATAAAAAAAATTCATTATCAAGTAACAAATAGTAATTTTAATCATTCTATAAAATATGAAAGTTACATTGATGGATTGAGGGCAATTGCAGTATTATCTGTAATTTTTTTTCATGCAAAATTTGCCTTTAAAGGACAAGAATTTTTTTCAGGAGGGTTTGTAGGTGTTGATATTTTTTTTGTTATATCTGGGTACTTAATTTCTTCAATAATTTTTAGGGAGCACAAAAAAAATATATTTTCATTTAAAGGATTTTATGAGCGTCGCGCAAGAAGAATATTGCCTGCTTTACTCACAGTATTGATTATGTCTTCTATTATCGGATGGCTCTATTTATTGCCAAAAGATTTAATAGATTATTCAAATACAGTTTTCTCTGCTATTTTTTATTACTCAAATTATTTATTTTATAATTTTGAGATTGAGTATTTTGCAACATCCTCATTGCAAATTCCGCACTTGCATTTATGGAGTCTGGCAGTAGAAGAACAATTTTATATAATTTTTCCGATCATATTTATACTTATTTCAAAGTTTTCAAAAGATCATATTCTAATTCTTTTATTTTTTGCATTTTTATTTTCATTACAATTTTCTGAAATATTGAGTGAATTTAACAATCGTTTAAATTTTTATTCACTTCATACAAGAGGATGGGAATTAATTGCTGGTATAATTATTGCAAAAATAGTAACTGATCATGGCAGAATAGATAATAAAATTCTTAACAATATTTTACCGTTACTTGGATTGATTTTAATATTCTATTCAATCTTTTTTTTTAAAGAAACAGATAAATTACCTTCATATAAAATGTTAATACCAATTATTGGAACAGTTTTAATAATTTATTTTTCAGATGAAAAAAGTTTGATTACAAAAATTCTATCTTTAAGAATTTTACTTTTTTTTGGATTATTATCTTATTCATTGTACCTGTGGCATCATCCATTGTTTGCATTTGGAAGAATAATTTTACAGGATGAGCTAAATTTAAATTCAAAAATATTTATAATTATTCTTTCAATTTTATTATCATATTTAACTTTTGTTTTTATAGAACAACCTTTTAGAAATAAAAAATTAATGAAATTTAAAAATTTTTCGTGGAACTTATGCATTCTTTTGTTAATTCCAATTATTTTTGCTTCTTTTGTAATCTACAACAATGGCTACAAAAAAAGAATGCCTTTAATCTTACAAAAAAATTTCAGTAATGAAAACCCTTGGAACATCTCAACAGATGAGAAAAATAATAAATGTTATGATAGAGTAGAAATGCACTGTAGTTTTAATCATGATTCAAAAAACAAGGTTTATTTGATTGGAGACTCTGTTTTAGCTGCCTATCAAGAAAATTTAAAATCAAAGCTAATAGATCAAAACTATAGTTTAACAATTATGACTAATCCTTCTTGTCTTTATCTGCCGAATTATGAATGGATAGATGTTTTCTCAAATAAGCCAACAAAATCTTGTAATTATAAAGTTCAGGATGAAAGAAAAAAAACTTTGCTAAAGAGTAAAAACTCAATTGTTATAATTGGAGGAATGATGCCACTTTATCTAACTGAAAAATTTTATGATAATAAAGAAGGTGGTCAAACCAAAATATTTCAATCTCAATTAGCATTAGAGGGCTCAACAAACTTTTTTAGAAAGAAAAATATTACAAATAACACACAAAAAAATAGAAGTATGAGTATTAAAAAGGATTTTAAAAAAGAAGTTTTATTTTTAGCAAATAAAGGTCATAAAATAATTTTACAATATCCAGTACCAGAAGTAGGTTGGCATGTGAGAAAAAAAATGCTTTCACACCTAAAAAAGCCATTAATTTTTATAAAGGAAGAAGATATAAAAAATAATAAAATCACAACTTCATATTTAGAATATTTAAATAGAACAAATACTACCTATGAGCTTTATGACTCAATTATTCATGATAACATATTTAGAGTTTATCCGAGTAAAATTTTCTGTGATAACTCAGTAAAGGAAAGATGTATAACTCATACCGAACACGAAATTTTATATTGGGACGAAGTGCATACATTTGGCTTTGGAAGTGATTTAATTGTAGATCAAATAATGAAAAAGATTGATCTAATTATGAAAATTGATTAATGAAAAAAATTAACGTTCTAATTACATCGTGTGGAACAAGTTCAGCAATAGATATAATAAAATCTTTAAGAAAAATTAAAAAAATTAAAATTAATATAATTGGAATCGATAAAGATGTTAATGCAAGCGGTTTATACCTAGTAAATAAAAACTATGTTTTTAATCATCAAATTAATAAAAATTACATTTTAAAAATAATAAAAATTGCAAAAAAGAATAAAATCAATTTTATATTTCCTATTCATTCAAATGAAATATCAATATTTGCAAAATTTAAAGAAAAGTTTCATAATCAGAATATTGGTATTTTTCTTGATAATTATAAAAAAATTAATTTAGTCAATAATAAATTAAAATTTTATAATTTACTAAACAAATTTAATTATAAATATCCAGAAATATATTCTGACAATCAAAAAATTAAATATCCTGTATTTGTTAAATTAGTAAAAGGTACCTCTTCAAAAAATTCAAAAAAAATAAACAACAAAAAAGATTTAAATTATTATCTAAAATTAAATTCAAAACAGAATTATATTATTCAAAAATTTTATAATTGGGAAGAAATTACTATAGATTTATTATGTAATCGTGAAAATGAAATCATTGCTTATGTTGCAAGAAAAAGAATTAAAATTAAAGACGGGAAAGCAATCGTTGCAGAAAATATTTTTGACAATAAATTGTTAAAAATTACTCAAAATTTAATAAAAAAGTTAAAATATATCGGCGCATGTAATGTTCAAGTTTTTAGAAAAAAAAATCAATATAAGTTTATAGAAATGAATCCTCGATTTGCAGCAGGAGGTCTTCCTTTATCAACAGAGTTGGGTATAAATATTCCAAAATTGATGATTGAATATTATTTTGGTCTAAAAAAAATAAAATTAAAAGTTCCTAAAAGAAAAATTAAGATGATTAAGTATTACACAGAAACATTTAATGAAATTAGATAAATACAAGAATTATATTTTTGATTTTGATGGAACAATTGTAGATTTAAAAGTAAACTGGAAATCTCTTAAAAAAGAATTAGATACTCTCTGTAAAAAAAAAAATATTAATCCAAACCTGAGTTTTTACAAAAAAATTCAATTATTAAAATTACAAAATAAAAAAATCTTTAGTTTAATTAAAAAATATGAACAGCCAAAAAATAAAATTTACTATAAGTCTAAAAAAAAAACCTTAAAATTAATTTCTCAAATTAATACATTCTATATAGTATCTAACAACTTAACCTCAACTATTAAAAAAATTTTAACAGAGCTTAAATTAAGAAATAAATGTAAATTTATACTGGGTTTAAATAATTCTTTTTCACCAAAACCAAATGCTATTTCACTAAAAAGAAAAATGAAACTCTTAAAGGGCAAATCTATATATATTGGAGATAAAATGGTAGATAGAAAATTTGCAAAAAATGCTGAGATTGATTTTAAATTTCAAAAACAAATTTAGAAAATTTAGGTTTTTGAATAATCAAATCATAACTATATTTTGAGTTAATTAAATATTTTGAATTTTTTAAATTCATAACTAATCTAATCTACATTAAAATTTTTTTCAGTGCATAAATCAAGCCAATTGAGCTATTAGTACTGGTCAGCTGCACGCATTACTGCGCTTCCACATCCAGCCTATCAACGTGGTGGTCTACCACGGCTCTATTGGAAGAACTAGTTTTGAGGTGAGTTTCCCGCTTAGATGCTTTCAGCAGTTATCTCGTCCATACTTAGCTACCCGGCACTGCAGCTGGCGCTACAACCGGTCCACCAGTGGTATGTTCAACCCGGTCCTCTCGTACTAGGGTCAACTCCTCTCAATTCTTCTACACGCATAGCAGATAGGGACCGAACTGTCTCACGACGTTCTGAACCCAGCTCACGTACCACTTTAATTGGCGAACAGCCAAACCCTTGGGACCTGCTCCAGCCCCAGGATGTGATGAGCCGACATCGAGGTGCCAAACACTGCCGTCGATATGAGCTCTTGGGCAGTATCAGCCTGTTATCCCCGGCGTACCTTTTATCCGTTGAGCGATGGCCCTTCCACTCAGAACCACCGGATCACTATGACCGACTTTCGTCTCTGCTCGACTTGTCAGTCTCACAGTCAGGCAGGCTTATGCCATTGCACTCTACGAACGATTTCTGACCGTTCTGAGCCTACCTTCGCACGCCTCCGTTACTATTTGGGAGGCGACCGCCCCAGTCAAACTACCCACCATACAATGTCTTGATGCCGGATAACGGCAATCAGTTAGATACCAAGAAAAACAAAAGAGGTATTTCACTGGTGACTCCACAAAAGCTGACGCCTTTGCTTCAATGTCTCCCTCCTATGCTAAATATGTTTTTCCTAATACCAATGTAAAGTTGCAGTAAAGGTGCACGGGGTCTTTCCGTCTAACTACGCGAACTCCGCATCTTCACGGAGAATTCAATTTCACTGAGTTGATGTTGGAGACAGCGGAGAAATCGTTACGCCATTCATGCAGGTCGGAACTTACCCGACAAGGAATTTCGCTACCTTAGGACCGTTATAGTTACGGCCGCCGTTTACTGGGGCTTCAGAAGTTAGCTTGCACCAACCGCATTAACCTTCCAGCACCGGGCAGGCGTCAGACCCTATACATCCACTTACGTGTTAGCAGAGCCCTGTGTTTTTGATAAACAGTCGCTTCTCCCTGGCTTGTGCCACCCTCCCATAGTTGCCTACAAGAAGGTCTTCCTTATCCCGAAGTTACGGAAGTATTTTGCCGAGTTCCTTCAACATCATTCTCTCAAGCGCCTAAATATACTCTATTAATCCACCTGTGTCGGTTTAGGGTACGGTCTAATGATGGAGCTATTTCTTGGAACCTTTTCACGGCAAGTTCAATCCATTAAGAACTTACAATTTACAAGATCCGTCACTACCATCTGGTTAAGGAATATTAACCTTATTTCCATCGACTACGGCTTTCGCCCTCGCCTTAGGTGCCGACTAACTCTGCGCGGATTAACCTTGCGCAGAAACCCTTGGATTTTCGGCGAAGAAGTTTTTCACTTCTTTTATCGTTACTTATGTCAGCATTCGCACTTCTGATACCTCCAGGATCCCTCACGGGTATCCCTTCACAGGCTTACAGAACGTTCCGCTACCAGTTATAATTTTCGAAAAAATTATAAATCCACAGATTCGGTATATGATTTTAGCCCCGTTACATCTTCGGCGCAGAAACTCTATTAGACCGGTGAGCTGTTACGCTATCTTTAAAGGATGGCTGCTTCTAAGCCAACCTCCCGGCTGTTAAGGAATTTCCACATCCTTTCACACTTAATCATAATTTGGGGACCTTATCTGGTGGTCTGGGCTCTTTCCCTCTCGACCATGGACCTTAGCACCCACAGTCTGTCTGCTGAAGAACAACATTTAGCATTCGGAGTTTTATTAGGTTTGGTAAGAATCTCTTCCCCCTAGCCCATTTAGTGCTCTACCTCTAAATGTCTATTTATTCAACGCACTACCTAAATAGTTTTCGCGGAAAACCAGCTATCTACGAATTTGGTTGGCCTTTCACCCCTTACCACAAGTCATCCAAAGACTTTTCAACGTCAACTGGTTCGGTCCTCCGGTAAGTGTTACCTTACTTTCAACCTGCTCATGGTAAGCTCATTCGTTTTCGGGTCTAATTCATTAAACTAATCGCCCTATTAAGACTTGCTTTCGCTGCGCCTACACCTAGATGGCTTAAGCTTGCTTAATAAATTAAGTCACTGACCCATTATACAAAAGGTACGCCGTCACTCTAAAAAGAGCTTCGACTGATTGTAGGCATGCGGTTTCAGGTTCTATTTCACTCCCCTAATAGGGGTTCTTTTCACCTTTCCCTCACGGTACTAGTTCACTATCGGTCACTGAAGAGTATTTAGGCTTAGAGGGTGGTCCCCCTATATTCGAGCAGGATTTCACGTGTCCCGCTTTACTCAAGAATTTTGTTAAACATTACTCATACGGGACTATCACCCTCTATGGTTAGCATTTCCAAACTATTCAAATTTTTTTAACAAAACTACTGGCCTAGTCCGCGTTCGCTCGCCACTACTAACGGAATCTCAATTGATTTCTTTTCCTCTGGTTACTTAGATGTTTCAGTTCTCCAGGTTGTCTCTTTAAACCTATGTATTCAGTTTAAAGTACCACATAAAGTGGTGGGTTTCCCCATTCGGAAATTTTCGGATCAAAACTTACATACAGCTCCCCGAAACTTATCGCAGTATATCACGTCCTTCATCGGCTTTCAGTGCCAAGGCATCCACTACACGCCCTTAAACGCTTGATTTATGCACAGAAAAAAATTCTGTGTTGAATCAAATTTTTATTTTGAACATTAGCTAATAACATTACTAATATTCGGATATAGATATTGATATTAATTATTAATTCTTTACGATTTTTTATAACTAAGTGTTTGGTGGAGGATAGCGGGATCGAACCGCTGACCTCCTGAATGCAAATCAGGCGCTCTCCCAGCTGAGCTAATCCCCCATGATCTATAATTGGTGGGCCGAGAAAGACTCGAACTTTCGACCCCACCCTTATCAAGGGTGTGCTCTAACCAACTGAGCTACCGGCCCCCATGCAAGAGAAACACTGCTTTAAGAAGAGAAATGAGGACGGTCAACATTATCCTGTATATTATTTAGAATGAAATTTTACTTTCATTCATCCTTAGAAAGGAGGTAATCCAGCCGCAGGTTCCCCTACGGCTACCTTGTTACGACTTCACCCCAGTCGCTGACTATACCGTGGTCAAGGGTTTGAAACCTTGCCTTAAGGTAGAACCAACTCCCATGGTGTGACGGGCGGTGTGTACAAGACCCGGGAACGCATTCACCGTGGCACGCTGATCCACGATTACTAGTAATTCCAGCTTCATGCACTCGAGTTGCAGAGTGCAATCCGAACTGAGGTATCTTTTAAGGATTTGCTTAACGTCGCCGTCTTGCTTCCTGTTGTAGATACCATTGTAGCACGTGTGTAGCCCAACACGTAAGGGCCATGAGGACTTGACGTCATCCCCACCTTCCTCCAGCTTATCACTGGCAGTTCTTTCAGAGTGCCCAACTAAATGATGGCAACTAAAAGTGAGGGTTGCGCTCGTTGCGGGACTTAACCCAACATCTCACGACACGAGCTGACGACAGCCATTCAGCACCTGTGTTTCGTCCGGCCGAACCGAAAACTTTAATCTCTTAAAGTCGCGACGAACATGTCAAGTGTTGGTAAGGTTCTGCGCGTATCTTCGAATTAAACCACATGCTCCACTACTTGTGCGGGTCCCCGTCAATTCATTTGAGTTTTAACCTTGCGGTCGTACTCCCCAGGCGGTGTGTTTATCGCTTTCGCTGCGACACTGAAAATAAATTTCCAACGTCTAACACACATCGTTTACGGCATGGACTACGAGGGTATCTAATCCTCTTCGCTACCCATGCTTTCGTTCCTCAGTGTCAGTAATGATCCAGAAAGCTGCCTTCGCAATTGGTATTCTTTCTAATATCTACGAATTTCACCTCTACACTAGAAATTCTGCTTTCCTCTATCATACTCTAGCTGAAAAGTTTTGATGGCAGTTCCAGAGTTAAGCTCTGGGATTTCACCACCAACTTTTTCAACCACCTACGAACTCTTTAAGCCCAGTAATTCCGAACTACGCTAGGTCCCTTCGTATTACCGCGGCTGCTGGCACGAAGTTAGCCGGACCTTCTTATTCGGGTACAGTCATTTTCTTCCCCGACGAAAGAGCTTTACAACCCAAGGGCCTTCTTCACTCACGCGGCATCGCTGCATCAGAGTTTCCTCCATTGTGCAAGATTCCCCACTGCTGCCTCCCGTAGGAGTTTGGGCCGTGTCTCAGTCCCAATGTGGCTGATCATCCTCTCAAATCAGCTATTGATCACAGTCTTGGTAGGCCATTACCCCACCAACAAACTAATCAAGTGCAGGCTCATCCAATGGTGCATAAAGCTTTCTCCGTAAAGACTTATCCGGTATTAGCACAAGTTTCCTCGTGTTATTCCAGGCCAAAGGGCAGATACCTACATGTTACTCACCCGTCTGCCACTAAGTATTGCTACTTCGTTCGACTTGCATGTGTTAGGCGTGCCGCCAGCGTACGTTCTGAGCCATGATCAAACTCTCAAGTTTAAAAACGGCGCACACTAGCTTCCATATAAATTCTAAGAATAAAATTTATATGTGATTGAAGTGTGTACGACAAATTTTGGTAACCTTAACCGTCCACACTTCTCTTCTTAAATTTTAACTTTTTAAATAGCTAATTGAGCAAAAAAGGCTCAATAATCCTCATTTATTTATTGCATAAACAATTTTTTTACTGAGAAAGTTCAGTGCTTATAGGCTAAAAATAAGGGAAATCAAGCATTTAAGAATAAAATTTTATATAAAAATACCTTATTTTAAAGGCTTTTTTTTGATTTTTAACCTCCTCTAAACTAATAATTGTAATCTCATAATAATTAAATGTTAAAAAAATTAAAAAACAAGCTTAAAAAAAATTTAGAAATTTCAGGATTAGTTTTGCTAATTTTTTTTACCGCAATTTTTACAAGTTATTTCAATTACAAAAAAAATGAAAACAAACTGCTTTACAATAATTTTATCGAAAAATTATGATCTCTCTGAACCATTTGTTGTTCAGAAAATTTCATATTATCTCTTAAGTAATCAAAACCCAATTCACTATTAGTTGCATAAGTGATATCACAATTATAGTTTTTTCTTACGTTCTTCATCATCTTGATAATTATTAATAAATCCAGAAGTTACACCTAGAAAATTATATATCTCACCCATTTCTATAGAGTCTCTTTTTGCAAGATAATCATTAACAGTAACTATATGAACACCTTTTTCGCTTAAGGCATTTAAGTAAGCAGCTAATGTGATTGTTAAAGTTTTTCCTTCTCCTGTTCTCATTTCTGCAATTTTACCCTGATGTAAAGCTACACCTCCTATTAATTGGACATTGAAGTGTCTCTCATTACGTGTTCTTTTGGCAGCCTCTCTAACTAAAGCAAAAGCTTGAGGAAGTAACTCGTCTAAAGTTTTTCCATCTTTTAACTGATTTTTAAATTCAGTAGTTTTTTTTGGAAAGTCGTCATCATTTAAATTTTTAAAATCTTCCTCGTATGAGTTTATTTTTTCAACAATTTTACCAATTCTATCTAGCTCTTTTTGATTACTAGATTTGATAAATTTTGTTATTAAATTTAATGGGTTAAACATTACTATTTGATTTATTCTTTACTTATATTGTTTAATATATGTATTAAATAAATAATTTAAACAATATGGGAATTAATTTAACAAATTTTTTATCATCTCAATCAAAAAATACTAAAATGATTGATTTTCAAGACCTTGATCATTTAGATGGTCTTTCAATTTCAGTTGTTTCTGCAAATTTATATAAAAATATCAGAGATGATTTAGCAATGTTCTATTTCAGAGAAGGTGCGAATTACGCTTCTGTCTACACCCAATCAAAAATAGTATCTGAAAATATCAAATGGAATATTAACCAAAGACCAAAAAAAATATATTCCCTTATTGTAAATACAAGAAATGCAAATGCTTTTACAGGAAGACAAGGTTATGAAAGTTTAAAAAAAATAGCAGATTTAACAGCAAAACAATTAAATAAAAAACAAGAGGAGGATGAGGATAATCCTAAGAAAATTTCTACAAAAAATATAATTTTTGGTTGCACTGGCACTATTGGAGAAATCTTTCCATATGAAAAAATTTCTAAAAATATTCCAAATTTAATAAATAAAATTCGTTATACCCAAAATAAATTTATTTGGATGAAGGCAGCACTTGCAATCATGACCACGGATACAAAGCCAAAATTAGCTATGGAGGAATGTTATATTGGAAGTGAAAAAGTAAAAATATATGGAATAGCAAAAGGATCAGGAATGATATATCCAAATATGGCTACAACTCTTGCATATATATTTACTGATGCAACTTTATCTAATGATATTTTAGGAAAACTATTAAAAAAAAATATAACTAATACATTTAACGCTATTTCTTGTGATGGTGATACTAGCACCAACGACATGGCAACTATTTTTGCAACCAATGAAGTAAAAAATTACCAAGTGAAAAGTATAAATGAAAATAAAATTAAAAATTTTGACAAAGCTCTAAATAATGTTCTTTTAAATCTAGCTAAAAGAGTTGTTTCAGATGGTGAAGGAGCATCAAAATTTATTTCAATAAATGTTAGTAAGTGTAAAAATGAGATAGATGCAAAAAAAATTGCGTTTTCAGTTGCAAATTCTCCATTAGTAAAAACGGCAATTGCTGGAGAAGACCCAAATTGGGGACGAGTAATAATGGCAATTGGTAAAGCGGGACCTAAAATTAACTTAAATAAATTATCAATTAAGTTTGGAGATATAATAATTGTTGAAGGTGGAAAATTAAATCAAAGTTATGATGAAAAACAAACAGCAAATTATATGAAAAGAGAAAATATAGAAATTAATATTGAAGCTTTTACGGGAAAGAAAGACTTCACAGCTTATACGATGGATTTAACAAATAAATATATTGAAATTAATGCAGATTATAGAAGTTAGCTTGTTGAAAAATTAAAAAGCATAATTAATTAAGAATTATGATTAAATATAAACTCATCTGTAAAAAATGTGATTTAAAATTTGATAGTTGGTTTGCGTCTTCAAATGAATATGAAAGATTGAAAAAGAAAAAACTTTTGAATTGCCATAATTGCAACTCACACAAAGTTGAAAAAACTATAATGGCTCCTCAATTAATTAATAGTAAATCAAAAACAGATAATAAAATAGATTTAGAAAAATATAATAAAGTCAAAAAAACTATAAAGGATTATCAAAAATTTATTAAAGATAATTTTAAATACGTTGGTGATAATTTTGCATATGAGGCTAGATCAATTCATTATAACGGTAAAAAAAAATCAAATGGTATTTATGGAAGTGCATCAAAGGAAGATTTAAAAGAATTAAAAGAAGAAGGTATAGACGCTCAGATGATTCCCTGGATAGATGAAAAAGAAAATTAGTTTTTAATAAACTTTGCTATATAATTTACTGATAAATCTTTAGAAATACTCCATTCATCCTTAATAATATTAAAATTCATACCCTCTAATTTATTGAGAGATAAATCATACTTCATTAAAATTTTCTCAAGATCCTCAGGTTTAACAAATTTTTCCCATTCGTGTGTTCCAATTGGTAGCCATCTTAAAACATACTCTGCTCCAACAATCGCAAAAAGATAAGATTTCAAAGTTTTATTTAATGTTGCAACAAACATTAGTCCATTTTTTTTTAAAAGTTTTGAGCAAGACTTTAAAAAAAAATCTATATCTTCCACGTGTTCAACAATTTCCATATTTAAAATAACATCAAATTTTTTTGTTATTTTAAGCTTTTCAGGCGATGAACATAAGTAATTAATTTTTAGTTTATTTTTTTTTGAATGAAGTTTTGCGATTTTTATATTTTTATCAGATGCATCAATACCAGTTACATTTGCTCCCATTCTTGACATTGGTTCAGATAATAACCCTCCACCACATCCAATATCTAAAATATTTATTCCTGATAAAGATTTGGATTTATTTTTTAATTTAAAATTATTAATTATATTTTCTTTTATATATTTTATTCTTGTTGGATTAAATTTATGAAGTGGTTTGAATTTACCCTCAGGATCCCACCATTCATTGGCCATTTTAGAAAATTTATCTATTTCTTTTTTATTTACACTAGTCATTGTGATAAATAGTTGACATAATAATTTAGATGTATTTTATCCATTATTTATTAAATATTAATAATTAAAGCTAGCATGAAAACTATCATATTAAAATTTGGTGGAACATCTGTAGGAACTATAGATAGAATTAAAAAGGTATGCAAAATTATTGCTTTTTACAAAAAGAAAAAAAATAAGGTAATAGTTGTTTCATCGGCAATGAGTGGTGTGACAAATGAGTTAGTTAATAAATCTAAACTGATAAGTAGCTATTTTGATAGAGCAGAATATGATGCATTAGTCTCGACTGGAGAACAAGCATCATGTGCACTTATTGCTGGTAGACTAAAACATAATGGGTTTAAATCAAGATCTTGGACATCTTGGCAATTGCCTATTTTAACAGATGGTCCTTATTCAAGTGCAAGAATTAGCTCAGTAGGTATTAAAGAATTAAATAGATATGTGAATTCAGGTGGAATACCTGTAATCACAGGATTTCAGGGTGTAAATAAAGATCTAAGAATAACAACAATCGGAAGAAGCGGATCTGATGCAACCGCAATCATGCTTGCAAAATTTATTAAAGCTGATGAGTGTATAATATATACTGACGTAGATGGAGTTTATACTACTGATCCAAGGCAGTATAAAAAAGCAAAAAAAATTAAAAAAATTTTTTATGACGAAATGTTAGAAATGGCATCTCTTGGTTCAAAAGTAATGCAGCCTACATCGGTTCAGGATGCAAAGTTGAATAAGATTGATGTTAAAGTAAAATCTTCATTTGTATCAAAATCTGGTACCTTAATAACAAATTCTAAAAAAGCATTTAGTGACCAAATTATTACTGGAATTTCATCAACAAAAAATGATGCTAAAATTACAATTGTAGGAGTAAAAGATAGACCTGGTGTTGCTGCTTCTATTTTTAAACCACTATCAAAAAATCTTATAAATGTAGATATGGTGGTTCAAAATATATCTTTAGATGGAAAAGAGACAGATCTTACATTTACTATAAAAGCTGATGATTTAAAAAAAACAGAAAAATTAATTAAACAAAATAAAAAAATATCTTTTAAAAAATTATCTTTTGATAAAGGTGTTTCTAAAGTTTCAATTATCGGTGTTGGTATGATAACGACTCCAGGCATCACATATAGAATGTTTCAAGCTCTAGCCTCAAAAAAAATTAATATTTTGGTTATTTCTACTTCAGAGATAAAAATTTCAGTTCTAGTTTCTGTTAAGCATGTTAAAAGAGCAATAGCCGCTTTACATAAAGAATTTAAATTAGATTAATTATAATGAGTGTAAGACCATTTAGAGATATTAAAAGAAGAAAAACAAAAGTAATAAATGTTGGAAAAGTAAAGATTGGGGGCGATAATCCAATCTCTGTTCAATCAATGACGAATACTTTAACTACGGATGTTAAAGCAACCATAAAACAAATTAATGATATAGCTGAGGAAGGTGCTGATATTGTAAGAGTGTCTTGTCCAGATGAGGACT
Source organism: uncultured Pelagibacteraceae bacterium (assembly GCA_902598485.1). GTDB lineage: Bacteria > Pseudomonadota > Alphaproteobacteria > Pelagibacterales > Pelagibacteraceae > Pelagibacter. The sequence continues at coordinate 28,777 of CACKBU010000010.1, forward strand.
CTTCAAAAGCATTAAAAGAGATAATAAAACATGTATCAATACCAGTAGTTGCAGATATACATTTTCATTATAAAAGGGCTATTGAGGCAGCAGAAAATGGAGCTAGCTGTTTAAGAATTAATCCAGGAAATATTGGAGATGAAAAAAAGATACATGAGGTATTGAAAGCTGCAAAGAATAATAATTGTTCAATAAGAATCGGAGTAAATGCAGGTTCTCTGGAAAAAGATATTTTGGAGGAATTTAAAGAGCCGTGTCCAGAGGCATTAGTTAAAAGTGCTTTAAGAAATATAAAAATTTTAGAAGATAAAGATTTTTTAAATTTTAAGATAAGTGTCAAATCATCAGATGTATTCCTTTCTATAGCAGCATATAGACAACTATCTAAAGTTATAGATTATCCTCTACACCTTGGAATTACAGAGGCGGGAAGTTTTGTATCTGGGAGCATAAAGTCATCTATAGGGCTTGGTAGTTTATTAATGGATGGAATTGGAGATACTATTAGAATTTCTTTATCTGACAACCCAACTCAAGAGGTTAAAATTGGTAATGAGATATTAAAATCACTAAATTTGAGAAATAGAGGAGTAAAGATTATTTCTTGCCCTTCTTGTGCAAGACAAGCATTTCAGGTAATCGATACTGTCAAAATATTGGAAGAGAAACTAGCTCATATAAAAACACCAATAACACTGTCAATTATTGGCTGTGTTGTTAATGGACCAGGAGAAGCTGCAATGACAGATATAGGAATTACTGGAGGGGGAAAAGGAAATAATATGCTTTATTTATCTGGTGTTCAAAATGAAAAAGTTATGACTGATGACATAATTAATAAGGTTGTAAGTGAGGTTGAGAAAAAAGCATCTGAATTAGAGAACTAATTATGATACCCCTAAAAACAGTTGAGGAATTAATAATAAGACATTCATCCATAGAAAAAGATTTATCCACAGGTGGATTAGATAACAAGTTATTTGCCGAAAAATCAAAAGAATACTCAGATTTAAATGAGATAGTTGGAAGTGCTAAAGATTACATTTCTTTTCAAACTGAAAAAGAAGAGTTGGAGAAAATATTAAATGATAGCTCTGCTGACGGAGAGTTAAAAAAAATGGCAGATATAGAATTGATAGATTTGCAAAATCGATATGAAGCTAATGAAAAAAAACTAAAATTATTTTTGTTACCAAAAGATGAAGCAGATAAAAAAAACGCAATTATTGAAATAAGAGCGGGTACCGGCGGGCTAGAAGCAAGTTTATTTGCCTCTGATCTCTTTAAAATGTATGAAAAAATTAGTCATAAAAAAAAATGGTCTTTAGAACTTATTTCAATTTCAAGAAGCGATGCCGGGGGTTTAAAAGAAGTTATAGCTTCAATTAAGGGTAGTAACATATATTCAACATTAAAATATGAAAGCGGAGTTCATAGAGTACAAAGAGTTCCTGATACTGAAACGCAGGGAAGAGTACACACATCTGCAGCAACAGTTGCTGTATTGCCTGAGGCTGAAGAGGTAGATTTAAAAATTAATGATGCTGATTTAAGAATAGATGTATTTAGAGCAGGAGGACCTGGAGGACAATCAGTAAATACTACAGATAGTGCAGTTAGAATTACTCATATACCAACAGGTCTATCAGTGTCTCAACAAGATGAGAAGTCTCAACATAAAAATAAAGCTAAAGGAATGAAAATTTTGAGAGCACGACTTTATGAGCTCGAGAGATCAAGAATAGATCAAGAAAGATCACAAGATCGTAAAACTAAAATTGGAACTGGCGACAGGTCGGAAAGAATAAGAACTTATAATTTTCCCCAAGGAAGAGTTACTGACCATAGAATAAATTTAACGCTACATAAATTAGATGAATTTTTAGAAGGTGAAGCATTTGATGAAATGATTGAATCACTGACTTTACAAGCTCAAGAGGAAAGTTTAAGTAAACTTGAATAATACATGAATATTTGCTCAGCCTTAAAATATGGAGAAAAAATTTTATCCAATAAATTAATTCCTAATTCCCATTTAGACTCTGAAATTTTATTGTCAAAAATAATTAATAAAGATAGGAAGTATCTTTTATTAAATTCTGAAACAAAACTAAAAAAAAGTGATTTCTTAATTTTTGATCAATTAATAAAAAGACGTTCAATTGGTAAACCTATAGCATATCTGACAAATAATAAGTTTTTTTGGAATTCAGAATTTATTGTTTCAAAGGATACCCTAATACCACGTCCTGATACCGAGTTAATTGTAGAGGTTATATTAAAGTTAACAAAATCAAAAAATAAAATTAATATTTTAGATGTAGGGGTTGGGTCTGGCTGTATTCTTTTATCGATTTTAAATGAAAGAAAAAATTTTTATGGTACAGGTATTGATATCAACCAGAAATGTTTAAATATAAGCAAAATAAACGCATCACGTCTTAATTTAGTCTCAAGATTAAAATTATATAAATCTAATGTTGACAAATTTAATTTAGGCAAATATGATTTAATTGTATCTAATCCTCCTTATATTAAAAAGTTTAAATTAAAATATTTGGATAAAGATGTTGCTAAGTTTGAGCCAAAACTTGCATTGGATGGTGGAATAGACGGTTTAAATGAAATCAGGAAAGTAATTAAGAAGTCATCTGAATTAATTAAAAAAAATGGCAAATTTGTTTTAGAGATTGGATTTGATCAAAAGAATAAAGTTATTAATTTATTAAAAAAAGAGGGTTTTTATATAAATAGTGCGCTAAAAGATCTTGGTAAGAATTATAGATGTATAGTTAGCACAAAAATATAAATATTTAAATCATGGTTACATTTAGAAACAACAATAATAATAATTCTAGAAGAAGAGATTTTAGAAGAAATGATAGAAATTTTAAATCTAATGGAGAGAGACAAAAGTTTGGGACAAATTTCTCAAATAATGAAAATTTCAAAAGAAAATCTCCAAGTAGAAACAATCACAACGCACCAAAATTAATTGAAAAATACAATGATTTAGCTCGAGAAGCATTATCAAATGGTGATAAAATTCTATCAGAAAATTATTTACAACATGCGGATCATTTTACTAGGATATTAAATGAAAGAGAAAGCTATCGAAGGGAAAGAGTTTTAAACGAAAAAAATGATGAAAATGAGAAAATCACCAATAAGGTAATGGATACTGGTGATGTTTCTGAAAAAAATTTAGATGATAAAACAGTTGAAAATGGTAATACAGAAACTTCTGTAGATGTAAATTAATTTAAACCAATTATTTTTTCAGACTTAATAACATCTAATTTAATTTTTTTTGTTTCAAACATTTTTCTTTCTTGCCCTTTTAGTATTTTTCCAGATGGTAACTTGAGTTTTTGGGAATTCACTTTTTTTCCATTCACAATAACTTCATAATGTAAATGAGGTCCCGTAGATTTACCTGTGGAACCAACATATCCGATAGTTTGTCCTTGTTTAACCCTCACTCCTGGTTTAATTCCTCGTGCAAACTTTGACATGTGCGCATACACTGTTTGATACGTGGAGTTATGTTTTATTTTTACACAGTTTCCACCACCACCACACCATCCAGCTTTTTTAACAACTCCATCTCCCGAAGCCATTATTGGTGTGCCCATTGGAGCTGCAAAATCAGTACCTCTATGCATTTTATTATAACCATCTATAGGATGTTTCCTCATACCGAAAGGCGAAGAAAGTCTTGCTCCATTTATTGGAGTTTTCATTAATGCTTTTTTAACACTTTTTCCATTTTTATCATAATGCCCTTCACTTCCTTCTTTATCAAAATAATAAAGGCTATTATTTTGACCACTGAGTTTTAAATTAGCAAAAAGAATTTCACCAGTTTCAATTATTTCATCTTTTTCATTTAGAAAGATTTCATACATTATTTGGAATTTGTCTTGTTTTCTAATATCTCTCTGAAAATCAACTTGAAATCCATAAATTCTAGCAAACTCGATTATTATATTAGCTGGTATTCGCTCGTCTACAGCCGCTTTATACAAACTTTGTAAGATCAAGTTTTCTTTATAGACAATTTCTTTGTTTGATTTGATTGATATTATTTCTTCATTAAAACTATCATTTACAATATTTCTTTTTAAAAATACTTTTTGAGTATTTGATATTTGAAAAGAAAATTCTGTAATTTTGTTATTTGTTTTATCTAAACTAAATTGGATAATTTGTTTTGTATTTAATTTATTTAAATTAACTTTTTTTTTTAATGAATTTTTAATTTTAATTATTTCTTTTTTTTCAATTGAATAATTTTCTAAAATTTTATCAAATGTTTCTCCAGATTTTATTTTGTGTTTAATTTTTTTGTATTTTGGC
>CACKBU010000011.1 GCA_902598485.1 uncultured Pelagibacteraceae bacterium
AATTTAAAAATTTCAAAAAAAATAAATAACTCAAGATTATTTATTGCTTATTATTTAAATAATGTCAGATTAATAGACAATATCTAATTTTATAAAAAATAAGCCCCAACACCTAAAAAAGAAACAAAACCAATTACATCTGTAATTGTTGTCACAAAAACACTTGAAGCAATTGCTGGGTCAATATTCATTTTTTTTAGAGTAAAAGGAACAAGTATACCGAATAATCCAGCTATGATCATTGTTAATACCATTGATATTGCTATGATCAGTGAAAGTATACCGTCTTGAAACCATATTTGTACAATTAAAGCACTTATTGCAGCAAATATAATTCCATTTAAAATACCAATAGAAAATTCTTTAAATACATTAGATGAGAAATTATTTTGAGTTAAATCATTTGTAGCTATAGTTCTTACTGTAACTGCAAGTGTTTGCATTCCAGCATTTCCTCCCATTGAAGCTACAATAGGCATTAAGAAAGCTAATACTACCATTTGTTCAATTGTTGCTCCAAATAAACTTATGCACCATGTTGCTAGAAAGGCAGTAAACAAATTCAACAAAAGCCAATTAAATCTTCTCTTTGTTTTTTTTACAACTCCATCAGTTATTTCTTCATCTCCTACCCCGGCTAATCTTAAAGCATCTTCCTCAGCTTCTTCTTTCAATACTGTTAAAACGTCATCGTTCATAATCATACCGACTAATTTATTGTTTTTGTCCACAACAGCGGCTGAATTCAAATTGTAATTTTCAAATAAGTTGGCAACTTCCTCTTTATCCATTTCAACAGGAATTAATAATTGAGATTCTGACATAATTGTTGCCATTTTAGTGTCTCTAGGTGTTGTTAAAACTCTAGATGAAGGAACAGTGCCTATTGGTTTAAAATCCTCATTAACAATAAAAATTTCTAAAAATTCTTCTGGTAAATCATTGTTTTCTCTTAAATAGTCAATTGTTTGACCTACAGACCAATTACTTGGTATAGCTGTAAATTCACGCTGCATAAGTCTGGCAGCGGTATCTTCTGGATAACTTAAGCTTTCTAATAAAGCAAATCTATCTTTTGGGGGTAAAGAACTAAGAATTGCATTTTTGTCTTCTTCGGGAACATTTTCCAATATAGATATTGCATCGTCTGACTCGAGACCCTTTAAAATACTAACTATAGAGTCGGAAGATAAATAAGTAATAATTTCAGATTGAATAGATTCATTTAATTCAACAAAAACGTCCGGATCAATATTAAAATTATTTAATTTAATTAAACTTTCTCTATCCCCTTCACTAAGATGCTCAATAATATCTGCAGCATCAGCAGGGTGCATTTCATTAAATGAATTAGTAATAAATTGGGCGTCATTGTTAGCTATTTTACTAGTAACAACTCTTATATATTCTTTATTAAATTCAAAGTTTACTTTTTTATCTTTAGTTTTTTTAGTTAAAGACATAAATATTCCTATAATTTAGATTTGCACTATTAATACATAATAAAGATAATACAAATTATAAATGAACATAGAGATCAAAAAGTCAATAAAACCAGTAAATTATTTTGATGCTATTAATATACTAGAGTCAAGATTAAAGAATTTATATGAAAATAATGAACAAGAATTAATTTGGACTTTGGAGCATAATGAAGTTTTTACCGCAGGAACTTCCTATAAAGAGAATGAGATTATTGATAAATCCATTAAAATATTAGAAACAAATAGAGGTGGTAAAATTACTTACCATGGGCCAGGTCAATTAATATGTTATTTTGTTTTAGATTTAAGGAAGAAAAAGGATATTAGAAAATTTATAACAATTATCGAAAAAACAATAATTCAAACTTTAAAATTTTATAAAATAGAAACTTTTCCAGATAAAGATAATATTGGTGTATGGCACAAATATAATAATGAAGTTAAAAAAATTGCTGCAATAGGTATCAGGGTTAGTAAATGGATAGCCTATCATGGTTTCGCAATAAATATAAATAATGATCTAGAAAATTATAAAAAAATTATTCCATGTGGTATTTCAGATAAAGGAGTAACTAATTTAAAAAATATTTTGGATCAAGATTACTCAAATCTAAGTGATATATTAATTCAAAATTTTATTTCAAATTTGAAAATCTAAGTCTTTTTGATTTTAAAAGTTTTTTAAAATAATCAGGTAACAATGCTGAATAAGTATGTTTAATGTCATTAATTTTAAATTTAATTTGATACGAATGTAACATTAAATTTTTATTAATTCCTTTATTAGAATTTGATAATTTATATTTTGTATCTCCAAATATAGGGTTGCCAATTGCATATAATTGTTTTCTTAACTGATGTTTTCGTCCAGTAATAGGTTTTAATTCTAAAAAACTTGCTTCAGAATTTTTATCAATAACATTAAAAAAAGTTTTTGCTTTTTCGATTATTTTTTTATCACCGTCATACCTAATCAAATCATCATCCCATAAACCGAAATTTTTATTAATTTCCCCTTGGCATATAGCTAAATAAGTTTTATGTACTTTTCTTAGTCTAAATAAAGAAGTAAGCAATTGAGCGGTCTCTCTGTTTTTAGCCATAATAAAAACTCCAGAAGTATCTTTATCCAATCTATGAACAGAATATGGCTTTGTTCCCTCAAAAATTTTACTTTTAGCAAAAATATCAACTAAATTTTTTTTTGATTTAGTTCCACCTTGAACAGATATGCCTGAGGCTTTATTTAAAACTACAAAATTATTATTATTGTCAATAATTTGATCTTCATTTGATTTGATAATTTCCTTCGAAGGTGAAAACTTAATTTTTTTTTGGTGAATTGTTTCTTTAAATTCAATATTAAATATATTTATTTCATCTTTTGTTTTTACTTTAAAAGAACTTTTTACTTTCTTTTTATTAATCTTTATTTTTCCTGTTCTTAAATATTTCTCAACTAGACTTTGTGGAATTTTTCCAATTTTTAATCTTAACCATCTGTCCAAACGCATGTCATTACACGTTGAATCAACGATGTAAGATTTCTTCATGATTTATGATTTAAGCTGTAGCTTGTTTTTTCTCTTCCGTTTTAGGAGACTCTTTAGTTGTGTCTTTTTTTGGTTTATCAACTCTCTTGGCTTCAACGTCTCTATCAACAAATTCAATTATTGCCATTGGAGCATTATCTCCATATCTAAATCCAGCTTTAATTATTCTTGTGTAACCACCTTTTCTATCTTGATATCTTTTAGAAAGTGTTTTTTTAACTTTATTAGCTGATTTAATATCTTGTAGTTTAGAAACTAACATTTTAGTTGTCTGTAAAGTTTCTTTTTTACCTAATGTTATTATTTTATCCGCTTGAGGTTTTAAAAATTTAGCTTTTGGCAAAGTAGTTTTAATCTGCTCATACTTAATCAAAGAATTAAGCATATTCTTAAGTAGAGCTTTTCTGTGCTCTGATGTTCTGTTTAACTTCTTATTTGCCAACCCATGTCTCATTAAATTGCTTCCTCCAATTTCTTAGACATTTCTGCAATGTTGTCTGGTGGCCAGTTAGGAATTTCCATTCCTAAATATAGAGACATACCTGTTAAAACTTCTTTAATTTCATTTAATGATTTTCTTCCAAAATTTGGTGTTCTCAACATTTCACCTTCAGATTTTTGAACTAAGTCACCGATATAAATGATATTGTCATTTTTTAAGCAGTTCATTGATCTAACTGATAACTCTAACTCATCTACTTTTCTTAGTAAGTTTTTGTTAAATTCAGGTTCAGTAGAAACTTCTTTTACAGGAGCTTCAACTGGCTCATCAAAGTTTACAAACATTTTAAGCTGATCTTGGAAAATTCTCGCTGAATAAGCTACAGCATCTTCAGCAGAAATTGATCCATTAGTTTCAACTTCCATTGTTAATTTGTCATAATCTAATGCTTTACCTTCTCTAGCAGTACTTACTGAATATGAAACTTTTTTAACTGGACTATAAAGTGAGTCTATAGCAATAAGGCCTAATGGTGGCTCTTCAGGTTTATTTAGTTCTGCTGGAACATATCCTTTACCTGTATTAACATTCATCTCCATATGAAAAGTAGTATTTTCATCTAGATTGCAAATAACTAAATCAGGATTTAAAATCTCAACGTCTGCAACTGGAGCTATATCTGAAGCTTTAATTTCACCAGGTCCTTTAGCATCTAAAATTAATTTTTTTGTACCCTCAGAATTACTTTTCAGTGCTAAAGATTTTACGTTTAAAACTATGTCAGTAACATCTTCTCTAACACCTTTTATTGAAGTGAATTCATGTAAAACACCATCAATTTGAATTGATGTTACAGCAGCTCCTCTTATAGATGATAATAAAATCCTTCTTAGAGAATTTCCTAAAGTTAATCCATAACCTTTTTCTAAAGGCTCAGCTACAATTTTTGCATGAGTTAAGTCATCACTTATTTGAACATCTAATTTAGATGGCTTAATTAATGACTTCCAGTTTTTTACATTAACATTTTCAACTTCCATTAAACTCTCCTTTTCTTTGGTGGTCTAGTTCCATTATGAGGCATAGGCGTAGTGTCTTTGATTGACAAAATCTTAAATCCTCTAGCTTGCAATGCTCTTAAAGCAGTTTCTCTTCCTGATCCAGGTCCTTTGACTTCAACGGATAAAGTTTTCATTCCATACTCAAGAGCTTTCGAAGCTGCAGCATCAGCTGCTATCTGTGCTGCATAAGGAGTTGATTTTCTTGATCCCTTAAAACCTTTTTGTCCAGCAGATGCCCATGAAATTACATTTCCATTTGTATCAGCAATTGAGATGATAGTATTATTAAATGTTGATTGCACATAAGCAATTCCATTTAAAATATTTTTCTTAACTTTCTTTTTTTTTGAATAAGAACTTTTTACACTTTTCTTGGTAGATTTTTCTACTTTCTGATCTTTATTCTCAACTTTATCAGTTTTAGCCATGACTATTTTTTAGTTGGTGTTAATTTTTTTCCAGCAATAGCGATTGCTTTTCCTTTTCTTGTCCTAGCATTACATCTAGTTCTTTGTCCTCTAACAGGTAATTTTTTTCTATGTCTTGTTCCTCTGTAACAAGCTAGATCAATTAATCTTTTAATACTTAATGAATAATCTCTCCTTAAATCACCTTCTACTTTAAAGTTTTGATCGATGTACTCTCTAATTTTTAAAATCTCTTCATCTGTTAATTCATTTACTCTTTTAGCTCTTGGAATTTCTAAAGATGAACAAATTTGTTGAGAGAATTTATCACCAATGCCATAAATATAAGTTAAGCCTATGTGAACAAGTTTATTCTGTGGAATGTTTATACCTGCGATACGAGCCATAATTTTTGTGATAAATTGTGCCTTTTATATAAGAAGATTAATCAAAGTCAACGTCTTATACATTGATAAAAGCCTCTATTTTCCTTGTTATTTCCTCAATTTCTAAGCTTCCATCAATCTCTTTAAAATTTGGATTCTCTGAGTAGAAATTTAGAACTGGTTGGGTTGTTTCCATGTATTTCTCATACCTTGAAACTATCGTATGAGTATCATCATCAGACCTATTTTCTATAATTTTTCTCTTCTCAAGCCTTTTGAGAATTGTTTCTTTATTTACATTTAGAAATAAAATTAAATCTATTTTCTGATTTGAATTTTTTAGTAACACTTCTAAATTTTTAGCCTGACTTAATGATCGAGGATATCCATCAAAGATTAATCTATTTTTTTTTTGAGGATGAGATATTAAATTTTCTATAAGTTTATTAACAATATCATCACTTATAAATTTACCATTCTTCATGTCATTTGTTATTGCTTTACCGATGTCTGAATTTTTTCGGATTTCTTCTCTTAAAAGATCACCTGTTGAAATTTGAAAAGCATTTAATTTGTTTACAAGATATTTAGACTGAGTACCTTTTCCAGCACCAGGAGGTCCAAATAAAATTATATTCACTTACTTACCAAATTTTGTTTTTTTAATCAGTTGTTCGTATTGTGAACTCATTAATCTTGTTTGTATTTGTGTTACAGTATCGATAGCTACCACAACAACAATTAATATAGATGCGCCACCTAAATAAAAAGGTATTGGATAATTTGCAATTAAAAATTCTGGCATCAAACAAACTAAAGTTAAATATAGAGCACCAATCGTAGTTAATTTTGTTGAAATATTTTCAATATACAGCGCTGTACTTTCACCTGGTCTGATTCCTGGCACAAAACCTCCATACTTTCTTAAATTTTCAGCAGTTTCGGATGGATTGAACGTTATAGAGGTATAAAAAAAAGTGAAAAATATTATTCCTGATGCATATAGCAACATATAAAGGGGTTGTCCTTGAGTAAAATAAGAGCTCAAGTTTAAAAATGTCTCGTTATTAGAAAATGAAAAATTAGAAAATGTTACTGGCAGCAATAAAAGTGCAGAAGCAAAGATCGCAGGAATTACTCCAGCCTGATTTATTTTGAGAGGTAAATGAGATGACTCTCCTCCATACATTTTGTTACCCATTTGTCTTTTTGGATAATTAATAATAATTTTTCTTAATGCTCTTTCCATAAAAACTACAAAAAGAATTGTAACTATTAATAGAACAAATATGGCTAGGATCATAAATGTTGAAACCGCACCCGTTCTACCTAATTCAAAAGTTGTAACTAAAGCTCTTGGAATTTCTGCAACAATACCAGCAAAAATTATTAAAGATATACCGTTACCAATGCCTCTTTGAGTAATCTGTTCACCTAACCACATTAAAAATATCGTTCCTGCAACAATCGTTGTAACAGTGGTTATTTTAAAAAAAGCTCCTGGATTAATCACTAAATCAGCTGACGACTCTAATCCAACTGACAAACCATATCCTTGAACTGTTGCAAGCAACACTGTTCCATATCTTGTAATTTGTGTAATTTTAGCTCTACCAGTCTCGCCTTGTGCTTTTAAATTTTTAAAATATTCAGTAACACCTGTTAAAAGTTGAACAATTATAGCAGATGAAATGTAAGGCATTATTCCCAATGCAAATATCGCCATTCTGCTAACTGCACCTCCTGCAAAAACATTAAACATGCCTAGCAACCCTTTTTGATTACCTTCCATCATTATTTTCAATTGTTCTGGGTCTATACCTGGTAAGGGTACAAAAGTTCCAAATCTATAAACGGCTAAAATTATAATAGTAAATATAATTCTATTTCTTAAATCATTTGTTGACGATGATGCGCTCATATAAACAAACTATTTTTTTAATTGAATAGATCCACCAATTTTTTCTAGTTTTTCTATTGCTGATTTAGAGGCTAGATCAGCTTCAATATTGATTTTATCTTTTACTTCACCAGTTCCTAAAATTTTTAATTTTTTTGAGTTTTTATTAATTAATTTAAGTTTTTTTAATAATTCTGAGTTTAATACTTCGTTTGGATTAATACTTTTTTTGTCAATATAAGATTGAATCTTATCCAGATTTAAAATTGCGACACTATCTTTTGAAATTGGGTTAAAACCTCTTTTTGGAAGTCTTCTGTATAATGGCATTTGACCACCTTCAAAACTTTTTATAGCTACACCAGATCTTGATTTTTGACCTTTAACACCTCTTCCTGATGTTTTTCCCTTGCCCGAACCAATTCCTCTTCCAACTCTTATTTTCGATTTATTGATTTTTTCCCTATTATTTAAAGTAATCATTATCCTCTTTTTTCAATTATTTCAGAAATTTTTTTATTTCTAATTGCTGATATTTGTTTCGGTGAACTTTGTTTCATTAATGCTTTCATTGTAGCTCTAATTACATTGTGCGCATTAGAAGTTCCCATAGATTTTGCAACAATATCTTTTACTCCTAAAACTTCACATACTGCCCTAACAGGACCACCTGCAATAATACCTGTTCCCTTGGAAGCTGCTCTTAGCACTATTCTACCCGAGCCATCTTTCGCCTTAACGTCATGATGTATTGTTCTGCCTTCTCTTAATGGTATATGAGTAAGTTTTCTTCTAGCCATCTCATTTGCTTTTTTAATGGCATCAGGTACTTGTTTAGCTTTTGCGTGAGCTATACCAATTTTACCTGCTTGATTTCCAACAACTACAAGCGCTGAAAATCCAAATCTTCTTCCACCCTTAACAACTTTAGTAATACGATTTATGTGAACTAATTTCTCTAATATATCGTCAGTTTTTTTATCTTTTATATTTTCCATAATTAAAATTCCATCCCGTTTTCTCTTAGAGTTTCTGCAAAAACTTTAATTCTACCGTGATATTTGTAAGAACCTCTATCAAAGTAAATTTTAGTAATTTTTTTCTCTTGAGCTTTTTTAGCTAATTTTTGAGCAACCAATTTAGATAGTTCGGTTTTATTAACTTTGTCTGCTGATCTAAGATCTTTTTCTATAGATGAAGCTGATAACAAGGTTACATTTTTTGTATCATCAATTATTTGAGCTGAAATATTTTTTGATGATCTAGAAATACTTAATCTAAATCTGTCTTTTGAAGCAACTTTTTTAACTTTATTGCTAACTCTAAATCTTTTTCTGATACTAGTGTTTAATTTCATTATTTTTTCTTACCCTCTTTTTTAAGTACATATTGTCCTTTTTCTCTAACACCTTTTCCTTTGTATGGTTCAATTTTTCTTAATGTTTTGATTTTAGATGCTACTTCACCAACTAGCTGCTTATCAGATCCTGTGATTTTTAATGTTGTTTGTTTTTCAACGGCAATTTTAATGCCTTCTGGTATATCAAAATTGATATCATGGCTATAACCCAACTGTAAATTTAACTGATTTCCTTTTAACGCTGCCCTATAACCAACACCAACTAATTCTAAAGTTTTTTCATAACCTGTGCTGGATCCAATAACAGCATTATTAATTAAACTTCTATTCATACCCCAAAGTCTTTTTGAGTTTTGATCTACTTTTTTTGGTTTAATAGAAATTTCTTTTCCTTCAATAATATCTAAATTAAACATATCTAGATCAACATTGATAGATTTTTTCCCTAGAGGTCCTTCTATATTTATAATATTTCCAGCTAAAGCAACTTTTACTTTTTCTGGGATCGATATGTTTATTTTACCTATTTTAGACATTAAAATACCTTACAAATTATTTCGCCACCAACTTTTTGTTTTCTAGCATCTATATCAGTCATTACTCCTTTTGGAGTTGAAACAATAGCAATTCCTAAACCATTATTTATTTTAGGTAAGCTATCGGCAGATGAAAAAATTCTTCTTCCAGGTTTTGATACTCTTTCAAAAGCACTAATTACTGGATTACCTGAATGGTACTTAAGTTCTAATGATAGCATTGGTTTCTTTTCTTCAGAACTTACTTTAAAATCTTTAATAAAACCTTCATTTTTAAGTATACCTGCAATTTTTGTTTTAAAATTTGATGAAGGTAATTCTACTTTCTTATGATTTCTGGCTTGAGCGTTCTTCACTCTTGCAATCATATCTCCTATTGGGTCACTTAAACTCATAATTTTCCTTTCTACCAGCTAGATTTAACTAAGCCAGGTATCTTTCCTTGTAATCCTAATTGTCTTAATGCAATTCTTGAAATCTTTAATTTTCTGTAAACACCATGAGGTCTTCCAGTAATCTCACATCTATTCATTACTCTTGTTTTAGCCGAGTTTCTTGGCAGTTTAGATAATTTTTGTTGCGCTTTAAATCTTTCTTCTAATGGAATCTTTTTATCCATTACAATCTTTTTTAATGCTTGTCTTTTCTTATAAAGCCTATCTGAAAGCTTAATTCTTTTTTTATTTTTATTAACAGCGCTTAACTTTGCCATGTTTAATTATCTCCTTTTTTAATAAATGGAAAATTCATTTTTTCTAGTAATGCAAAACTATGCTCTTTATTTATTGCTTTAATTACTATTACTATATCTAAACCTCTAACTTTATCTGCTCTATCAAAGCTTACTTCTGGAAAAATTATATGCTCTTTAATTCCAAATGTATAATTACCAAATTTATCAAAGCCTTTTGGTGACAAACCTCTAAAATCTTTAATTCTTGGTAATGCAATATTCACTAATCTGTCTAAGAATTCATACATTCTATTTTTTCTTAAAGTTACCTTTAAACCAGCATTTGATCCTTTTCTGGTTTTAAAATTTGCTACCGATTTTTTAAATTTAGTTGTAACTGGTTTTTGTCCTGTAATTTTAGCCATATCTTCTTCGCATGATTTTAAAATCTTAGAGTCTGAAGCATCTAAACCCAGACCCATATTTAATATAACTTTCTCAATTCTTGGAGCCATATAAATATTCTTAAAACCAAACTGATCTTTTAATGCAGGCTGAATTTCTTTATTGAATATTTCTTTTAATCTTGGTGTCATTATTTTTTAGCCTCTTTTTTCTTTGCCGATTTTTCATCAATTAGTTTTAAGTTGGAAATATGAATAAAACTTTCCTTTGGAAAAATTCCACCTTTTTTCTCTTTTGTTGTTTTTACATGTTTTTTAACCATATTAATTTCTTTAACTTTAGCTCTGTTATTGGCTCTATCTATTTGAATAACTTCACCTTCTTTTTTTTTATCTTTTCCGGTTAAAACCCTTACTTTCAAACCTTTTTTAATCATTATAAAACCTCCGGTGCCAATGAAATAATTTTCATTTGACCTCTGCTTCTTAATTCTCTTGTAACTGGACCAAAAATCCTTGTTCCAACTGGTTCTCCTTTGTCATCAACTAACACAGCAGCATTATTATCAAATCTTACTTTAGAACCATCATTTCTATGAATTCCCTTTTTAACCCTTACAACTACAGCCTTGTGGACAGATCCTTTTTTAACTTTTCCTTTAGGTATCGCCTCTTTAACTGCAATTACAATTGTATCACCAATACTAGCGTATCTTCTTTTAGATCCGCCTAGAACTTTAATGCACTCAATTCTTTTTGCACCAGTATTATCAGCTACTTGTAATTCTGTTTGAACACCAATCATTACTTTGTAATCTCCATAACTTGAAATTTTTTATTTTTAGAAAAAGGTTTGCTCTCAATAATTGAAACTTTGTCACCAGTTTTGAACTTATTATTTTCATCGTGAGCGTTATAGTTTTTTCTAACTTTGATTACTTTTTTAAGAACTGGGTGAGAATATTTACGTTCTACCCTAACAGTAACTGTTTTATTTGGTTTATCGCTTATTACTACACCTGTAAGTATTTTTTTAGGCATTTGCTTTTCCTTTTAAAATTGTTTTTAATCTTGCTATTGTTTTTCTAGTTTCCCCAATTTTAGCTGGGTTTGTTACTTGTGAATTCATTTTTTGAAATCTGAAATTAAAAAGATCTTTTTTAAGTTTATCAATATTCTTCACAATTTCGTCCTTTGATAATTTTTTAATTTCTTGTTTTTTCATTATGCAAATCTCTTAATTGTTTTGGTCTTAATAGGTAATTTTGCTGATGCTTTGTATAATGCTTCTTTTGCAATTTGTTCTGAAACACCATCAACTTCAAATAATATTCTTCCTGGTTTTACTCTGCATGCAAAGTACTCAGGTGAACCCTTTCCTTTACCCATTCTGACTTCAATTGGTTTTTTTGAAACTGGTATATTTGGAAATATTCTTGTCCAAACTCTTCCTTGTCTTTTCATATGTCTTGTTAAAGCAACTCTTGCAGCTTCAATCTGTTTTCCAGTAACTCTTTCAGGCTGTAAAGCTTTTAGAGCGTAAGCACCATAATTAATAGTACTTGCTCTAGTAGCAGTACCATGAATTCTGCCTTTATGCGCTTTTCTCCACTTTGTTCTTACTGGTTGAAGCATTATTATTTACCTTCCTTTGGGGTTACCTTGTTAGTTTCTTGGCTAAATTCTCTAGCAAAAACTTCACCTTTATAAATCCAAACTTTAATACCGATAATTCCATATGTTGTAAGAGCCTCTGCCTCTGCATAATCTATATCAGCTCTTAAAGTATGTGATGGAATGCTACCATCTCTTAACCACTCTGTTCTGGCTATTTCATTTCCGCCGAGTCTTCCACTAACTGAAACTTTAATTCCTTTTGCTCCGAGTCTAATACATGATTGCATTGCTCTTTTCATAGCTCTTCTATAGGAAATTCTTTTAACAAGCTGCTGAGCTATGTTTTCAGCTACTAAATAAGCATTAGTTTCAGGTTTTTTAACTTCTTTAATATTTAGATTAACTTCATTTGTTGTAAATTTTGAAAGATTATTTTTAATTTTGTCTATATCACTTCCTTTTTTTCCAATAACAAATCCAGGTCTAGAAGTATAGATCGTAACATAACATTTATTAGATGTTCTTTCGATCATTACCTTAGATACACCAGAGTTGATTACATTTTTCTTGATATATTCCCTAATCTTAAAATCTTCGATTAGGTAATTTCCAAAATCTTTTTTCTTAGCATACCATACAGAGTCCCATCCTCTGTTGACACCTAATCTAAAACCTACAGGATTAACTTTTTGCCCCATGCTTCTCCATTTGTTTTGCTTCTGATAAAATAATTGTAACAGTTGACCAAGGTTTTAATATTGGTGCCGCTCTTCCTTTTGCTCTTGGTCTAAATCTTTTCATAACTATTTTTTTTCCACAATATGCTTCTTTAACTATTAATTTATCAATATCGTATTGAAAATTATTTTCAGCATTGGCTACAGCTGAACTGATAGTTTTTCTAACATCTTTAGTAACTCTTTTTTCTGAAAACTGTAAATCTCTAATTGCAACATCAACTTTTTTGCCAACTATGCTTTTTAGTATTGGATTTAGCTTTCTTACACTTGATCTAATACCGTTGTTAACAGACTTTACTGTTTTGTCGTTAGTTTTATCAATTTTCTTTTTTTTACCCATAATTATTTCTTTTCTGCTGTTGCTGGTTTAGCTTTCTTGTCAGCTGGTGTATGACCAAAAAATGTTCTTGTTGGTGCAAATTCACCCAATTTATGTCCAACCATATCTTCAGAAACTGTTATTGGTATAAATTTTTTTCCATTATAAATTTGGAAACTTACCCCTACAAAATCAGGTAAAATTGTAGATTTTCTTGACCAAGTTTTAATAGGAATTTTCTTTGGATCGTCTTTATACTTGTCTACTTTCTTCATCAAGCTTTCCTCTACAAACGGTCCTTTCCAAACTGCTCTAGCCATTACTTAGTATCCTTCCTCTTATTTCTTCTCTTAACTATAAATTTATCTGTTCTCTTGTTGTCTCTAGTTTTTAAACCTTTAGCAGATTGTCCTGTAGGTGAAACTGGATGTCTTCCTCCAGCAGATTTTCCTTCACCACCTCCATGTGGGTGATCAACTGGGTTTTTAACAACACCTCTAGTATGAGGTCTTCTACCCAACCATCTTGATCTACCTGCTTTTCCAATTTTAATATTTTTTTGATCTGGATTACTTAAAATTCCAATTGTAGCTAGAGCTCTTGAATCTATTTTTCTTACTTCACCTGAGGCTAATTTTATTAAACTATAGTTTCCATCTAGACCACTAATAGTAACTGATGAACCAGCTGCTCTAGCAATTTTTCCACCACTACCTGGTTGGATTTCAACATTATGTATATTGATACCCACTGGAATGTCTTGCAATGGCATACAATTGCCTACTTTAATTTCTTTTTTAGAACCACTTTCAACTTTATCTCCAACTTTAATTTTTTGTGGTGCTAAGAAATATGAGTGAGTACCATCTTCAAATTTAACCAACATAATGTAACATGATCTATTTGGATCGTACTCTATTCTTTCAACTGTAGCTTCCATATCGAATTTTTTTCGATAAAAATCAACATGTCTGTACATTTTTTTATGTCCACCAGCTCTATTAATAGAGGTAATATGACCATTATTATTTCTACCTTTCATCGCATTTTTAGGTGAAACTAAAGTCTTGAATGGTTTACCTTTCCATAAACCAGTTCTATCAACTAAAATGGTGCCTCTAGTAGATTTTGTATATGGTTTAAAAGTTTTTAATGCCATTTATTAAATTCCTGTTGTTAGATCAATACTTTGACCTTTTTTTAAAGTAATTATTGCTTTTTTATATCCAGATACTTTTACTTTTCTACCTCTGGTAACTTTTGTTCTGTTCTGTTTGTTAATAATATTTATCTTTGTCACATTAACTTTGAATATTTTTTCAATATTCTTTTTTAAGTTTTTCTTATTTGCACCATCTGGAACTTTAAATACAATTTTATTCAGTTCAGATAAGTTAGTTGATTTCTCAGTAACCACTGGAGAAAGAATTTTGTCGTATAAATGAATTTTTTCCATTTTATGAATATCTCTTTTCTAGTTCTTTTACTGAACTTTCTGTGAAAACTACTTTTTTAAATTTAATAATGTCATAAGCGCTAAAGTGATTTACATCTGTAACTTTAACATTCGGAATATTTCTTGCTGATTTTTCAATTTTTTCTTTAGAATTTTTATCTAAAATTATTAGTGAATTTGTAATTTCAAGTTTATTGATAATAGTGTTCATCTCTTTTGTTTTTTTAATTTCAGAAGTAAAATCATTTAATATTAATAAATTTTTATTATTATTTTTTTCTGTAATTAATGAAGCTACGCTTTGTTTCTTCTCAGTTTTATTTAGTTTTCTTTTTTTATAAGCTAATTCACCTTTTGGTCCATGAGCAATACCACCGCCAACAAATATAGGGGCTTTTCTACTAGCATGCCTTGCACCACCAGTCCCTTTTTGAGCATATATTTTTGAAGTTGGTCCTTTAACTTCATTTTGTTGTTTAGTTTTGGCATGTCTTCCTTTGTAATTAGCATTTGTTTTGTAAAGAACAGCGCTAACTAATTTATGGTTAATTTTAGCAGAAAAAATCTTATCCAAAACTTCGATACTATCTTTTTTTCCGTCAATGCTAATTTTATCTAATTTCATTATTTTTTCTTTTTCTCAGGTGTTTTTTTAGCCTCTTCAGCAGCTACTTGTTTCTCACCAATAGTCATTTTGCTAATATTTTTTACTGATTTTTTAACCATTACTTCAGAATTTTTTGAACCAGGTATTGATCCTTTTAAGTAAAGAAGTTCGTTTTCTAAGTCAGTTTTTATTATTTCAATATTTTGCATTGTTCTTAGCTTGTCACCCATATGACCAGCCATTTTTTTTCCTTTAAAAACTTTTCCTGGATCTTGACTATGTCCAGTTGAGCCATGTGCTCTGTGTGATATTGATACACCGTGACTGGCTCTTAAACCACCAAAATTATGTCTTTTCATAGCACCTGCAAAACCTTTACCAATTGTCTTTGATCTTGTGTCTACAAATTTAATATCTTTAAATATTTCTAAACCAAACTCGTTTCCTTCTTTGTAAACAGAAGTGTCATTAACTCTAAATTCTTTTAATTTTTTCTTAGCTTCAGTATTTTTTTTAGAAAAAACACCTTTCATTGCTTTTGTTAATTTTGAATTTTTAATCTTTCCATATCCAAGCTGAACAGCTTTGTATCCCCTTTTTTCCTCTTCAATAACCTGAATAACTCTAGCTTTTTCAACCTTAAGCACAGTTACAGGAACTAACTGACCAGATTTATAGAATTCTCTCGTCATTCCTATTTTTTTTCCTAATAAAGCTATCTCACTCATAATTAAATTTTTATCTCCACATCTACACCAGAAGCTAAATCAAGTTTCATCAACGCTTCTACAGTTTGTGGTGTTGGTTCAATAATATCGATTAATCTTTTGTGCGTTCTTGATTCAAACTGCTCTCTACTTTTCTTATCTATGTGAGGTGATCTTAATACAGTATATCTCTCAATTCTTGTAGGTAATGGAATAGGTCCTTTAATTGTAGCTCCAGTTCTTTTTACTGTGTTTACAATTTCTTCTGTAGAAGCATCTAGAACCTTATTATCGTACGCTCTTAGTTTTATCCTTATGTTTTGCTTTTCCATTATCCTGCTACCTTTTTAGTTACTTCGTCTTGAACGTTTTGAGGAACTTTAGAATAATGATCAAAGAACATTGAATATTGTGCTCTTCCTTGTGACATTGATCTAAGATTATTTATGTAACCAAACATATTGGCTAGAGGAACCATAGCTGTAATTACAGTTGCATTTCCTCTTTGTTCTTGAGTACTAATTTGCCCTCTTCTACTGTTTAAATCACCTATAACATCTCCCATATAGTCCTCAGGAGTAACGACTTCTACTCTCATAATTGGTTCTAGAAGTTTTAATCCACCTTGAGTACAAGCTTCTTTAAAACATGCTCTACTTGCAAGTTCAAAGGCTAAAACGCTTGAGTCAACGTCATGATGTAAACCATCAACAATAGTTACTTTGTAATCAATCATTGGGAAGCCTGCCAAAATTCCACTATCAGACACGGTTTCAATACCTTTTTCAACACCAGGAATAAATTCTTTTGGAATAGCTCCACCCTTAATAGCACTTTCAACTTCTCTTCCTTTTCCTGGTTCTTGAGGTTCAACAAATAATTTAACCTTAGCAAACTGACCGGCACCACCACTTTGTTTTTTATGTATGTATTCATACTCAGCAGATTTTTCTATAGTTTCTCTATAAGCAACTTGTGGAGCACCTACGTTTGCTTCAACTTTAAATTCTCTTTTCATTCGATCAACAATAATATCTAAGTGAAGTTCACCCATACCTTTAATAATTGTTTGACCCGACTCTTCATCTGAAGAAACTCTAAATGATGGATCCTCTTTAGCTAATCTTGCTAATGCTTCACCCATTTTTTCTTGATCACCTTTTGTTTTTGGCTCTACAGCAATTTCAATTACTGGGTCTGGGAATTCCATTGGCTCTAATAAAACTGGATTTTCTTTGTCACATAAAGTGTGACCAGTCATAGTATTTTTTAATCCTGCTAGTGAAACAATATCACCTGCGTTGGCTTCTTTAATATCTTCTCTTGAATTAGCATGCATTAAAAGCATACGACCAACTCTTTCTTCCTTATCAGATGAAGAGTTATATACGGCAGTTCCAGACTTAATTGTACCAGAATAAATTCTAACAAATGTTAAAGAACCTACAAAAGGATCATTTGCAACTTTAAATGCTAAACCGGAAAAAGAAGAACCATCATCAAATTTCATTTCTATTTCATCTTCTGATCCAACTTTTGTTCCTTTAATTGAACCAATATCAACTGGACTAGGCAAGTAGTTCACGACTGCATCTAGTAAAGGCTGAACACCTTTATTTTTAAAGGCAGATCCAGTTAAAACAGGAACAAAACTAAAATCCAATGTTCCTTTTCTTATGCATTTAACCAAATCTTCTTCCTTAATTTCGTCTCCATTTAAGTAAGATTCCATTAACTTTTCATCTTGTTCTACAGCAGTTTCGATTAATTCTGTTCTGTACTTTTCAGTTATTTCTTTAAGATCATCAGGAATATCTTTGTATTCCCATTCTGCACCTAAAGCCTCATTTTTCCAAACTTGAGCTTTCATTTTAACTAAATCAACAACTCCAGTTAGAGAAGCTTCAATTCCAATAGGAACTTGTAATACTAATGGCTTAGCACCTAATCTATCTTTAATCATGTCTACACATCTAAAGAAATCAGCACCTGTTCTGTCTAATTTATTTACAAAACAAATTCTTGGCACTTTATACTTATCGGCTTGTCTCCATACAGTTTCGGATTGTGGTTCTACACCTGCTACACCATCAAAAACAGCTACTGCACCATCTAAAACTTTTAAAGATCTCTCTACTTCAATAGTAAAGTCTACGTGACCTGGGGTATCTATGATATTAACTCTGTGATCATTCCAAAAACAAGTGGTTGCTGCGGAAGTAATTGTAATACCTCTTTCTTGTTCTTGTTCCATCCAATCCATAGTAGCTGCACCATCGTGAACTTCACCAATTTTATGACTTTTACCTGTGTAGTATAAAATTCTTTCTGTAGTAGTTGTTTTACCAGCATCTATATGGGCCATGATCCCAATGTTTCTGTATTTATCTAATGAATGAGTTCTAGCCATATCCTATTACCACCTAAAATGAGCAAATGCCTTATTTGACTCTGCCATTTTGTGTACATCCTCTCTTTTTTTAACAGCAGCACCTTTTTTTTCATAAGCATCATAAAGCTCATTAAAAATTTTATCTGCCATATGTTTATCTTTTCTTTTTCTTGCTGACTCAACTAACCATCTAATGGCTAAAGCTTGTGCTCTTTTACTTTTTACCTCAACAGGAACTTGATAAGTTGCACCACCAACTCTTCTAGATCTAACTTCTACAGTTGGTTTGATGTTATTAATTGCTTCATTAAAAATATTAATTGGTTCATCTTTAGTTTTTGTTTTAATTTTATCTATAGCATCATAAACTATTTTAGCAGCAATACCTCTTTTGCCGTCATACATGATATTGTTGATTAATTTAGGAATAATAGTTGATTTGAATTTTGGATCTGGAACTACATTTTTTTTCGGTTGAGTTTTTTTTCTAGACATTATTTACCTTTTTTCGTTCCGTATAAAGATCTTCTTTGTTTTCTATTTGCAACACCTTGTGTATCTAGATTACCTCTTAAAATATGATAACGAACACCTGGTAAATCTTTTACCCTACCGCCTCTAATCAGAACTACCGAGTGTTCTTGAAGGTTATGACCTTCGCCTGGAATATAAGCTGTAACTTCAAATCCATTTGACAATCTCACTCTAGCAACTTTTCTTAATGCAGAGTTTGGTTTCTTAGGAGTTGTTGTATAAACTTTTACACAAACACCTCTCTTTAAAGGTTGCTTTTGTAGAGCAGGAACTTTGTTCCTCGCTGCTGGTTTCACTCTTTTTTTTCTTAACAACTGATTAATAGTTGGCATAAATTTTTTAAAATTAATTAATTTATTTTTAGATGAAAATAACTGACAGGTTATTTTGTGGCAGCGTTTAGTACCGTTAAAAGCACTACATTCCAACCAAAAACATCGCCAAATTACTTATTAATAGCCCTTTGTCAAACTAAAACTGCAATTTTTAGGCGATTTTTTTACTGATTTGCTGGTGTTTCTTCAGGTTCTGAAGCTTCTATTTTATCCTGCTCTGCTAAGAAATTATTATCATCCTCTAGAGCTTTATTGTTCCATCTATTTTTAATATTACCAGTACCTGCAGGAACTAATCTTCCAACAATTACGTTCTCTTTTAGCCCATTTAATGGATCAACTTTTCCTTTAATTGCAGCATCGGTTAATACTCTTGTTGTTTCTTGGAACGAAGCAGCTGAAATAAACGATTCAGTTTGAAGTGAAGCCTTAGTAATACCCATTAGAACTCTTTCACCAACGGCTGGTGTTTTTCCTTCTGCAACCAATTTTTCATTAGTATTATCAAACTTAATTCTATCAACCACTTCACCAGGTAAATAACTTGAGTCACCTGATACTTTAACCTCAACTTTTTTAAGCATTTGTCTTAAAATAGTTTCAATATGCTTATCGTTTATTATTACACCTTGTAATCTATAAACTTCTTGAACTTGATTAACAAAATATTCTGTTAATTCTTTAATTCCTAAAATTCTCAAAATATCATGTGGCAGTGGTTGACCATCTAAAAGATACTCTCCTTTTTGAATTTTTTCACCAGGGTTGAAATTGATGTGTTTACCTTTTGGAATTAAATAATTTGAAGGTTCTGATCCATCTTCAGGAACAATAGATACTCTTTGTTTACCTCTTACCTCTTTACCAAAAACAACACTACCATCATTTTCAGCAATGATTGCACTGTCCTTAGCTTTTCTAGCTTCAAATAACTCAGCAACTCTTGGAAGACCTCCGGTAATATCTTTTGTTTTTGTAGTTTCTTTAGGTAATCTTGCAATTACGTCACCTGCATAAACTTTTTGACCATCCTTAATTGATAAAATTGAATCTGGAACTAAATAATATCTAGCTTCATTATCATCCGCTTTTTTAATCACATTTCCTTTTTCATCCCTTAAAGTAATTCTAGGTTTTAAATCAGTACTTTTTGATTGACCTCTCCAATCAATTACTGATTTAGAAGAAATTCCTGTTGCATCATCAGTAGTTTCTTGAATTGAAACACCGTCAATTAGATCTACATAACTAGCTGTACCACTCTTCTCTGCTATAACTGGTGTTGTGTAAGGATCCCATTCACATATTTTAGTATTCGCTTTTACTTTATCACCATTATTAAAAAATAATCTTGATCCATATGCAACTTTATAAACTGCAA
The DNA here is from genome assembly GCA_902598485.1 of uncultured Pelagibacteraceae bacterium. GTDB lineage: Bacteria > Pseudomonadota > Alphaproteobacteria > Pelagibacterales > Pelagibacteraceae > Pelagibacter. The sequence goes on from CACKBU010000011.1 coordinate 20,295, forward strand.
TTTGAACTCCATTATCATCCTCAATTGAAAGCTGAGTATTTCTACCCATTACAATTAAATTCTTTTTAGAGTCCTCTAATATATTTGAGTTTATAATTTTTAATGTTCCTTCATTTTTAGTTACAATTTGTGAATCCTGTTTAACAGAAGCAGTTCCACCTACGTGGAAAGTTCTCATTGTTAACTGTGTTCCTGGTTCACCGATTGACTGTGCAGAAATCATTCCAATAGCTTCACCAACGTGAACCATTTTACCTCTAGACAAATCTCTTCCGTAAGAAGTAGCACAAACACCTTCTTTTGAACCACAAGTCATTACCGAATAAACTTTTATTGATTTTACCCCTGCAGCATCAATTTTATCACATCCAGCCTCATCGATCATTGTTTGTTTTTTGATTATCACTTCACCAGTTAAAGGATGTTTAACCTCATCAAATGTAACTCTACCAAGCGCTCTTTCAGAAAGGCTAACTACTACATTACCACCTTCTAAAATTTCAGAGAGTTCGATAAATCCTGGATTTTTACAGTCACAAGCTTTTTTAGTGACAGTTAAATCTTGAGCTACATCGCAAAGTCTTCTAGTTAAATATCCAGAACTAGCTGTTTTTAGCGCTGTATCTGCTAAACCTTTTCTAGCTCCATGAGTTGAATTAAAATACTCCAAGGCAGTTAATCCTTCTTTAAAGTTAGAAATAATTGGACTTTCAATAATTTCTCCTGAAGGTTTAGCGATCAAACCCCTCATACCAGCTAATTGTTTCATTTGAGCAGCAGATCCTCTGGCTCCACTGTCTGCCATCATAAATACAGAATTTATTTTCAATCCTTCGTCTGTTTTTTCTGTAGCTGAAATTCCTTTCATCATTTCTCCAGCAACTTTATCTGTACACTTAGACCAAGCATCAACAACTTTGTTGTATTTTTCACCTCTTGTAATTAAACCTTCAGCATATTGAGTTTCATAATCAGCAATTAATTTCTTAGTATCATCAATTAATTGAGTTTTATTTTCAGGGATTACAAGATCGTCTTTTCCAAACGAAATTCCTGCTTTAAATGCATGTTTAAATCCTAAATCTTTAAGCTTATCACAGAAAATTACCGTTGTTTTTTGACCACAAAATCTAAATACAACATCAATTATTTCTGAAACTACTTTTTTAGGTAATAATCTATCTACTAAAGAGAACTTAATGTTACTATTTTTAGGTAATAAATTTGCTAATAAAAATCTTCCAGCTGTAGAAGTATATTTTTCCATTTTTTTATTACCTTGATCATCTACAGTCTCAAATCTTGAAATGATAGTGCTATGAACATTTATTTGGCCAGATGATAATGCAAATTCAATTTGATCTGAGTTTGTAAAGTATCCTGCTGGTTTATCAGATATAGGTTCTTGTGATAGATAGTAGATTCCTAAAATCATATCCTGACTCGGGACGATAATTGGCTTACCGTTTGATGGAGAAAGAATATTATTTGTAGATAACATTAAAATTCTTGCCTCTAATTGTGCTTCTAAACTTAACGGCACGTGCACTGCCATTTGGTCACCATCAAAGTCAGCGTTAAATGCTGCACAAGTTAAAGGGTGCAATTCAATTGCATCTCCTTCAATTAATTTTGGCTCAAATGCTTGAACTCCTAGTCTATGAAGTGTTGGTGCTCTATTTAAAAGTACCGGATGCTCTCTAACTATCAATTCTAAAGCGTCCCAAACTGCATTAGTTTCTTTTTCAACTAATTTTTTAGCTTGTTTAATCGTTGAAGCTAAACCTAACTTATTTAATCTTGCATATAAAAATGGTTTAAATAACTCAAGAGCCATTTTTTTTGGTAAACCACACTCATGTAGTTTTAAATCAGGACCGACAACTATTACTGATCTTCCAGAATAATCAACTCGTTTACCTAATAAATTTTGTCTAAATCTTCCTTGTTTACCTTTTAACATTTCAGCAAGAGATTTAAGTGGTCGCTTACCAGTTCCTGTTATTACCCTGCCTCTTCTACCGTTATCAAATAGAGCATCTACAGACTCTTGCAGCATCCTTTTTTCATTTCTAACAATGATATCTGGAGCTTTAAGATCCATTAATCTTTTTAATCTGTTATTTCTGTTGATTACTCTTCTGTATAGATCGTTAAGATCTGAAGTAGCAAATCTTCCGCCATCTAGAGGAACTAATGGTCTTAATTCTGGTGGTATAACTGGTACAACAGTCATAATCATCCATTCAGGTTTTTGACCTGTCTCAATAAATGACTCTATTAATTTTAATCTTTTAATTGCTCTTTCCTCGTTAACTTTTGATTTAGTTTCTTTAATAAAGCTAACAAGATTTTTTCTCTCTAATTCTAAATCTAAATTTTTCAGCATCTCAAGCACAGCTTCTGCTCCTATTCCCGCTGTAAAACTTTCTTCACCAAACTCATCCTGGTATTTTGCTAATTCTTCCTCATTTAAGAGTTGATTTTTTTGTAAACCAGTTAAACCAGGTTCTATTACTATAAAGTTTTCAAAATAAAGAACTCTCTCTATTTCTTTTAATTTCATGTCTACCGCTAAAGCAATTCTGCTTGGGAGAGACTTCAAGAACCAAATATGTGCTACCGGTGTAGCAAGATTAATGTGGCCCATTCTTTCTCTTCTTACATTTGATTTTGTAACCTCAACACCACACTTCTCACATATAATTCCTCTAAATTTCATTCGTTTATACTTACCGCATAAACACTCATAATCTTTTATTGGTCCAAAAATTCTTGCACAAAATAAACCATCTTTTTCAGGTCTAAACGTTCTATAATTAATTGTTTCAGGCTTTTTAATTTCACCAAATGTCCAAGATTTAATTTTCTCTGGGCTAGCAAGTGAAATTTTAATACTATTAAAATTTTGAGCTTCTGAAATTTCGCTTCCTTTAAATAGATCTGTTAATTCTTTTTTCATTAATTAAGCTCCACATTTAATGCTAATGATTTAATCTCTTTAACTAAAACGTTAAATGACTCTGGAATTCCAGACTCAAAGTTCTCTTCACCTTTAACTATTGTCTCGTAAACTTTAACTCTTCCTGCAACGTCATCAGATTTAACAGTTAAAATTTCCTGTAATGTATATGATGCACCATATGCTTCAAGTGCCCACACTTCCATTTCACCAAATCTTTGACCACCTAATTGTGCTTTACCACCAAGTGGTTGTTGTGTAACCAAACTGTAAGGTCCAGTAGATCTTGCATGAATTTTATCTTCAACTAAGTGATGAAGTTTTAGCATGTAGATTATTCCAACGGTAACTGGTCTATCAAATTTCTCTCCTGTTCTTCCGTCCCATAAATAAGTTTGTCCAGATCCTGGTAAATTTGCTAGTTCAAGCATCTCAGTAACATTTTTTTCTTTAGCACCATCAAAAACAGGTGTTGAGATTGCGATACCATTTTGTAAATTTTCACAAAGATCTTTAAATTCACTCTTGCTTAATTTATCAACCTTTTCATTGAAAATTTCTTCTCCGTAAACAGATTTTAAGAATTTTTCAATTTTTTCTGTTCTTTCTATTTTTTTGTTATTTTCGTTTACTAAATTTTTAACTTGTTCACCAAATTCTTTACATGCCCAACCTAAATGTGTCTCTAAAATTTGTCCAACGTTCATCCTACTTGGAACACCCAGAGGATTTAATACAATATCAACTGGTCTACCATCTTCTCTGTATGGCATATCTTCAATAGGTACAATTTTACTTACAACTCCTTTATTTCCATGCCTTCCAGACATCTTATCACCAGGTCTTAGTCTTCTTTTAATAGCAACGAATACTTTTACCATTTTCATAACACTTGGTAATAAATCATCACCACTTCTAATTTTTAAAACTTTATCTTCAAATCTCTCTGTTATGTCTTGTTTTGCTTTATTATATTGATCTTTTAATTGAGCTAATGTTGCTTCATCATTTACATTTCCTACAGTGATTTTGAACACGTCATTAATGGATAGTTTATTAATTGTATCAAAATCTAACTTTGTTCCTTCTGATAAATCTTTTACTTTTTTAGTTAAAGATGATCCTGACAAGAATTGTGAAGCTCTTTGTTTAATACTTCTTTCTAATATTTCTTCCTCAACAATTTTATCTTGTTGAACTTGTTCAATTTCAGCTCTTTCAATAGTTATTGATCTTTCATCTTTCTCAATTCCATGTCTATTAAATACTCTTACATCAACTACTGTTCCACTTGATCCTCTAGACATTCTTAAAGATGTATCAGTTACATCTATAGCTTTTTCCCCAAAAATTGATCTTAATAATTTTTCTTCTGGACCAGATGCTGAGTCACCTTTTGGAGTAACTTTACCAACTAAAATATCTCCAGCGTTTACCTCTGCACCAATATAAACTATTCCTGATTCATCAAGGTTTTTTAGAGCTTCTTCATTTACATTTGGTATATCTCTTGTAATTTCTTCTTCACCAAGCTTCGTATCTCTCGCCATTATTTCATATTCAACAATATGAACAGATGTAAAAACGTCATCTGTAACACATCTTTCTGAAATTAAGATAGAATCTTCAAAGTTATAGCCTTGCCAAGGCATGAATGCTACAGTAACATTCTTACCCAAAGCAAGTTCACCTAGTTTTGTTGAAGGACCATCTGCAATAATATCTCCAGATTTAACTTTATCACCAACTCTAACTAGTGGTCTTTGATTTATACAGGTATTTTGGTTTGATCTTTTAAATTTTTGTAGGTTATAGATATCAACACCAGACTTACTAAAGTCTGTTTCCTCTGTTACTTTTATAACAATTCTTTTCCCATCAATTTTATCAACAATTCCATCACGCTTAGCAACAATGGTTACCCCTGAGTCTAAAGCAACATCACTTTCAATTCCTGTACCAACAAGCGGTGACTCAGGTTTTAATAATGGAACTGCTTGTCTCATCATGTTTGATCCCATTAAGGCTCTGTTTGCATCATCATTTTCTAAGAATGGAATTAAAGATGCTGCAACTGAAACTAATTGTTTTGGTGATACGTCAATGTAATCAATGGAGTCAGGTTTTGCTAAAAGAAAGTTTAGATTTTGTCTGCATGAAACTAGTTCTTCAGTAATTTTTCCATTTTTATCAAGTTTTGTATTTGCTTGAGCAATAGTGAATTTTGTTTCCTCCATTGCTGATAGGTATTCAACTTTATCTTGAACAACACCATCTTTGACTTTTTTATATGGACTTTCTATAAAACCATACTTATTAATTTTTGCATAAGTAGATAAACTATTAATCAAACCAATATTTGGACCCTCTGGTGTTTCAATTGGACAAATTCTTCCATAGTGGGTTGGATGGACATCCCTAACTTCAAAACCTGCTCTTTCTCTTGTTAAACCGCCCGGACCTAACGCTGAAACTCTTCTTTTATGAGTAATTTCAGATAAAGGATTTGTTTGATCCATAAACTGAGATAGTTGTGAACTTGCAAAAAAATCTTTCAGTGAAACTGTTAATGGTTTTGCATTAATTAGATCTTGTGGCATTGCTGACTCAACATCTAAAGTTGTCATTTTTTCTTTAATAGCTCTTTCCATTCTGTAAACACCAATTCTAGCTTGGTTCTCAACTAGCTCTCCTACAGAACGAACTCTTCTGTTACCTAGGTGATCAATGTCATCTACATCGTCTTTACCATCACGTAAATCCAGCATCTGTTGAATAATTGCTATGATATCGTCATTTCTTAATATGGTAATTTTATCAGAACATTCTTGGTTTAACCTTGAGTTCATTTTAACTCTTCCAACATCAGATAAATCATATCTGTCTGAGCTAAAGAAAAGATTATTAAATATTTGAGTTGCTATCTCAATGGTAGGTGGCTCACCAGGTCTTAACATTTTGTAGATTTCCGTAATAGCTTCGTCTTTGGTATTATTTTTATCAGCTAAAATAGTTGTAAGTAGATAAGGTCCTTTATTTATAGAGTTTGTAACAGAAATTTGAAGTGTATGTATATTTGCATCTAAAATTTGTTGAATTATTGTATCATTTAATTCAGTCCCAATCTTAAATACACCATCATCTTCTTCATTAACTTTTACATCTCTGTGTAAAAATTTACCAAACAATGACTCTCTAGAAACTAGTATGTCTTTCAAACCATCGTTAGCTAATTTTTTTGCACTTAAAAAATTAATCTTATCACCTGATTTAATTACTACTTCACCAGTCTTTGCATCAATTACCTCTTCTGAGAAATTTTTTGCCTTGTAGTTTTCCGGATTAAATTTAGTTTTCCACTTTTCAGTTTTTGTATCAAAAGTATATTGTTCACTTTCATAGAACTCATCAACTATTTCTGATTTCGTGTAACCTAAAGCTAATAATAAAGTAGATGAAAAAATTTTCTTTTTTCTGTCAATTTTAAAATACAGAAAATCCTTAACATCATATTCGAAATCTAACCATGAACCTCTATTAGGTATTACTCTACAATTAAATAAAAGTTTTCCACTTGCATGTGTTTTGCCTTTATCATGATCAAAAAATACACCTGGACTTCTATGCATTTGGTTTACTACAACTCTTTGAACACCGTTAGTTATAAAAGTTCCACTATTAGTCATCATGGGAACTTCACCCATATAAACTTCTTGCTCTTTAGCTGATAAAATATCTTTTGTATTGTTTTCTTGATCAATTTCGTAAACTACCAACCTTAAAGTACACTTAAGAGCTGATGAATATGTGAGACCTCTTGCTATACATTCTTCAACATCAAATTTTGGTTTCTCTAATCTATATGAAACGTACTCTAAAGTTGCTTTATCATTTAAATCTTCAATAGGAAAAATACTTTTAAAAACTCTATCAAAACCTTTTGTGAGTTCTGCTGCCTCAACATTAAATTCTGTTAATTCTTTGTATGAATTTTTTTGTACTTCAATTAAGTTGGGTATAGATAAACTTTCTTTTAGTTTACCAAAACTTTTTCTAATGTTTTTCTTTTCAGTAAAAGATAATTGCATCTATATTTATAAATACTGATTAAAAATAATCAGTATTCGAATTCTTTCTATTTAATTTATTTAAGTTCTACTTTAGCGCCAGCAGCTTCTAACTTAGCTTTGATCTCTTCAGCGTCTTTTTTGTTTACACCAGATTTAACTTCTTTTGGTGCTCCCTCTACAAGATCTTTAGCTTCTTTTAAACCTAATGAAGTAGCTGCTCTTACTTCTTTGATAACATTAATTTTTTTATCACCTGCAGAAACTAACATGATTGTAAAATCATCTTTATCTTCTGCTGGAGCTGCACCACCTGCCGCTGCCGGAGCTGCTGCTGCCATTGGAGTTACACCCCATTTTTCTTCTAATTGTTTTGAAAGTTCAGCTGCTTCTGCAACAGTCAAACTTGATAAGTCTTCAATAATTTTGTTTAGGTCAGGCATATGTATTACTCTTTGGGTTGTGTTTCAGAATTTTCTGCCGACAAACTACTCATTTTTTCTGAATGTGCAAGCAAAATACTGATTAATTTAGATGCAGAAGCATTCAAAATACCTACAATATTGGCTCTTGCTTCATCTAATGTAGGTAAACTAGCTACATTTTGGACACCGGCCTGATCCAAGACCTCATTATCCATGATTCCACCAATTAATTTTAAGTTTTCGTTATCTTTTGCAAATTTTGAAAGAATCCTTGCAGACATTATAGCATCCTCTCCAAATGCAACTGCCGTAGGACCAGTAAATAAATTTGATAAATCTTTACATTTTGTTTTTTCCAAAGCCAATTTTGTAATTCTGTTTTTTGTTATTTTGAAAATGATTCCATGTTCTCTCATTTTCGCTCTTAATTCATCCAATTGAGTCATGGTTAAACCTTGGTAATGGGTAACCATAACAGCTTTGCTGTTTTCAAACTTACTAGTCATTTCTTCAATATAATTTTTCTTTTGTTCTTTGTTCATCATAACTATATTGATTTCCCTAATTTAACTTTATATGAAACACCCATTGTTGATGTAGCAAATACGGTTCTAATTAAATCACCTTTTAAAGTGTTATTTGATTTTTCTTTCTCTAAAGCATCTAAAATTGCGTTGTAGTTTTTTAGCAATTGATCGTCACTAAAAGATTTTTTACCAATACTAACTCCAATATTTCCGTCTTTATCATTTCTAACTTCTACTTGACCAGATTTAGCGTTGGTTACCGCTTCTTTAATATTTTCAGAAACTGAACCAAGCTTTGGATTGGGCATTAAACCTTTTGGTCCTAAAACTTTTCCTAATTTTGAAAGTTTAATCATCATTCCTGGTGTACAAATTAATTTTTCAAAATTTAATTCTCCACCTTTAATTCTTTCAACAAATTCATCACCACCTACAATATCTGCACCTGCATCTTTTGCTTCTTGTTCTTTGTTAGACTCACATACTACAGCAACTTTAACTTTTTTACCTGTGCCGCCAGGTAAATTAACTACTGTTCTAATATTAACTTCGCTTTTCTTTTGCTTGTGATTTATTTGAAAACTTAAATCTAAAGACTCGTCAAATTTAGTTGTACAGTTTTTCTTAAGCTCAGGTAACAATTTTTCTATTGACTCCGCATTCAAGTCTTTTGTTTTTTCAGGTAATTTTTTGTATCTTTTTGACGCCATTATTCTTTTACCTCAATACCCATTGATCTAGCTGATCCTGCAATAATTTTTACAGCTTCTTCAATATCATGAGCATTTAAATCATTCATTTTTTCTTTTGCTATACTCTCTAATTGTTTTTTAGATATTGAAGCAACAATGTTTCTTCCGGGTTCTTTTGATCCACCTTTAAGTTTCACTGCTTCTTTAATATAAAATGATGCTGGTGGTGATTTAATTTTAAAATCAAATTTTTTATCTTTATAAACTGTAATTTCAACTGGAACAGGTTTACCTGCCATTGATTTAGTTTTGTCATTAAAAGCTTTACAAAACTCCATAATATTTACACCACGTTGACCTAATGCAGGGCCAACTGGGGGAGCTGGATTAGCCTGACCACCTTTAATTTGTAATTTTATAAATCCACTAATTTCTTTTGCCATTAACTTACCTTCTCAACCTGATTATATTCTAAATCTACTGGTGTAGGACGACCAAATATAGAAACTGACACCTTAAGTCTAGCTTTTTCTTCATCAATTTCTTCAATCATTCCAGTAAATGAAGCAAATGGACCATCTACAACCTGAACTTTTTCACCTACACTGTAATCTACGCCAGATTTTGGCTGAGCAACACCATCTTTAATCTGACCTAAAATTTTCTCTACTTCTTTATCTGAAACTGGAACAGGAATACCTTTTGTACCCAAGAAACCACTGACTCTCTTTATATTCTTAATCATGTGATAAATGTTATTATCCATCTCACTTTTAATTAATACATATCCAGGAAAGTATTTTTTTTTTCTTTGAATTCTTTTGCCTCTCTTAACCTCAGTAACATCATGAGTAGGTACAATAATTTCTTCAAACTTATCAGCAATTTTAGCTTTATCTGCCTCCTCTTTAATTAAAGAGGCAACTTTATTCTCAAAACTAGAATGTGACTGAACAATATACCAATTTTTCATTAAATACTCACTTTAAGTAAAAGTTCTAAGAAAAATTTTAAAACCTGATCTAAAAGAAGAAAAAATAAAGACATAATAACTGCCATAACAAAAACCATTAAGGCACCTTGCAATGTCTCTTTCCAAGTTGGCCAAGTAACTTTAAAAGCCTCTTGCTTAACTTCCTGAATAAATTTAATCGGGTTTCTCATAATTTATCTGCTCAAATTGGCAGGAGCGGAGGGACTCGAACCCTCAGCCTCCGGTTTTGGAGACCGGCGCTCTACCAATTGAGCTACACTCCTATTTATAGAGTTACTCTATAATTTTAGTTACTACTCCTGCTCCAACAGTTCTTCCACCTTCTCTAATTGCAAAGTTTAATTTCTCTGCCATAGCAATTGGTGTAATAAGTTTAACTGTAAATTTAGCATCATCACCTGGCATAACCATTTCAGTACCAGCTGGTAATTCCACTTCACCTGTAACGTCTGTTGTTCTAAAATAAAACTGTGGTCTGTACTTTGTAAAGAATGGAGTATGTCTTCCACCTTCATCTTTTTTAAGCACATACGCTTGAGCTTCAAATTTAGTGTGTGGAGTAATTGAACCAGGCTTACAAAGAACTTGACCTCTTTCGATATCAGTTCTTTCAATACCTCTCAATAAAATTCCAACGTTATCTCCAGCTTCACCAGAATCTAAAAGTTTTCTAAACATCTCAACTCCAGTACAAACTGATTTTTTAGTTTCTCTAATTCCAACTATTTCAACTTCCTCGCCAGTTTTAATAACACCAGACTCAACTCTTCCAGTTGCAACTGTTCCTCTTCCAGAAATTGAGAATACGTCCTCAACTGGCATCAAGAATGGTTTATCAACTTCTCTAGCTGGCTGTGGAATATGTTCATCAACAGCTTTCATTAATTCTAAAATTGAATTTTTTCCAATTTCATCATCTCTACCTTCAACTGCTGCCAAAGCTGAACCTTTAACGATTGGTGTTTTATCACCTGGGTATTTGTATGAAGTTAAAAGCTCTCTAATTTCTTCTTCTACAAGTTCAATCATTTCTTTATCGTCAACTTGGTCTACTTTGTTTAAGTAAACAACAATTGCTGGAATACCAACTTGTCTTCCTAAAAGAATATGTTCTCTTGTTTGTGGCATTGGACCATCAGCTGCATTAACAACTAGGATTGCTCCATCCATTTGTGCAGCACCAGTTATCATATTTTTAACATAGTCAGCGTGACCAGGACAGTCTACGTGAGCATAGTGTCTTTTTTCAGTTTCATACTCAACGTGAGCTGTTGAAATTGTTATACCTCTCTCTTTTTCTTCAGGTGCTTTATCAATTTGATCATAAGCAACTGCAGTTCCACCGCCGGCCTGTGCTAATACATTTGTAATCGCGGCAGTAAGAGTTGTTTTACCATGGTCTACATGACCAATAGTCCCAATGTTACAGTGGGGTTTATTTCTTACAAATTTTTCTTTTGACATTACGTTTTTACCTCAGTTTATTTGTTTTCATTTTCAATTTTATTTCTTGGAGCGGGTAAAGGGAATCGAACCCTTACATCCAGCTTGGAAGGCTAGCGTTCTACCATTGAACTACACCCGCACAACCCCAAGAGTAACACTCCATGTTATCTAAAAATTTATTAAATGGTGGAGGGGGAAAGATTCGAACTTTCGAAGACCGAAGTCAACGGGTTTACAGCCCGCCCCATTTGACCGCTCTGGAACCCCTCCTTTGGGGAAGTGTCCCCTTGTTCAATAAAGCTTCAAATAACATGCGTTTTATATATTTTATTTATGCAAATGCAACACGTGATTTAATAGGAAAATATTAAAAAAACCGTATAAAACAGTTAATAATTTATGAATAAATCATCATTTTTCATTGTTGGTCAACACGCAGTTATTGAGGCTCTTAGAAACCCTAAAAGAAAGGTTTTAAGAGTTTTTTTAACGGAGGAGTCCAAAAAAAATATTCATAGAAAAAACCCTAATAAAAATATTTTAGACGATGTTAAAGTATATTTTAAATCAAAAAAAGAATTAGACAAATACACATCAAAAGAACAATTGATGCATAATGGTTATGTTGCAGAGATTGAACATTTGGATCAACCAGATCTAAAACAATTTATAAAAAATAAAAATAATTTAACATTTGTCTGTCTTGATGAGGTTACTGATCCAAGAAATATTGGTTCATTAATCAGAAGTGCAGCATCATTTAATATAGATGGATTGATAATTAAAGAAAGACATTTTCCACGTGATAGTAAGTTGATGTATAAATCAGCTAGTGGATGCATGGAACGTGTAAAAATATTCCAAGTATCTAATATTAATTCCACTTTAAAAAATTTAAGAGAAAAAAATTTCTGGGTTTATGGTTTTGATGCAAAAGGTCAAAAAGATTTTACAGACATCAAATGGGAAGGAAATAACATCCTTCTATTTGGATCAGAAGGATTTGGTATGAGACAGCATACAAGTAAATATACAGATTTTTTTGTTAAAATAAGTATTAATGAAGATATAGAAAGTTTAAATATCTCAAATAGTGCTGCGATAGTGTTTCATCACCTTAGTTATATAAAAAAAAAGAGTTGATTATTAAACAAATAGTTAATAATTATTGCGCATGCCCTTGTAGCTCAGCTGGTAGAGCAATTGATTTGTAATCAATAGGTCCGCGGTTCGAATCCGTGCGGGGGCACCATCTCTCAATAAAATCAATGCTACTTATTTTGGCTGAATCATATTTTACTTAAATAAATTTATTTATAAGAAAAATTTATTATTTTATCAATTTTACTGTAAGTTAAGATTAATGACAAAATTATCAATTGTATTACCAATTTTAAATGAAGAGAAAAATATAGTTTTC
>CACKBU010000012.1 GCA_902598485.1 uncultured Pelagibacteraceae bacterium
TATAAAGTTCAGATGTTTTATAAATAAAGAAAACTCATCTCAATTTCCAAATTTAGTAAAATTTATAAATGAACTTCAGTCTAAAGAAACATATGAAACAATTTCTAAAATGATAAATAAAGATTTATCAAATTCCTTTGTTAGAGTTGAGGTTATATGTGACCGAGAGGGTTTTTGGTTAAAACCTCATTGCGATATAAAAGAAAAACTTATGTCAGGTTTAATATTTGTTAATAAAACAAATGAATCTGAAGATTTAGGAACTGATTTTTACAATGAAAAATTAGAAAAGGTTAAGACACTTCCTTACAGACATAATTACGGCTATCTTTTTACAAGTGGACCAAACACTTGGCATGGGATGGAGAAGAAAAAGATTGTTAAAGAAAGACGATGTATTCAAGTAAATTATGTTACCTTTGAAACTGATTGGAAAGTAAATTCTTAAACATCCTGAAGAGAAGTCACTTCTAATTTTTTTGTTTTTAGTGATCTAATTGCCTCTAAACAAGCCTGAGCAGTAGACATGTTAGTACAATAAGGAACTTTATTCTTTAGTGTTGCTCTTCTTAAAGCTATTGCGTCACTTAATCGATGTTCACTATTTCCACCTCCAGTATTTATTACTAATGCAATTTTTTTAGAGTCTAAAACATCTACTATGTGAGGTGATCCAGTGCTTACTTTATTTATAATTTTACATTTCATCCCATGCTTTCGAATATATTCTGCAGTTCCTCTAGTAGCACATAATTTAAACTTAAGTTTAAGAAGTTCTTTAGCCAAATCGATTCCTTCATCTTTGTGACTATCTTTGAGAGATATAAAAGCTAATCCTTGTTTTGGTAATGAGTTAGCTGCTGCGATTTGACTTTTGGCAAAAGCCATTCCAAAATTTTTATCAAATCCCATTACTTCTCCCGTCGACTTCATCTCAGGTCCTAACAATAAGTCACTGTTGGGAAATTTATTAAATGGAAATACAGCCTCTTTAACTGCGTACATACCTTTAGACTTATCTTTTAAATTAAACTTAGATAACTTTTCACCAGCCATTACTCTTGATGCAATTTTAGCTAGGGGCAATCCTTTTGCTTTTGACACAAAAGGTACTGTTCGACTTGCTCTAGGATTTACTTCAATCACATAAATTTCATCTTTTTTAATTGCAAACTGTATATTCATAAAACCTTTAACATTTAAAGCTATTGCTAATTTTTTTGTTTGATTTTCAATTTCTTTAAGAAGATATGGTTTAATTGATACAGGGGGTAAGCTACAAGCAGAGTCTCCTGAATGAATTCCAGCTTCTTCAATATGTTGCATAATACCTGCAACGTGAACCTGTTTTCCATCTGATATGGCATCCACATCTACTTCCATTGCATGATCAATAAATTTATCAATCAAAATCGGATTTTCTTCTGCAGCTTTAAACGCTTCCTCAACAAATTTTTTAAGCTGATTTTTTTCATGTACAATTTCCATTGCTCTTCCACCCAAAACATAAGATGGCCTAACCATTAATGGCAATCCTATTTTGTCTGCAATTTTTATTGCCTGATTAAATGTTTTTGCAATCCCACTCTCTGCTTGTTTAAGTTTTAATTTATTTAATAAATTTCTAAATCTATCTCTATCCTCTGCTAAATCTATAGAAGTATATTGAGTTCCTAAAATTGGAAGCTTGTTATCGTTTAAAAATTTAGCAAGTTTAATTGGAGTTTGGCCTCCAAACTGAGCTATTACTCCTATCAAATTTCCTTTTTCTTGTTCTTTTTTAATTATGTTAAAAACATATTCTTCTTTTAAAGGCTCAAAGTATAATCGATCACTCGTATCATAGTCTGTTGATACTGTTTCAGGGTTACAATTAACCATGATAGTCTCAAAACCAACGTCTTTTAACGAAAAGCTTGCCTGACAACAGCAATAATCAAACTCAATTCCTTGACCAATTCTATTTGGTCCTCCACCAAGAATAATTATTTTTTTCTTATTGGATGGATCAGCTTCACATTCTGAGTTTATTGAAAAATTTCTTTGGTAAGTTGAGTACATATAAGGCGTAAACGATTTGAATTCAGCCGCACAAGTGTCTACTTTTTTATAAACTGGAAGTATTTTAAGCGCTGATCTTTTTCTTCTAACAATTTCTTCAGACGTTTTAGTTAATTCCGAAAGTTTTTTATCTGAAAATCCTATCGATTTTATTTTATTAAATTCTGCAAAATCCCTAGGAAGTCCTTTAGTTTTTATTTGTATTTCACAATCGACTATCTCTTTAATTTGTTCTAAAAACCAAGGATCAATTTTAGATAAGTTATATATTCTTTTTAAGTCTATTTTTTTTCTAATTGCTTCAGCTACTAGTAATATCTTATTCGGAATAGTTTCTTTGAGTTTTTTTTCAATTTGTTTTTTATTTAAATCAAAAATTCTGTCTAAACCTGAAAAACCTGTCTCAAGAGACACTAAAGACTTTTGTAGAGATTCTTTAAAGTTTCTTCCTATTGCCATTGCTTCACCTACTGATTTCATAGATGTTCCTAAAGTTGCGGGAGAACTCGAAAATTTTTCAAATGTAAATCTTGGAATTTTAGTCACCACATAATCTATACTTGGTTCAAATGATGCAGGTGTGACTTTAGTTATTTCATTTTTTAATTCATCTAAAGTATAACCAACCGCTAATTTTGCGGCCACTTTTGCAATAGGAAATCCAGTTGCCTTTGATGCAAGTGCTGACGATCTTGATACACGTGGATTCATTTCAATGACAACCATTCGACCGTTTTTAGGGTTGATAGCAAATTGAACATTCGATCCTCCAGTTTCAACTCCAATTTTTCTTAAACACGCAATAGAAGCATTTCTCATAACCTGGTATTCTTTATCTGTTAGAGTAAGAGCAGGTGCAATTGTTACTGAGTCACCCGTATGAATCCCCATTGGATCTATATTTTCAATTGAGCAAATAATGATACAATTATCTTTCTTATCTCTTACAACTTCCATTTCAAATTCTTTCCAGCCTTCCAGACATTCCTCAACAAGAACTTGGCTTACAGGAGACTCATGCAGTCCATTTTTAACAATCTTAAAATAATCTTTTTTATTCTTAGCTATTCCTCCACCAAGTCCACCAAGTGTAAAAGCAGGTCTTATAATTGCTGGCAATCCAATTTTTTTTAACACTTTTAATGCTTGGTTGTTGTTATTAACAATTTCAGATTTTGGTAAATCTAAACCAATATCAATCATATTTTTTCTAAATTTCTTTCTGTCCTCGGCATTTGAAATTGCTTTAGAATTTGCTCCTATCAACTCAATTTTGTATTTTTTTAGAATTCCTTTTTTCTCTGCTTCCATTGCAAGGTTAAGCGCGGTTTGCCCTCCCATTGTTGGTAGAATTGCATCTGGTTTTTCTTTCTTGAGAATTTTTTCTAATACATCAAGTGTAATGGGCTCAATATAAGTTTTATCAGCAACGTCTGGGTCTGTCATAATTGTTGCTGGATTTGAATTTATAAGGATAACTTTATAACCTTCATCTTTAAGAGCTTTACATGCTTGTGTCCCTGAATAGTCAAATTCACATGCTTGTCCTATTATTATTGGACCAGCTCCCACAACTAGTATTTTTTTAATATCTTTTCTTTTTGGCATTTTTTTTCATGTTGCTAATAAATTCTTGAAACAAATAAACACTATCTTGAGGCCCTGGATTAGACTCTGGATGATATTGAACTGAGAAGACTGGTTTATTTTTTAGTTTGATACCTTCAATACTATTATCAAATAAAGATTTATGTGTGACTTCAATATTTTTTGGTAATGTTTCTTTAACTACTTCAAATCCATGGTTTTGACTCGTTATCTCAACATTATCATAAATTAAATTTTTAACAGGGTGATTTGCTCCTCTATGACCAAGCTTCATTTTCTTTGTTTTACCACCTAATGCCAATGCTAAAATTTGATGACCCAAACAAATACCAAATATTGGTAAATTTTTTTTGATTAGATTTTTAATAATTTCTATAGCATATTTCCCTGTTGCAGCTGGATCACCAGGACCATTTGATAAAAATATTCCATTTGGTTTTAAATCTAAAATTTTTTGAGCATTAGTTTTACAAGAAACAACAGTAACTTTACAATTAAAGTCAGAGAAATATCTTAAGATATTTTTTTTTATTCCATAATCAATTGCAACAACGTGAAATAAATTTTTATTATTTTTTCTATATCCAAATTCTTTTTTCCAAGTTTTGAGACCTTTCCAAACATAATTTTTCTGAGTTGAAACTACTTCTGCAAGATCAAGATTTTTCAATCCACTCCATTTGATGGTGGTATTCGTCAATTTATTAATATTAAATTTTCCTTTTTTTGAGTAACTAATAGTACCTTTTGGAGCACCTTTATCCCTTATAAAGCTTGTTAGGCTTCTAGTGTCCAAGCCAGTAATTCCAACAATTTTATTTTTCTTAAGCCAAGCATCTAAATTTTGGAATGATCTATAGTTTGAGGGCGAAGTTATTTCAGAGTTAAAAATTACTCCTCTAGCCCATATTTTATCAGACTCATGATCCTCCTTATTAGTTCCAACATTTCCAATATGAGGAAAGGTAAAGTTAATAATTTGACCTGCGTATGACGGATCTGAAATGATTTCTTGATAACCAGTCAATGATGTATTAAAGCAAACTTCACCTGTTGCTTCTCCTTGGTATCCAATTCCAATTCCTTTAAATACTTTTTTATTCTCAAGAACTAAAACGCCTGTATTGATTTGAGATTTTATTTTTGAGTTAGTTTTTTTTGCTTTTTTGATCAATTACAACTCATGAGTTAAAGGTTAATACAATAATTGCTTTATTATCGCAACAGAGATGTAATATAAAATAGTAAAAAAACAATTTTTCTTTTGAAGAATTTTTTCTTTAAAGTAGATTAAAAATTATGTCATTAAAACAGACTATCGAAAACGAATATAAAAATGCATTAAAATCTAAAGATAAAAATAAAATATCAACCTATAGGTTAATATTATCTTCTATTAAGGATTTAGACATTGTTAACAGATCAGGCCCGAATAAAAAGGAAACTGATGATGAAGATGTCAAGAAACTTTTAAAAAAAATGGTTAAGCAACGAGCCGAATCGATCGATATTTATAAAAAAAATAATAGAACAGATCTTTTAGAGATTGAGCAAAATGAATATGATATTTTAACTAGTTTTTTACCAAAGCAACTTAGTGAAGACGAAACTAAAAAAATTTGCACAGATATTATTTCTAAAATTGGAGCAAATTCATTGAAGGATATGGGAAAAGTTATGGGTGAACTAAAAAAGACCCACGCAGACGAAGTTGACTTCTCAAAAGCAGGATCGTTGATTAAAGAATTGTTGAATAAATAATGAAATACCCAAAAGAGTATCTTGATGAGATTAAAAACAGATTGAAAGTTTCAACAGTAGTATCAAAAACTGTATCCTTAAAAAAAAGAGGTAAAGAGTTTATTGGTCTATCACCTTTCAAAAATGAAAAAACACCCTCATTTACTGTTAATGATGAAAAAGAATTTTATCATTGTTTTGCAACTTCTGAACATGGAAATATTTTTGATTTTATGATGAAAACTCAAAATTTAAAGTTTGGAGAAGCAGTTAAATATTTAGCTCAATTAGCAGGGATGCAACCTTATATGTTTTCAAAACAAGATGAAGAAAGAGAAAAAAAATGGAATGAGTATAAATCTATTTTTAGTAATTATGTTGAATTTTATCACAATGAACTTTTAAAAAATGAAAACTATTCAATTGCTAGAAATTATTTAAAAAAAAGATTGTTAGGCAAAGATGAAGTAAAAAAATTTAAAATAGGTTACGTAGAAAAAAATCCAAATTTTTTCGAAAAATTAAAAAAAGACTATAGTGAAAAAACTTTACTAGAAACTGGTTTATTTTATTTAGATGAGAATAAAAAAATATATGTTGAAAGATTTAGAGGTCGATTAATATTTCCAATCAATAATATTTCAGGGCAACCAATAGCTTTAGGCGGAAGAATAATTGAAAATTTAGATTATCTAGCTAAATATATAAATTCACCTGAAACAAATTTTTTTAAAAAAGGATCAAATTTATATAATTTAGATTTAGCAAGAAAATTCTCTAATAAAATTGATCATATTTATTTAGTGGAGGGATACATGGATGTTGTGGGTCTTAGCAAAAATGGAATTGATAATGTTGTGGCAAATCTTGGAACTTCTTTAACTGATAAACAGATTTTAACTTTAAATCAATTTTTTGATGATATCATAATATGTTTTGATGGTGACGAAAGCGGATATAAAGCTGCTGTTAGAGCTGCTGAAAATTCAATAAAGGAATTAAAACCAGAAAAACAAATTTCATTTTTATTTCTGCCAGATAAAGAAGACCCAGATAGCTATGTAAATAAAAATGGTAAGGCTAATTTCGTTAATTTTACAAAGCAAAGCAAATTATCTATTCATCAATTTATTTTTAGTCATTACAAAAAACAAACTAAAAACAACCCATCATCGATGGCTATTTTTGAGAAAAAACTTAAAGGAATTGCAAATACAATCAAAGATGATTTTATAAAAAAATATGTTTTGGAATATTTTTTAGAAAAAATTGCTGAGCTAACACCACATTCCAATCAAAATAATAAAAGATTTTATGTAAAGAAAACAAAATCTTTAGAAAGTACAAAAAAATATTTTCAAGAAAGCCAGTCTTTGTCTGGAGTCGAATTAAAAGAGTTTTCTTTATTGTATCTGGTAATAAATAAATTAGATTTGTTGCAAGCAAATATTCATTTGATTGAAAATATTAAATTATTTACTGAGTTTAATAAAAAAATATTTGAATTGATTATTGAAAAATTAAAATCTAGTTCACAAATAAAAATTCAAGATCTTGACCTAGATGTTCAATTAATAGAAAAAATAAATAAATTTGCTCCAATCAAACATATCCTAAAAAAACAATCTGATGACGATCAAAAAATAATCGAATTATTAGAGGACATCTCTAGAGATTTGATGAATTACGATCTTGAATTCAGAATCCATGAATTAGAATCGAAGTTTTCTTTAGATATGAGTGAGTCGACATTTAATGAGTTAAAAGAGCTCAAAAAAAAGCAGAATCTCAATTAAACTGACAAAATTATTAATAGATTTTTATATAATTGACATTATATAAGACTTCTAAACTCAAATTATCGTGGAAAGAATTATTACAAAATCATTTGCTAGACTTATGGGTCGAGGAACCCATAGAGGTTTTATTACTCATGAAGAGTTAAGTAAATCTCTTGGTAAAAGAAATTTATCTGATGAAAACCTATCTCAAGCTTTTATTCATATCTTAGATGAAAATATTACATTAGTTGAAAAAAAATCTGATTTTAAAGTTTTAAGAAAAAAAGAAAGTTCAAATAAAGAAGAAGGTAAGACAATAGAAAAAAGTGACGACCCTATAAGAATGTATTTACGTGAAATGGGCGGGGTTGAGCTTTTGTCCAGAGAAGGTGAAATTGCAATCGCTAAAAGAATAGAAGCAGGTAAAGATGTAATGTTAATTGCGCTTTCTCAGAGTCCAATTACTGCTCAGCAGTTTTTCGAATGGAATGAACAACTGCAAAAAGATGAAATTTTAGTTAGAGAAATTATAGATATTGATACAAATTATATGGAAGATGAGTCAACTGGACCAAGTGCAAAACAAAAAAATGCTGGTGAAACAGAAAAAGAAGATAGTTCATCAGATGATGATGATGATTTTAATCCAACACTTGCTGCAATGGAAACTGAAATTAAACCAAAAGTTTTAAAAACGGTTAATACATTAACAAAAGAATATACCAAGCTAATAAAGTATCAAAAAGAAAAATTGGATTGTGTTTTAGAGTCTCAAAATTTTTCACCAACAAAAGAAAAGGGGTATGAAAAAATTGTTAATGATATACTGGAAAATATTAAATCTCTTCAATTATCCCCATCTGTTTTAGAAGAACTTGTACAAAAACATTATGTAGAAAATAAAAAAATTATTTCTTTAGAGGGTAATCTTCTAAGACTAGCAATGGATCATCAAATACCTAGAAATGAATTTATTAAATTTTATGTTGGCAATGAAATTAATCCTAATTTAAAAAAATTTTTAGATACAAATTCAGTTTGGAAACAATTTTTTACTAAGAATAAAGAAGAATTTAAAAATATTAGAGAAAGATTAATTGAAATTAGTCACAAACTTGGAATTTCGGTAACTGATTTTAAAAAACTCGTGAGTAGAATTCAAAAAGGAGAAAAAGAGTCACGAATTGCAAAAAAAGAAATGGTAGAGGCTAACTTAAGATTAGTAATTTCTATTGCAAAAAAATATACAAATAGAGGTCTACAATTTTTAGATTTAATTCAAGAGGGAAACATAGGGTTAATGAAAGCAGTCGATAAATTTGAGTACAGAAGGGGTTATAAGTTCTCAACTTATGCAACATGGTGGATTAGACAAGCAATAACAAGATCAATTGCAGATCAAGCACGAACTATACGTATTCCAGTTCATATGATTGAAACAATAAATAAAATTGTTAGAACCCAAAGATTAATTTTAAGTGAGTTTGGAAGAGAAGCAACACCAGAGGAGCTTGCTCAAAAACTCAGAATGCCACTAGATAAAGTAAGAAAAGTTTTAAAAATCTCAAAAGAGCCAGTCTCATTAGAAAAACCTGTAGGAGATGAAGAAGATAGTAGTTTAGGAGATTTTATAGAAGATACAAAAGCTTTAGCTCCACTTGAGCAAGCTATCAAATCAAACTTAGGTGAAGCAACTACAAAAATATTATCTACACTTACACCTAGGGAAGAAAGAGTTTTAAGAATGAGATTTGGGGTTGGAATGAATACTGACCATACATTGGAGGAAGTTGGTTTACAATTTTCAGTTACCAGAGAAAGAATTAGACAAATCGAGGCTAAGGCTTTAAGAAAACTAAAACACCCTAGTAGATCTAAGCAATTAAAAAGTTTCCTTGAAAGTTAAAACTGGGCCGTTAGCTCAATAGTAGAGTACTGCATTGACATTGCAGGGGTAGTTGGAGCGTAACCAACACGGCCCACCATTTTTTTTTATCTTTAATTGATAACTTGGCTAAAATGATATAACAATTTCCATAGTTTTGGGCCTGTAGCTCAGTTGGTTAGAGCAGTACACTCATAATGTATTGGTCCCAGGTTCGAGTCCTGGCGGGCCCACCAAAAAATGTAAATTAATTTAATTTTTAGAAAATTCCTCTAAAGTTTTAAACAAAACATTAATGTCCCCGTCATTTGAATTTAAAATTGACGAAAACTCTTCTTTCTGAGTTCTTGCTAAGCTTAGACCTTCAATTATTAAATCTCTAATTAATGGATTATTTGGATTTTTAGTATAAATTCTCCAATCAATTTTTACCTCAGGTCTGTCAGTTGTTCCGATTAATAGGCTGTTTACAATTGTATAATTTTTATTTAGAACATCTTTACCCTGAACTTCAATTTCTGGATTAGTATACTCAGCCAGTCTACTTGAAAAACTCTTTAAAAAGTAAGACTCAAATAATTCTGAATACTTAATTTTTTGATTTTCATCTAAAGTTTTTCTTACTGATCCAAGTGAATAAAAACCAACACCTCTAATATCTACAGTCTCTTTAGCTATTGCCTTTAATTCATTTATTTTATCTTCTTTAGATATATTTTTAGACAAAATATTTGACGCTCTATTTACTGTAGATTGAACAAATACATCTGGTTCTATTGAATAAGAATTTGTAAAAGTTAATGTGTAAAAAAATAAAACTAATATAAATTTTCTAAATTTCATTAATTTAGTTTTAATTACTGAGTTTCTATCTCTTCCCAATCACTATCATCTTGGGTTTCAATAATTTTATTTGTATTTAAAATTTTCTGTTGTCTATCTTGTAAATATAGACTTTTTACTGAAGCGTAAAAATCAATCGAATTTTTTTCTAAATTTTCTATTGCATCATAGTTTTTTGCTCTAAAGTCGATGCCACTTGTAACTCTTGACGCATAATAATCAAAATCACTAAAATGTTGTGTATCGTTTGCTACTGTAACATTATACCAGGCATCTCCACCAATTAAACTTGCTACAGATGCAGTAGCATCTCTAACTGTACTTGGTCCTAAAACTGGTAAAACTAAATAGCAACCAGGACCAACGCCCATTGTTGCTAAAGACTGACCATAATCCTCTTTCTCATATTCAGGAATTCCTATATGTTTAGCTACATCAACAAAACCTAAAATACCAATCGTTGTATTGATAACAAATCTACCAGAGTTAATTCCAGCTTTTTTAAATTCTCCTTGCAAAATGTTATTTGGAATTGTTACTAGCGTAGACAGATTATCAAGAGAGTTACTTACTCCGGTCTTTATTGGAGAAGGCAAAACCTTGTACGCACTAGCAACAGGTTTAAATAATATTCCATCTAATGCTTGGTTAAAAGCAAAAGTAGCTCTATTTAAATTTTCAAAACAGTCTTTAACTTCGCTAGGCTGATTTTTTTTTAAAATTAATTCACCATCAGATCCGGCATTTGCGTTAAATGCTGAAAATAAAAATATAGTTGTTATTAGTAACAATTTTTTTAACATCACGGCTTATATAATATATAAATTTTAAATGTAAATTAAGTTTTATTTTATAAAAATGACAATAAAATGTCTATAAAGTAGCTAAATTTAATAAAAAAATGAGTATAAATACAACTCTGAATTACTCCCCTAATTTTGATAAAAAAAAAAGAAAATTTCAACAAATTAAATTTATTATTTTTCATTACACTGGAATGAAAAATGAAAAAGTCGCAATTAAACGACTTACCGATAGTAAATCAAAGGTCAGTAGCCATTTCTTAATAAGAGGCAATGGAAAATTAATAACTTTAGTGCCAGAACTTTATATTAGTTGGCATGCAGGAATTTCGTCATGGCAAAATTACAAATCACTTAATAAACACTCCATAGGAATAGAAATAAGCAATCAAGGTCATAATTATAATTATAAAAAATTTTCAAAAAAACAAATATATTCAATACTAAAATTAACTAAATATTTAATTAAAAAATATAAAATTAAAAATAAATTTATTTTAGGACATTCTGATATCGCGCCTTTTAGAAAAAAAGATCCTGGCGAAAAATTTCCTTGGAAATATTTATCAAAAAGTAAAGTTGGTTTATGGCATGATTTAAATGAAAAAAAACTCCTTAAAATAAGAGAAAAAAAAGTTGGTAATTATGAAAAAATTAATTTTCTTAAAAATTTATATAAAATTGGTTATTCAAAAGTTTTAAATAAAAACAGAAATAAAAATATCAAATTGCTTACAAGCGCTTTCCAAAGAAGATTTAGACAGGATTTGGTAAATGGGATAATTGATGAAGAATGTTTATTAATAAGTAAAAATCTCACTAAAAATCTAAAATAATTAAACTTGAAATTTTTAAGTTAATTAATAAATTGATGATGCCAGATAAATGACTTATCGCTTTAATTTTGGTTAAAGAGGAAAGTCCGGGCTCTACAAGGACACAGTGCCAGGTAATACCTGGCGGGGGAAACCCTAGGGACAGTGCCACAGAAAATAAACCGCCATAACATGGCAAGGGTGAAAAGGTGTGGTAAGAGCGCACCGGTTCTATTGGTAACAATGAACGCTGGAAAACCCCACTGAGAGCAAGACTAAGTAGAGATGACATTGTTGAAAAACTAAAAGCCGTCCTTGGCTAGTCATCAGGGTTAGTTGCTTGAGCTTAAGAGTGATCTTAAGCCTAGACAAATGATAGGTTTAAATGACAGAACCCGGCTTATAGTTTATCTGGCACCTCAAATCAAAATATCACTATAAGTTTCTTTGTTTGTTCTCATTTTTTTAAGTATCGGCGTCTATTTTCATTAACACTAAAACAAATATTAGTACAAAAATAATAGGTATTGACGTCTAGTAATAAAACCCATAATATCCCATAAATTCCCATTTATATGGGAATAAAGGGATTTATGTTTTATGTTTTTATCAACATACGAAAACAAATTAGACAAAAAAGGGAGAGTATCTGTGCCTGCTAGTTTTAGGTCACATTTATCTAATCTAGGTTACAATGGTGTTATTTGTTATCCATCATTTAATAACTCTTCAATAGAAGCGTGCTCTCAAGATAGAATTGAAAAAATTTCTTCAGCAATTGACTCCTTAAACCCGTTTGAGGAAAAAAGGGATTACTTTGCAACATCAATATTAGCAGAAAGTATAAATTTACAATTCGACAGTGAAGGCAGAATTTCACTTTCATCAAAATTATTAAAACATGCAAAAATAAAAAATAGCATGTTGTTTGTTGGTCAAGGCCAAACATTTCAAATATGGGAGCCAACAGCATTTGAAAAATTTAAGATAACAGCGAGGAGAAAAGCAAATATTAATCGTGGTAATCTTAAATGGGAGCTTCAATATAACAAACAATAGGGGATAAAAGATGACAATTAACTTTAAAGCACCAGAGATAAAAGAACTACAGCCACGACTACTAGTTTTAGGAGTTGGTGGAGCTGGCGGAAATGCAATCAACGAAATGATAGAAAATAATCTACAAGGTGTAGAATTTATTGCAGTAAATACTGATGCTCAAGATTTGAAGCTTAGTAAAGCAAAAACAAGAATCCAAATTGGTTTAAATTTAACAAAAGGTTTAGGAGCAGGGGCAAAACTTGACATTGGACAAGCTGCAGCCGATGAATCTTTAAATGAAATTGTAAATACACTTCAAGGTGCAAACATGGTTTTTATTGCAGCTGGTATGGGTGGTGGAACGGGTACTGGTGCTGCTCATGTCATCGCAAGAGCTGCCAAAGAATTAAATATCTTAACTGTAGGTGTTGTGACTCTTCCATTTTTATATGAAGGCCCCTCTAGAATGAGAAGAGCACAACAAGGTTTGGAAGAGCTAAGAAAACATGTTGATACAATAATTGTGATACCTAACCAAAACCTATTTAAAATAGCCAATGAACAGACTACTTTTGAAGAATCCTTTAATCTCTCAAATAATGTTTTGATGCATGGTGTTCAAAGTATAACTGATTTGATGGTCAGACCTGGTTTAATTAACCTAGATTTTGCTGATGTTGAAACTGTTATGGCAGCGATGGGTAAAGCTATGATGGGAACAGGTGAAGCTGAAGGAGAAGGTAGAGCTCTTAAAGCAGCAGAAATGGCAATTAGTAATCCTTTAATAGACGACTATACTTTAAAAGGTGCAAAAGGTTTATTGGTAAATATTACCGGCGGTAAAGATCTTAAACTTTTTGAAGTTGATGAAGCCGTAAATAAAGTAAGAGCTGAAGTTGATCCTGAAGCAGAGTTAATTATTGGTGCAATTACTGATACCGAACTAGATGGAAAAATGAGAGTTTCAATTGTTGCAACATCATTAGATGGTCAACAACCTGAGTCAAAATCAGTAGTAAATATGGTTCACCGAATTCAAAACCGTAATCCTGGTTACTCTGATTTTTCAAATATGGGATCCTCTCAATCTTTCAATTTTTCAAACACAACAAAATCAAATCCAATTACACATGGTGCTAATGCTTTAAAGCTTGAAAATGAGATTATTCAAGAACAGCAAACTGAAAGCTCTCATAATCAAATGATGAATGAAGAAGTTGTTCAAAATGCTAGCACGGAGAGCGAAAGTATAATTGAAGATAGTTCAGTTAATGAAATGGAGAAATCTTTTGCTCAAGAAGCTATGGAAACTACCCATGAAGATCATCAAGATATTAACAACGAAGAAGAAACTTCTAATGATTTAAAAGAATTCGGAGTTGACTCAGATGCACCAGATTTATTTAGTTCAGAAACTGATAATTCAACCCCTGAAGATTTATTGACATCAGATGAAGAGGAAGAAGATGATCTTGAAATACCAGCATTCTTAAGAAGACAAAAAAATTAATGGTCTTCCAAGAAATAAATGGACGCCACCATAGTATCGAAAATGCAAAAGCATTATCCGGTGCTGCTAAAAGAAATTATTAGCGTTATTTCCCCTCAACATGGTGGCACATTTATCGATTGTACATTCGGTCAAGGCGGTTATACCAAAAAAATTTTAGACTTTGAAAATACAAATGTAATAGCTCTTGATAGAGATAAAGAGAGTGAAAAAATTGCTACTCAATTAAAAAAAAACTTTGAAGATAGATTCATTTTTAAAAATATTAAATTTAGTCAATTAAATAATTTAAAGCTTAAAAACGAAAATATAAGAGGAGTAATTTTTGATCTCGGTTATTCCTACACTCAAATTAAAGATCCACAAAAAGGATTATCCTTCGATGCCGATGGTCAATTAAATATGCAGTTGGGATTAAATAGTTATTCAGCAGATGATGCAATTAATAAACTTGATCAAAAGGAATTAGAAAAAATTTTTAAATTTTTTGGCGATGAAAAAGAAGCAAAATATATTTCACGAAATATTATAAAAGAGAGATCTAAAAATAAAATTGATACTAAATTATTAGTAGAAATTATTGACAAATCAAAAATAAGGAAAAATTTCAAAGTTCATAATGCAACCAAGGTATTTCAAGCTCTTAGAATATTTGTAAATAAAGAAATAAGTGAGCTAATTTTTGGACTTATTAATGCTGCTAAAGTGTTAAAAAAAGGAGGGATTTTAGGGGTAGTTACATTTCATTCTTTAGAGGATAAAATAGTAAAATATTTTTTTAAAAGTCTCTCTGAAAATAAAAGTATTTCACGATATAGCCCAGTTGTAAAACAAGCAGATACACTATTTAACTTAGTACAAAAAAAACCAATAACTCCTTCGGATGAAGAGATAATTGAAAATCCACCATCCAGATCTGCAAAATTAAGATATGCAATAAAAAAAACTGATTTTTATAATTTTGATACAGATATAGAGGAGCAGTTTAAAAATTATATTGAAATTGAAAATTATGGAGACAAATTATGAAAAAATTTGTTCTAGCAGCTGTAATTTTTTTTTTAGTCTTATCAACTGCAATAATAAAAAATACCACCAAAGAGATTGAAGATGAAATATTTACAATAAATGAGAATATAAGAGTTTTAAAATCTGAATTTGAAAATGTATCCTTAGAGTATGATTATTTAAGTTCTGCAGAAAGATTACTTGAATATCAATCACAGTATTTTGAGGATGAATTAATACAAAAAAATATAAACGATATAAAAATCTACAATATTTCAGATGATATAAATAAGATCCAAAATTTTAAAATTATTAAAGAGTAATGGCTGATAATAAATCTAAATTAACTATAGAAGACTATAAAAGCGATTTCATATTTAAGAAAAAAGAGAGTGGATTAAATATTCAATTTAATCGTGTAGCTTTTATTTTCTTTGTTTTTTTTATCATATATTTAATTTTCACAATACACCTAGTTCACTTAGGTTCACGAAAGAGTAAATTAGAAAAAATAAATAATTTTCCTGTATCTAAAAATCAGCTTTATCGAGCAGACATCATAGATATTAATGGAAATTATTTAGCTAAGACAGTTAAATCGATTGATATTGGTTTAAAAACTTCTGATATAATCAATGAAAAAAAATTACTTCTAAGTTTAAATATTATTTTTCCTGATAAAAATTTTGATGAAATTAAAAAAAAAATAAAAACTAAGAAATTTTTTTATTTAGAGAAGAAAATTTCAGAGGAAAATTATGAAAAAATAATGAAATTAGGGGATAAATCTTTGGTTCCAGAAGAAAGAGTTTTAAGAATGTATCCACAAAAAAATCTTTTTAGTCATGTTTTAGGTCTGATAGATGATGATAATAATGGTATTTCTGGATTAGAAAAATCGTTAAATGATGAACTTAGAAAATCTAAACAGTCAATTAAACTTACCTTAGATAAAGATATTCAATTTTTAATTAGAAAAGAATTAATTAAATATCAGGAAATTTTTAAAAGCAAAGGTAGTGCAGCTATTTTAATGGATGTTAATAATGGCAATATTTTATCATTAGTTTCTTTGCCAGATTTCAATCCAAATGAAAGACAAAATATTACAGATGTAAATTATATTAACAGGGTAACTAAAGGGACATATGAACTTGGGTCTGTATTTAAAGCATTTACTTATGCTAGCGCCTTAAATGAAAAGGTAATTAAACCAGAGACTGAATTTTTAGATTTACCCAAATCAATTAAATGTGACAAATACAGGATAGGTGAGTACGACAATGAAATACCATCAGATTTAACTGCTGAGCAAATTTTAGTTAGATCTGGAAATATAGGATCTGTCAGAATTGCTCAAAAAATTGGCGCAGAAAAATTCAAATTATTTTTAGAAAAAGTTGGCGTCTTAAGTGATATTGATTTTGATATTGAAGAAGTTGCTCCTCAAAAAAATTATGATTTTGGAAAATGCAGATTGGCTACAGCTTCCTTTGGACACGGAATAGCAACTACAATTCTTCAATTAGCAAAAGGTTATTCTGTTCTATCAAATGGTGGTTATGAAATTAACCCAACATTAATTTATAAAGAAAACAATTTTAATAAAAAAAATGAAAGAATATTAAACAGAGGTATTTCAGAACAAGTTGTTAGCGCGTTAAGAAAAATTGTAAATACTGAGGAAGGGACAGCTAAATTTGCAGACGTTCAAAATTATGAAATTGGTGGAAAAACAGGAACTGCTGATCAACCTGAGGGAGGAGCATATTCAGACGCAAAAATAAATACTTTTGCTTCTATTTTTCCAACATCAAATCCAAAATTTGTTTTTGTTGTAATGCTAGATACTCCAAAAAAATCTAAAGATTATTATTATAAGTATAGACATCGAAAGGGAGGGTGGAAGGGTACACTTTATAATACTGCTGGTTGGACCTCAGTAGAGGTAGCTGGAAAAGTCATAGATAAAATCGGGCCTATTTTAGCCACAAAATATATAGAGGTTAATTAATTATGCTTCTAGGAAATTACTTTTATAACATAAATAAAAATTATAAAAATTTTTCTTTTTCAGGAATTTCATTTGACACTAAGAGTATTAAAAAAAATAATATTTTTTTTGCAATCAAAGGAAATACCATTGATGGTAATAAATTTATTCCTATAGCAATTAAAAAAGGATCTAAAATAATTGTAACTGAAAAAAAAGTAAATCAATTAAAAAATGGAATTTTGTATATTCATACAAACAATGTAAGAAAATTATTAGCCGAAACCGCTTTTAAAATTTATAATAAAAAACCAAAAAATTTAATTGCAGTTACAGGTACAAATGGAAAATCATCAGTTGCAGATTTTTATTACCAAATATTAAAAATAAATAATAAAAAGGCTGCTTCAATTGGCACATTAGGCGTTAAATCAAAAAGAATTAATTTGAATTTATCTAATACAACAATAGATCCAATTAAATTGGCTAATATTTTGACTAAGTTAAAAAATCAAAAAATAGAAAATGTAATTATGGAAGCCTCAAGTCATGGTTTAAAACAACATAGATTAGATGGTCTGAGGTTTAATTCGGGTATATTTACTAATTTATCCCACGATCATCTTGATTTTCATAAAAATTTTAAAAATTATTTAAAAGCAAAACTTTATTTATTTGAAAACCTAATCCAAAAACGAGGCAATGTAATTACTGATCGATTAATACCAGAGTTTAAAAATATAAAAAAAATTACAATTAATAATAAATTAAAATTGCATACATTAAATGATAAGAAAAATAATCTAGAGCTTTTATCTCATAACTTTAAAGGAGAGAGGCAATTTCTCAGAATTAAATTAAATGGCCTAACACAGGATCTAAATTTAAATTTAATTGGAAAAATACAATTAAAAAATGTTTTGATGGCAATAATTGCAGCAAAATATAGCGGTATTAGTATAGATAAAATTTTAAATACAATTCCAAAATTAAAACCAGTTGAGGGTAGGTTTGAAAAAATTGGTAAAATTAAAAATCAATCAAAAGTAATTCTTGATTATGCTCATACGCCTGATGCTTTAAAAACATGTCTTTTAAATCTTAGAGAACAATTTCCTTATAAAGGAATCACAGTGTTATTCGGTTGTGGCGGAAATAGAGATCAAAATAAAAGATCAAAAATGGGTAAAATAGCTAGTGATTTTGCAGATAGTATTATTCTTACAAATGACAACCCAAGATTTGAAAATCCTCAAAAAATAAGAAGAGATATAAAAAAAGGGATCAAAAAAAAAAGAATTACTGAAATTTCTAATAGAGCAATAGCAATAAAACACGCTATCCATAATTTGAATTCAGGTGATATTTTGTTAGTTGCTGGGAAAGGTCATGAGAAAACACAAGATATTGGAAACAAGAAAATTTTCTTTTCGGATAGACAGGTAATTCTAAATGCTATTAAGTATAAAAATAATAATTTATCAGATAATTTAAAATTAAATTTAGTTAAAGAAGCAACTAAAATTAAAAAGTTGCCTACATCTATAACTTTAAAAACAGCCAGAATTAATTCTAAAGAAGTTACTAAAAATGATATTTTTTTTGCTATTAGAGGAAAAAAAAATGACGGCAATAAATATGTTGCACAATCATTCAAGAGAAAAGCATCGTTAGCTGTAGTAAACAAAATCCAAAATAAATTAAATAAAAGTCGTCAGATTAAAGTAAAAAATACTTTAAAATTCCTAACAGATATTTCAAAAACATTTAGAAAAAGTATTGATACAAATATTATAGCTATCACTGGCAGTTGTGGCAAAACTACACTCAAAGAATTGTTGGGTGATGTATTAAGTAAAATTTCAAAAGTAAGTATTTCTCCAAAATCTTATAACAATAAATTTGGGGTTCCTTTAAGTCTTTTTAATTTAAAACAAAATGATGAATTTGGAATTTTAGAAGTTGGAATGGATAAAAAAGGAGAAATCGAACATTTGTCTAAAATTATAAAACCAGATGTTGGTGTGATAACAAATATAAATTATGCACATGTTAAAAATTTTAAAAATATTAAACAAATTGCTTTGGCAAAATCTGAAATTATTAACAACATAAAACCTCATGGTTATGTTATATTAAATGCAGACGACAACTTTTTTCAATTTCATAAAAAAATTGCCAAGGAAAATAAAATTCAAGTAATTTCTTTTGGAATTAAAAATCAGAAAGCAGATATTAAATTAATTAATATAACGCCTTTTAGAAAAAAATTTAAAATTAATGTTATATTAAATAATAAAAAAAAGTATTTTACATTATCTAACGATTTTCAAAATAATATATATAATACACTTTCTGCTTTGGCAGTTATTAGTATTTATAAAAACATATTTAAACTTAATGAAAATATTTTCCTCAATTTCAAAATTCCTGGAGGAAGAGGAGATCATTCTGTTATAAAAATTGACAATAAAAAAATTAATTTGATTGATCAAAGCTATAATTCAAATCCTCTATCATTAAAATCAGCAATAAAAAATTTTGATAAAATAAACTCCAAAAAATCAAATAAATATTTATTAATTGGTGACATGTTAGAGCTCGGAAGTCACTCTAAAAAACTTCATAAATCTATTGCTCCAATAATTAATCAAACCAAGATAGATAAGGTATTTGTTAAAGGTAAAATGGCATCCATAATATTTGCAGGTATCTCAAAAGCTAAAAAAGGCAGGATTTTAATAAACAAATCTCAAATTATTGAATTGATTAGGAAAGATTTAAATAATAATGATTATTTAATGATTAAAGCCTCACTTGCGACAGGATTCAACGACATAGTAAAAAATCTGAAAGGACTGCATTAAATGCTTTACCAATTTTTATTAAATTTTGTTGATACTTTTAGTTTTTTAAATGTATTTAAATATTTAACTTTTAGAACAGGTTTATCTTTTTTCACTTCATTGATTATTGTACTGATTATTGGAGGTCCTTTTATTAAATTTTTTTCAAAACAAAAAATTTTAAATCCGATCCGGGACGATGGACCTGAAGATCATATAGTTAAAAAAATTGGCACACCAACAATGGGAGGTTTAATAATTTTACTCGGCTTATTGGTATCAGTAATATTTTGGGCAGATTTATCAAATATTAATATTCTATTTTGTGTCTACATAGCAATTACTTTTGGTTTATTGGGAGCATATGATGATTTTAAGAAGATTAAATATAGTAACTCATCAGGAATTTCTTCAAAGTTTAAAATAACCTCACAAATAATATTAGCAATTATTGGAGTGAGTTTTTTTGTTTATTTAAACGATTATCAAGATTTAAATAATTTATATTTTCCATTTTTTAAAAATTTAATCATAAATCTTGGATGGTTTTTTATACCTTTTGCAATATTTGTTATTATAGGTTCATCAAATGCTGTTAATCTTACTGATGGATTAGATGGTCTAGCAACAGTGCCTGTAATATTAGTTGCAGCGTGTTTTGCCTTTATAAGTTATGTTACTGGAAACATCGTATTTTCAAATTATTTACAAATTCCATACATTGAAGGAACTGGTGAAGTAGCAATTTTTTGTGGAGCGATTATTGGCTCTTGTTTAGGTTTCTTATGGTTTAATGCTCCACCTGCTAAAATTTTTATGGGTGATACTGGCTCTTTATCTCTTGGTGGTTCTTTGGGTGCTGTAGGTATTATTACAAAGCATGAAATTGTTTTAGCTATTACTGGTGGACTTTTTGTATTAGAGGCAGTTTCAGTAATGGTTCAGGTAATTTCGTTTAAACTTACTGGAAAAAGAATTTTTAGAATGGCCCCTATTCATCATCATTTTGAGAAAAAGGGCTGGCCAGAGTCTACAGTTGTAATTAGGTTTTGGATTATCTCTATCATTCTAGCAATGATTGGTTTAGCTACCTTAAAATTAAGATAATGAAAATATTTAATAATATTTTTTTAGGAAAAAAAATATTAATTTATGGTTTAGGAAAGAGTGGTCTTTCATCTTATAAGTTTTTAAAAAATAAGTCTGATGTATATTTGTTTGATGACAATCAAAAAATTAAATTAAAACCTAAAAAAAAATTTATTAAACTAGAGAAAATTAAAAAAATAAATTTTGATAGAATTATTATTAGTCCTGGAATTGATATCTCTAATTGTAAATTATCAAAATTTTTAAAGAAAAATTTTAACAAAATTTATACCGACCTTGATGTTTTGTTTTCATTTTATAAAAATGAAAGTATTACAATTACTGGAACTAACGGTAAATCTACAACTGCTAAAATTTTACATGATGCTTTGATCGATCAAAAAAGAGACTCAAGACTTATTGGGAATATTGGTAATCCTGCATTGTCAGAAAAAAATATTACAAAAAAAACAATCTTTGTAATAGAGGCTTCTTCTTATCAGCTAGATTATAGTAACATATTTAAATCAAAATATGCTGTAATTTTAAACATAACTGCAGACCACATTGAGAGACATAAAAGTTTAAAAAACTATGTAGATGCAAAATTTAAATTATTAAAATCTCAAATAAGAGGATCTTTTGCATACGTAAAAAAAGAGGATAAACTAATAACTAAAAAATTAAATAAAAATAAATATAATTCAAAAATCTACAGAGTACAGACTTCAAGTATAGATAAAAAGTTTAATAAAATTACTAATAAATATTTTTTATCTGATGGTAATAAAGAAAACTTATCATTTATATTAAAAATTGCTCCAAGGTTAAAACTTAATTACAAAAAATTAATTAAAACCATTAATAAATTTAAAGGCCTAGATTTCAGACAACAAATTATATTTGATAAAAAAAATCTAACAATAATTAACGACTCTAAATCTACAAGCTTTGCTTCCTCGGAAAATATATTAAAAAATTTAAATGATGCATATTGGATCTTAGGAGGGATACCTAAAAAAGGAGACAAATTTAAATTATCAAAAATAAAGTGTAAAAATATCAAAGCTTATATTTTTGGATCATATCATAGAAAATTTATAAGAATTTTAAAAAATAAATTAAAAATTCAAAAATTTAAAAATTTACAAGAAACTCTTAAAGTTGTTTTTTCAGAAATTAATATTCAACAATCTAAAAAAAATATTATTTTTTTCAGTCCAGCTGGTGCTTCATTTGATAGTTTCAAAAATTTTGAAGATAGAGGTTATTATTTTAATCAGATAATTAATAAGTATATAAATGCAAAGCGATAGTATTGTTTACAAATTTTATTATCAGTGGTGGAAAAACATAGATAAATCTATTTTTTTACTAATAATTTTATTATTTATTATTGGGTTGTTTTTTTCTTTAGTTTCAACTTCTCTAATAGCTTCTGATAAGTTAGATACCAACAGTTATTTCTTCTTTTTTAAACATCTGATTTATGTGTTAATTGGAATATCTATTATTTTTATATTTTCCTTATTAAATTCAGATCAATTATATAAATACTCTATTATTCTTTTTTTTATTTCACTTATTTCTCTATTTTTAGTTCCATTTATTGGTGTTGAAGTTAAAGGTTCTAAAAGATGGATAGACTTATTTTTCTTACCAAGATTTCAGCCCATAGAGGTTCTAAAACCATTTTTGATAATAACTTTAGCAACTATTCTATGTGATATTAAATCAAATGTTTTATTTAAGTATTTGATATCTATTTTTTTGATATCTGTCATTTCATTACTGCTAATAGCTCAACCAGATATCGGTCAAACTTTGTTAGTAGTATTTTGTTGGGCAGTTCTTATCTTCACATCTGGAATTAATATATATATTCTTTTAGCAATATTTGTTGCTGGTGCGTCTTTTCTTACTTATCTTATTATTTATGTTCCAAGGTTTGATTATATTCAAGGACGTATTTTTTCATTTTTTAATCGAGAAACAGGTACTCATAACTTCCAATCTGATAAAGCAATAGAGTCAATTACAAGTGGAGGTTTTTTTGGAAAAGGTATAGGTGAAGGAGTTCTTAAAAATAGAGTTCCCGAAGCTCATACTGACTACATTATTTCAGTAATTTCTGAAGAGTTTGGTGTTGTTGCCATAATGTTAATATTATTATTGTTTTTAATCTTAATTTATATGGTTTTTAAAAAAATAAGTTTTGAGATAAATGATAAAGTTAAACTTATCCTAATAGGATCAATTAGTTTAATATTAATGCAGGCCACAATTCATATTGGGGTTAACATAAGATTATTTCCAACTACTGGAATGACATTACCTTTTTTAAGTTATGGTGGTTCATCGATAATAAGCACATCAATATTAGGTGGGATAATTTTAAATTTAACAAAAAGAAAAATAACTTAATAAATGACAAAAAAAGTTTTAATTTCCACAGGTGGATCTGGAGGTCATGTGATACCAGCAATTACAATTTATAATCATTTAGAGCATACACATGAAACTTTGATTTCTACTGATATAAGAGGCCTTGTATATTTAGATAAGGATTACAAGGCATTTGTAATCAACACCCCAAAATTAAATAATTATTTTCTACTTCCTTTTTCATTTTTAAAAATATTTTTTCTTACTTTTAAATCTTTTTTTATTTTAAAAAAAAATAATATTTCAATTTTAATTTCTACAGGTGGCTATATGTCTTTGCCAATATGTTTAGCAGCAAAAATATTGAGAATTAATATTTTTTTAATTGAGCCAAATATGGTTCTTGGAAGAGCAAATAAATTTTTTTTAAATTTTTCAAGAAAATTAATATGTTATTCAAAGAATTTAATTAATTTACCATCTGGAATTAATCACAAATTAACTACTATTAAACCTTTGATACGAAAAGAATATTACGAAACTAGTGCGTATCAAAAACCTGATAATTTGTTTACAATTATAATTATAGGAGGCAGTCAGGGTGCAAAAATCTTTGATGAGCTTTTAAATAAATCTTTTGTTAATCTATCAAGAC
This sequence comes from uncultured Pelagibacteraceae bacterium, assembly GCA_902598485.1. Classification (GTDB taxonomy): domain Bacteria; phylum Pseudomonadota; class Alphaproteobacteria; order Pelagibacterales; family Pelagibacteraceae; genus Pelagibacter. The sequence goes on from CACKBU010000012.1 coordinate 24,064, forward strand.
AAGTATCTATAAAAATTATTCATCAAACAAGCGAGCAAAATATAAATTTTTTAAAAAATTTTTATAACCAAAATAATATTGAAAATAGAGTTTTCAGTTTTGATCACAATCTTAGTGAGGTTTTAAAACAAGGTGACTTATGTATAACAAGAGCTGGAGCATCTAGTTTAGCTGAATTATCATTTTTAAATATTCCATTTATAGCAATACCACTTCCATCATCAAAAGATAATCATCAGTATGAAAATGCAAAATATTATGAGGAACAGGGTTGTTGCTGGATAATTGATCAAAAAAGTTTTGACAATCAAAAATTTGAGAAATTTTTGATAAAATTGACAAATAAAAGTCAGGATTACATGACAAAAAAAAATAATTTACAGAAATTAAATTATCAAAATACATGGAATAATGTTAATCAAAAAATACTAAAAATTATTAATGAAAATTAAATTAGCAAAATCAGAACTGATACATTTTGTTGGAATAGGTGGAATAGGTATGAGTGGCCTAGCATTAATAATGAAAGGTAAAGGTTTTAAAGTTCAAGGGAGCGATATTTCAAATAATAAAAATATTGAAAGATTGAGAAAAGAAAAAATAAAAGTTTTTATTGGACATAAGAAACAAAATATAAATAAGGGAACTATAATAGTTATATCTTCAGCTATTAAAAAAAATAATCCTGAGTTTGCTGCGGCAAAAAAAAAACAATTACCCATTTATAAAAGGGGAGAGATGCTGGCCAATATTGTTTCTTTAACGAAAAATATTGTAGTAGTTGGATCACACGGTAAAACCACAACAACCTCTTTGATAGCATCTATATTTCAAGAAACAAACATTGATCCCACAATAATCAATGGTGGTGTAATAAATTCAATTAATAATTCTGCAAAGCTTGGGAAAAGTGATTGGTCTATTTTAGAGGCAGATGAGTCTGATGGAAGTTTTATCTTTATACCTCCAACATATTCAATAATCACTAATATAGATCGAGAGCACATGGATTATTATGGCACAATGGACAAATTAAATAAATATTTTGAAAATTTTGTAAATAAGGTTCCTTCATTTGGAAAATCATTTATTTGTTTAGATGATAAAAATAATAAAAATTTAATTAAAAATCTCAAAAATAAAAACTACTATACATATGGTTTGGATACCAAATCAAATTTTTGTATTAAAAATATAAAACAATTTAAAGAATTCTCTGAGTTTGACTTAAATATAAAATTACCTAATAAAACAAATCAATTAATTAAAAAATTCAAAATTCCCTTATTAGGAGCTCATAATATTAAAAATTCCGTAGCTGCAGCAGCATTAGCGTTGACTGTAGGTTTACCAATAAAAAATATTAAAAAAGGACTTAAAAATTTTAAAGGTGTTCAAAGAAGATTTAATAAAATTTTTAATTTTAATAATGTAGATTTTTATGATGATTATGCTCACCATCCTACAGAAATCAAAGAAGTACTAGATGGTGTAAAAAATGTTTATAAAGATTATGAAAAAATATGCATTTTTCAACCACATAGAGTATCAAGATTAAAAGATTTAAAAAAAGAATTTACCTTTGCTTTTAAAAATGCAGATAAAGTTATTTTGTTTCCAATTTATACTGCTGGAGAAAAATTAAAGCTTGGATTTAGTTATATAAATTTTGCTAAAGAAATAATTAAAAACTCAAAAGTTCAGCTATTTTTATTAGATGATAGATTCCAATTAGCAAAATTTATTAAAGCAAACATATATGGAAAAAAAATTGTTATAGGAATGGGTGCTGGGACTATTTCAAGTTGGATGAGAGAATTGCCTAAATTATTATAATGAACATTGATTTAAAAGAGTTGGTTTCAGAATTTAATAGTAATTTAAAGCTTGATTACGATCTAAAAAAAAAAAATTGGTTTAACATAGGTGGTAAAACTAAAGCTTTCTATAAGGCTAATAATTTAAAAGAATTAATTAAATTTCTTAAAAAAATTCAAGATAAAGAAAAAATATTTATACTAGGAGCTGGTTCTAATACACTTATATCTGATAACAAATTTGATGGAGTTGTAATCAAACTTACTCAAAATTTTAATAATATTTCTTTACATTCTGAACAAATTATAGTGGCTGGTAGTGCAGTTACAGATAAAACATTATCTGAATTTGCAATGGAACATAGTTTAGGTGGTTTTGAATTTCTCTCTTGCATACCTGGGACAGTAGGTGGTGGTATTAAAATGAATGCAGGTTGTTTTCAAAGGGAGTTTAAAGATATTCTCATTTCTATCCAGGCAGTAAATAAATCAGGTCAGGTAATAACTATACCAGCAAAGGATATTAATTTTAAATATAGAGACAGCGGATTATCCGAAGATCTTATTTTTTTAAGTGCATCATTTAAAGGTTTTAAAAAAGATAAGAATATAATTAAAAATGAGATAAGGCTATTTAAAGAAAAAAAAGAACAAGCTCAACCAACAAAAATTAAGACTAGTGGCAGCACATTTAAAAATCCTATAGATCAATCTGATAAAAAAGTTTGGCAACTAATCAAAGAGTCTGTGCCATTAGAAAAATCCTTTGGAGATGCATCAATTTCTGAAAAACACTGTAATTTTTTTGTAAATAAAGGTAATGCTAAGTTTGAAGATATGAAAAAATTAATAAAATTTGTTTCTGAGAGTGTATTTAAAAAAACAGGAATTAAATTAGAAACTGAGATAAAAATATTAGAATAAATTGAAAAAAAAAGTACTCATATTATCTGGAGGAATTTCAAAAGAGAGGTTAATAAGTCTTGATACTGGGCTACAGGTTGCCAAAGAATTAAAAAAAAATGGTTATAAAGTTAAAATATCTGAACCAAATAATAATTTACAAAAAAATATAAAAAATTTTAAACCAGGTGTAATTTTTAATGCATTACATGGCCAATTTGGAGAAGATGGATATATTCAAAGTTTATTAGATAGATATAAAATTCCGTATACTCATTCAGGTGTTATAGCGTCAGCAATATCTATGGATAAAGAAATATCAAAAAAAATTTTTTTAAGAAATAAAATAAATACACCAAAATATTTTACATATTCCTACGATATTAAAAGTGTAGATTTAATAAAAAAAATAAAAAAAAAATTAAAATTCCCAGTAGTTGTTAAACCTTTAAACGAGGGTTCTAGCGTTAATGTTTTTATTTGTAACAAAAATAATATAATTAAAATTCTTAATTCAATAAAACAATATCATAAAGTTATGATCGAGGAGTTTATTGGTGGAAGAGAAATACAAGTTGCGATAATGGGTAATAAAAAATTAGGAGCAATAGAGCTAAAACCAAGGAGAAAGTTTTATGATTATAAAGCAAAATATAACTCTAGTGCAAAAACTAAACATATAATTCCTGTGAATTTATCGAAAAATAAATTAAATCAAGTATTAAGCATGTCTTTGAAAGCACACAAATTAATTGGATGTAAAGGTGTTACCAGATCAGATTTTAAGTTTAAAAATGGTAAATTTTATCTTCTAGAAATTAATACTCAACCAGGAATGACAAAACTTTCACTTGTCCCTGAAATAGCAGCTTACAAGGGAATAAGTTTTATTAAATTAATTGAGTGGATTTTAAAAGATGCATCAACAAAAAAGTAAACAAATATTAATTTATTTTTTTTTACTTTTATTATTTGGTTCTATATCCAATACAAACCTTCAAAATACTCAATTTTTAAATTTAAATAAAATATTAGTATCAGGCTTAGATGAAAAAGCTAATAAGGAAATTATAAACAAAATTAATAATTTAAAATTCAAAAATATTTTTTTTCTTAATAAAAATCAGATTAAAAGTATATTAGAAATTAATAACTTAATTGAAAATTATAAAATTTCTAAAATATATCCTTCTACTCTGGATATAAAAATTAATAAAACCAAATCTCTTGCAAAAATAAATCAAAACGGAAAGATACTATTTATAGGATCGAACGGTAAACTTTCAGATAAAATTTCTACAAATCAAGAATTACCTTTTATTTTTGGCAAACCAAAAATTCAAGAATTTTTAAATTTAAAAAAAATTATTGATGAATCAAAATTCTCCTATAAAGAAATAAAGAATTTTTATTTTTTCCCCTCTAAAAGATGGGATATTGAATTAAAGAGTAAAATAGTTGTAAAATTACCTATGAAAAATTTGAAAGGATCTTTAGATCATGCTTACAAATTTTTAACAAATAAAAATCTTAAAAACAATCTAACATTAGATGCCAGAATAGAAGACCAAATTATAATTAATGACTGACGAATTAGATTTTGAAACATACTTGAGTATATCCTCTAAAAAAATTGGAATTTATTTATTAGACAAAAGAGAATTA
>CACKBU010000013.1 GCA_902598485.1 uncultured Pelagibacteraceae bacterium
AATCTTTGTTAGTCTTTCCATAACATCTAAAACTCCTTCAAAATGACCTTTTCTATATTTAGCACAAAGTATTGTATCTTTTTTGTTTAGTTTAATTTTAGATCTATTTTTATTTTTATAAATATCTTTGAATCTCGGAAGATAGACAAAATCAACTTTTTTAGTTTTTTTTAAAATTTTAAGATCTTTCTTGATATTTCTAGGATAAGATTTTAAATCTTGTTTATTATTGAACTGCTTTGGATTAACAAAGATGCTAACAATTGTGATTTTACAGATTCTATTTGATTTATTGATAAGTGATAAATGACCTTTATGTATACCTCCCATTGTAGGTACAAATCCTAAGTCATTAAAAGGCCTTAATGATTCAAATAATGAGGAGTTGTCTAATAAAATTTTCATTTGTATTAAAATATTTAATAAGTAAAACATTTAAATGATTAAACAAGCAATTATTCCTTTAGCTGGTTTAGGCACAAGGTTGCTGCCTTTAACTAGTGTTTTTGCTAAAGAGCTTTTACCCATAAACGGAAAGCCTGGAATTGAATATATTCTTGACGAATGTGTTGATGCCGGAATTAAAGAAATAGTTTTTATAATATCTACCAAGAAACTAATGATAAAAAAATATTTTTACAGTGATAATTTTTATAAAAATATTATTGAAAAAAAGAAGGATCAAAGAATAATCGATGAGTATAAAAAAATATTAAAATATAAAAAAAAAATTAAATTTGTTTATCAAAATATTCCAAAAGGCACAGGTGATGCTGTACTTAAAACACAAAAATATATTAAAAATAAATATTTTTTAATGTTGTTACCTGATGATTTAATAATAAAAAAAAATTGTTCAAAAGAGATGATTAAAGTTCATAAGAAATATAGTGCTTCCGTTATGGCATCTATGAAAGTAAATAAAAGAACTGTTTCAAGATGGGGAATTTATAAATTAAATAAAAAATTAAATAAAAGAAATTATATAATTAATGGTGTTGTAGAAAAACCATCTGTTAAAGATGCACCGTCAAATAATGCAGTTATAGGAAGGTATATACTGCCACGAACAATTTTTAAGAAACTCAAATCATTAAAGCCGAGTAAGGGAAATGAAATTCATATAACAGATGCAATTCAAGAATTAATTAATGATAAAGAAAAATTTGTGGCTCATAATTTTGAGGGAAAATATCTTGATTGTGGAACAATGAAAGGTTACATCAACTCTTCTAAAGTAATAGGTAAATTATGAAATTATGTATGATCGGTACAGGTTATGTTGGCTTAGTTAGTGGCGTTTGTTTCTCTGACTTGGGCAATGATGTTATTTGTGTAGATAAAGACGATATTAAAATTAATAATTTAAAAAAAGGTATTATCCCAATTTATGAACCAGGTTTAGAAGAATTAGTTTTAAAAAATTATAAAAATAAAAGACTTAATTTTTCAACAAATTTAAAAGAAGCTGTTAAAAAATCTGACATTATTTTTATATGTGTTGGAACTCCTTCTAAAAAAAATAGTAATAGTGCTGATCTAAGCCAAGTTTATGTGGCAGCAAAAGAAATCTCAAAATCTATAAATAAATTTAAAATTATAATAAATAAATCTACAGTTCCTGTAACAACAGGTGATGAGGTTGAGAAAATTATTGCTAAAAAAGTAAGTAGAAAATATTTTTCAGTAGTTTCAAATCCTGAATTTTTAAGAGAAGGAGAGGCTATTAGAGATTTTACTTACCCTGATAGAGTTGTTGTAGGAAGCAATGATAAAAAATCTGAAAAAATATTAAAAAATTTATATTCTCCGTTAATTTCTAAAGGTGCAAAATTTGTATCTACTAATAGACGAGCCGCAGAATTAATTAAATATGCCTCAAATGCTTTCCTAGCAACAAAAATTACATTCATTAATGAAATTGCAAATCTGTGTGAAAAAACTGGTATTGATGTTGAGGATATTTCAATAGGTATTGGTCTTGATAAAAGAATCGGAAGTAGATTTTTAAGAGCGGGACCTGCTTACGGAGGATCATGTTTTCCAAAAGATACTAAAGCAATTGTTTCTACTGCAGAAAAATTTAAAACTAATTTATCTGTTATAAAAAGTGTTATTAAATCAAATGACATCAGATCAGATATATTACAAAAAAGAGTTAATATGATTTTGAAAAATAAAATTAAAAACAAAAAAATATCCTTTTTGGGAGTAACATTCAAAGCTAATACCGATGATATGAGAGACTCTTCTAGTTTAAAATTAATTCCTTATTTATCTAAAAGAGGTGCAAAAATTAAATATTTTGATCCAACTGGTTCTAAAAAAGAATTTAAAAAATTAAATAATGTTAAATTTTCAAAATCAATACATGACTCAATTGAAGGGTCAGATTTAATTATCATTCATACAGAATGGAATGATTTTAAATCAATTAATTTTAAAAAATATTCTAAAAATAAAAATCTTATTATCTACGATATGAGAAATATTTTTTCTCCTAATAAAATTAAAAAAATGGGTTATAAATATTTTGGAATTGGAAGATAAAATTATTTTAATTCAAAAATAGCATCTACTTCAACTGATACTCCAAGCGGCAAACTATTTGTACTTACCGCAGCTCTTGTGTGCATTCCAACATCACCAAATATGTTAGCAATTAAATCAGAAGCACCGTTAATTACTTTTGGTTGTTCAGTAAAATCTTCTGTTGAATTAACAAAACCTGTTAATTTTATACATGATTTAATTTTAGAAAGATCACCATTACATGCAACTTTTACCTGAGCAACAATATTTAATCCACATCTTTTGGCAGCCTCATATCCTTGTTCTGTTGATAAATCTTTTCCAATTTTACCTTTAATTAATTCACCATTTTCTGCTACTGAAATTTGCCCAGATATAAATAAAAGATTTCCTGTAATTTTTGTAGCAACATATGAACCTACTGGAGGCTTAGCCTCAGGGAGTTTAATTTTTAGTTCTTGAATTTTTTTCTCAAAGTTCATGTACTATTCCTTTTTTTTAATTTTATTCTTTACATTATCTATAATTTTTTTTGTGCCCTCAGTTATCTGCTTTGTTTTTTTTGCAGAACCTTCTTTAATTTGTTTATTTTTCTTATTAGCAGCTGCTTTAATATTTTTAGCTGTACAAGTTAAGTACTCTTTTGAAAGCTTTTTCATTCCAGAGCAATCATTTTTTTCAGCTAATACCGGCATAGTATTTATTAAGTAAGCAGTTATAAAAATTAATATTATTTTCACTTTTTTTTCTTTCCCTTTGACTTTTTATTCTTATCGTATTCTCTCCTTTTCTCAATTAATATAAGAGCTTCTTCCATTGTAAGTTCCAATGGATCTTTTTCTTCTGGTATTGTTGCATTTAGACTTTTGTATTTAATGTATGGTCCATATTGACCTTTCATGATTCGGACTGGCTTTTTATCTTCAGGATGTTCTCCTAAGTCTTTTATGATTGAAGACGACATTCTTCCAGGCTTCGCCTCTGCAATAAGTGCAATAGCTCTATTCAACCCAATTGAAAAAATTTCTTCAACATTCTCTATTCTAGCTGATTTATTTTCACATTTTAAATACGGTCCAAACCTACCTGTATTTAAGGTAATTTCTTTTTGATTCTCTGGATTAATACCTAGTGATTTAGGAAGTGAGCATAAAAATTTAGCTTTTTCTAAATCTATACTTTCTAATTCAATTCCTTTTGGAATTGATACATTTTTTAATAGTTCATTTACCTCAGGTTTCTTTATTTTGGTTTTTTTTCTTTTTTTAGGTTTTTCTTCTTCAATATTCTCCTCAAGAACTTTCTCATACTGAAGATAAGGACCAAATCTTCCATTTTTTAGAAAAATATCATTTCCATTTTCGTGTTTTCCAAGAAACTTTGGTTCTGCTAGTTGTGACTGAGCAGCTGCCTTAGCTTTTGACAGTGGTCTTGTAAATTTACACTCTGGATAATTGGAACATCCTATAAAAGCACCTCCTCTAAAACTATTTTTCAAACTCAGTGAACCAGTATTACATAACTGGCATTTTCTAACAATCTTTCCTTCTTTATCAGTTTCAAATATCAATACTCCCAAACTTTCATTTAAAAGATCCAAAACCTCTCTGGTTCTTTTTTCTTTTACTTCTGAAATATTGCTATTAAAGTCTTTCCAAAACATCTCTAGAACTTTTAACCAACTTTCTTTTCCAGAAGTTATTTCATCTAGCTGATCCTCTAGTCCAGCTGTGAAGTTGTAATCAACATATTTTGAAAATAGTTTTTCTAAAAACGCAGAAATTAATTTACCTCTGTCTGTCGGGAAAAATCTTTTATTAACTATTTCTGCATAACCTCTATTCGCTATTGTTGAAATTATACTTGCATAAGTTGAAGGCCTACCAATTCCTAACTCTTCTAATTTTTTAACCAAACTTGCTTCAGAGTAACGTGGGGGAGGTTGGGTAAAATGTTGTTCATCTATAAGAGCTTCTATATTAATTGGTCCTTTTGACATCTCAGGTAAAATTTGCTCATCATCATCTTTGCTTTGATTTGAATAAACTTTTAAAAATCCATCAAATTTTAAAACTGATCCGCTTGATTTACATATAGTTTTACCATTTTCAGATTCAATCGTTATTGTATTTCTATCAAATTTTGCTGTTTCCATTTGAGACGATAGAGCTCTAGACCAAATTAAAGAATATAATTTTTGCTGGTCAGAACTTAAAAACTTTTTAACAGAGTCTGGATTTCTACTGATATCAGTTGGTCTTATTGCTTCATGAGCTTCCTGAGCATTTTTTGCTTTTTTTCCCGAGTAATTATTTGGATTTTCTGGCAAATATTCGTTTCCATATTCTTTTCTAATAAAATTTCTAAAATCAGAGACAGCATCAGCTGATAAATTAGTTCCATCAGTTCTCATATAAGTAATTAACCCAACTGTATCTCCTTCAATTTCTATTCCTTGATAAAGTTTTTGTGCTATTTGCATTGTTCTTGATGCACCAAACCCCAATCTACTTGAAGCAACTTGCTGAAGTGTTGAAGTAGTAAAGGGTCCTGAGGGATTTCTGCTAACAACTTTTGAGGAAATATCAGTTATGTTAAATTTTTTGGTCTGAATATTGGAAATTGCCTTTTCAATTTCTTTTTTATTTTTAAATGAGAATTTTTCAATTTTTTCTCCATCCAGTTGAGAAATACTTGCTGTAATTTTGCTTTTGTTTTTATCCTGAAAATTAATACTTAAAGTCCAAAATTCTTCAGGTTTGAATAATTCAATTTCATGTTCTCTTTCAGTAATTAATTTCAGTGCAACAGACTGAACTCTACCTGCTGATTTTGATCCAGGTAATTTAGTCCAAAGTATTGGTGATATATTAAATCCTACCAAATAATCTAGTGCTCTTCTAGCCATGTATGCGTCGACTAATAAGGGCTCTATCTGTCTTGGATTTTCAATACCATGTGTAACGGCTTTTTTAGTTATTTCGTTAAATACCACACGTTCAATTTCTTTATCCTTTAAAAGTTTTTTTTCATTTAAATACTCTTTTACATGCCATGCTATTGCCTCACCCTCACGATCTGGGTCAGTAGCTAGAATTATTTTTGAAGAATCTTTCGCAGCATCAGTAATTTCTTTTAAATATTTTTTTGAAAAGCTATCAACTTCCCATTCCATTTTAAAATTTTGATCAGGATCTACAGATCCATTTTTTGAAGGAAGATCTCTAATATGACCATAGCTGGCTAAAACGGTGTAGTTATCACCTAAATATTTATTAATTGTTTTCGCTTTAGCAGGGCTTTCAACTATGACTAGATTCATAAAATAACAAACTACTCAAAAGAGTTTGATAGTCAAATTAATAAATTTTTGTCTTAGTTTCTTCTTTATTTTTCAAGCGTTTAATATTTTCTCTGTGGGTAAAAAATATTAAAATAAACATTATTACGTAAAAAAATACATTTTCTGAACCCTCAAAAATTAAAATATAAACCGGTATAGAAAATGATCCTATCAAGGAAGATAAAGATGAATATTTAGAAATAAAAAAAATTATTAACCAACAAATACCAAACACCAAACCAAAAATAATATTTAACGAAAAAAGTATCCCAACATATGTCGCTACACCTTTGCCACCTTTAAATTTTAACCATACTGGAAACACATGACCTATAAAAGCGCATAAAGCTGATATATATACTGCATCAGGAAAATTAATTTTAATGTATAAAACAGGTATTACTGCCTTTAACACATCAAGTATTAGAGTTGAAAAACCAATTAACTTATTACCAGTTCTTAAAGCATTTGTTGCGCCAATATTACCAGAACCAATTTCTCTAATATCTTTTTTTAAAAATACTTTGGTTAAAATTAATCCAAAAGGAATTGATCCCATTAGGTATGAGATTATACCTATTATAAAAAGTTCCATTTTTATATTTTAAATAATTCTATACCTTTTACAAATGTATTGGTTACTTTTCCTTGAAGTTTCTTATCTTCAATTGAAGTATTTTTAGATTTAGAGATTAAATTTTCTTTTTTTACAATCCATGGTTTATTGATATCTACTATACAAAAATCTGCATCATTACCAATAGACAGGTTTCCTTTATTTATATTTAATATTTTTGCTGGGTTAGAGGTTAAAGCTTGAATTATAGTTTCAAGTTTTACAGATCCATTATGAAATAATTCTAAACTTAATGATAACAATGTTTCAATACCAGATGCTCCTGTTGCAGCTTGAGCAAAAGTTAATCTTTTAGATTCTTCATCTTCAGGTTTATGGTCAGAAACAATTACATCAATTGTTTTATCTTTTAATCCTTGAACTAAAGCTTCTCGATCTTCTTCTCTTCTCAGTGGAGGTGATAATTTTAAAAATGTTCTAAAATCTCCAATATCATTCTCATTTAATGAAAGATTGTTTATTGATACACCGCAAGTAAATTTAACGTTTTGTTTACGTTCTTTAATTATATCTACAGATTTTCCTGCTGATAGTTGAGATATATGATATCGACATTTAATTTTTTCTAAGAGAGTAAGATCTCTTTCAATTATAATTCTTTCAGCAATATCTGGTATGCTTGATAAGCCTAGTTTTGTTGCAATAATACCAGAATTAATCATGCCATTTTGAGCTAAGTCAAAATCTTCAGCATGTTGCATTATAAGGCATCCCAAATCTTTAGCTGAATTCATAATTCTAGACATAAGTCTAGTATTTTGAATTGTTTTTACTCCGTCTGTAAAAGCAACAATTCCCTTTTTAGCTAGTAAACCAAATTCAGTCATATTGGTGCCATCAGTGTTTTGAGTTAATGAAGCGCAAGGAAAGATATTTATTTTAGACTTATCACGTCCTCTTCTTTTTAAAAAATCTACAATAGATACATTATCTATAATTGGATCTGTATTAGGCATGGTTACGACGGAAGTTACTCCTCCAGATAATGCCGCATTACTTAAAGTCCTAAAATTTTCTTTATATTCATATCCTGGCTCGCCTACAAAAACTCTCATGTCCACTATACCAGGAAATATATATTTACCTTTTAAGTCAGTAGGTTTTTCTCTAGTTGGTAAATTGTTTGTATTTACCTTTTTTCCTATTGCTTCTATCTTTCCGTCTTCTCCAATTATTAATCCACCATTTTCATTTATGGAATTATGAGGATCTATAATGTTTGCATTTATAAAGTATTGTTTTTTCATTTATTCACAAAATATTTTTAAACATGCCATTCTTACAGCAACACCTAATTCAACTTGTTCCTTAATTACACTCTTGTTTATGTCATCAGCTAATCTTGTATCAATTTCAATTCCTCTATTCATTGGACCAGGATGCATAATTAAAGCATCTGATTTTGCATGATCAAGTTTATCTGGTGTTAATCCATAATATTCGTAGTACTCTCTATTCGATGAAAGATATGAACTGGTCATCCTTTCATTTTGTAATCTAAGCATCATCACAATGTCACAATCTTTGAGACCCTTTTTCATATCAGTAAAAGTATTTACACCAAATTTTTCAATTTCTTTTGGCATCAGATTAGATGGCGCAACTATATTAACCTCAGCTCCCAACATCGTAAGAAGATAAATATTTGATCTAGCTACTCTTGAATGAAGTATATCTCCACATATTGCTATTTTTAATCCTTGAATTTTTTTTTTTCGATTTCTAATTGTTAATGCATCTAATAATGCTTGGGTAGGGTGTTCGCGTCTACCATCACCAGCATTTAATACGACACAATTAACTTTTTGAGATAATAGATTACATGCACCAGAGTCTTGATGTCTGATCACAATTATATCAGGATGCATTGCATTTAAGGTCATTGCCGTATCAATCAATGTTTCACCTTTCTTAATTGCAGAGTTACCCATATTCATTGACATAACATCCGCACCAAGTCTTTTTCCAGCAAGTTCAAATGAGCTTTGAGTTCTAGTTGATGGCTCAAAGAATAAATTTATTTGTGTTTTACCTCTTAACACATCAATTTTTTTATTTTTACTCTGATTTAATTTTATGAAAGCTTCTGACTCATCCAGGATATAATTAATATCATTAACTGATAAATCTTGGATACCTAACAGATGTTTTTGTGAGATTTTAATAGCTTTATTGGTTTTAATTGCCATTAAAATTAACTCTATAGCTATAAAGCCCCTAAATGGCAAGGATTAATTATTTAAATAATCTATAGCTCCTTGAAGAATAAATGCAGCTGCATTTTGATCTATGTTTTTTTCACGCTTAGAAACATTTACATCAAGCTGACTAGATAGATTAAATGCCCCCACAGTTGAAAGTCTTTCATCCCATAAGCAAACTTCTACATCAATATTTTGGTCTATATTTTTAGATACATCACTTACTGATTGAGCAGAAGGACCTAATGAACCATCCATGTTAATTGGATATCCAATGATAATTCCTTTAATATTGTTTTCCTCTATTATTTTTTTTAATTCGTTGATTAGATCATCATTATTGGTTTTATTGATCGTTTTAAAAGGTGTGGCTATTGACTGTTTTTCATCACAAATTGATACACCGATTCTTTTTGAACCAAGATCTAAACCAATCAATCTAGAGGTTTCAGACTGTTTTTTTTTGAATTCTTCAATAGTGATCATATTGTATATTTTAAACTTAAGTGATAGTTTGCGACATATTTAAATACCATATGAGCATCGATCTTAAAACAATAAAGCACATATCTAAACTATCAAGAATTTCTGTAGATGAGAAAAAAGCAGAGAAACTTGCAGGAGATTTAAATTCAATTTTCGATTTTATTGAAAAACTTAACGAATTAAAAACTGACAATGTTGAACCATTAACTTCTGTTGCTGAAACAACTCTAAAACTAAGGTCAGATGAAGTAAAAAGTAAAAACTTACGAGATCAAGTAATAAAAAATTCTCCTAAAGAAAATGAAGATTATTTTGTAGTACCAAAGGTAATTGAATAATGTCAGATATAACTAAACAATCATTATCTGAGTTAGTAGAAAATATAAAAGGTAAAAAACTTTCCTCAAGTGAAGTTACTAAAGCATTTGTTGAAAGATCTGAAAAATCAAAAGAATTAAATGCATATATAACTGAAGATTATGTAAATGCTTTAAATAAAGCAAAAAAATTTGACGAAAAACCTAATCTTGATCTGAAATTACCTGGCATTCCAATGGCTGTAAAAGATTTATTTTGTACAAAAGATTTAAGAACTACGGCAGGTAGCAAGATTTTAAATAACTTTGTTCCAACATACGAGTCAACAGTCACACAAAACATTTGGAATGAAGGAGCTATCCTAATCGGTAAATTAAATTGTGATGAATTTGCAATGGGTTCATCTAATGAAACTAGTTTTTTTGGCAATGTACAAAACCCAATTGATAAAAATTTAGTCCCAGGAGGTTCTTCAGGTGGATCTTCTTCTGCTGTAGCAGCTCAATTAACACCAATAACTATAGGAACAGATACAGGCGGATCTATAAGACAGCCTGCTTCATTTACTGGAACTGTCGGATTAAAACCTACTTATGGTAGTTGCTCCAGATACGGAATTGTAGCATTTGCATCATCTCTAGATCAAGCTGGTCCAATGGCACAAAATGTTAAAGATTGTGCATTGTTACAGGAAATTATCAGCACTTATGATGAAAAAGATTCTACTTCAATAGATTTTAAAAGAAACGTGTACAGCAAAGAATTAACAAAAGATATTAAAGGTAAAAAAATAGGAATACCCAAAGAATATAGAGTAGATGGCATGCCTAAAGAAATAGAAGACCTATGGAAAAAAGGTATTGAATATGCAAAAGATTGTGGTGCTGAGATTATTGATATATCTCTACCTCATACTAATTATGCACTACCAACTTATTACATAGTAGCTCCAGCAGAGGCCTCATCTAATTTGGCTAGATACGACGGTGTTAAATACGGTTTTAGAGCTGAAGGAGAAAATCTTATTGATATGTATGAAAAAACTAGATCCGAAGGATTTGGTGCTGAGGTTCAAAGAAGAATAATGATTGGAACTTATGTTTTATCTTCAGGATATTATGATGCTTATTATCTCAAAGCACAAAAGGTAAGAAAACTTATTAAAAATGATTTTGATGATGCTTATAAAAAGGTTGATGCAATTCTAACCCCATCTACTCCAAGTTCTGCGTTTAAAATTGGTGAAAAAACTAATGATCCGGTCTCAATGTATTTAAATGATATTTTTACTGTTCCTGTAAATTTAGCAGGTTTACCTGGTATTTCTATACCAGCAGGCCATGATGCTAAAGGATATCCTTTAGGATTACAGATAATTGGTAAAGCTTTTGATGAACAAAATATTTTAAACATTGCATATGCTATGGAAGAAAAAATTGATTTTAAAAACAATATTACTGATTGGTGGATTAAGTGAGTAAGAACAAATCTGAATATCTAATTAACAGAAATGATAATCAATATGAAGTTGTCATTGGTTTAGAAGTTCATGCACAAGTCACATCGGAGTCAAAATTATTCTCAACATCAGCGACTAAATTTGGAGCTGAGCCAAATACTCAAGTAAGTTTAGTTGATGCAGCATTTCCAGGAATGTTACCGGTAATAAACGAGTATTGTGTAAAACAAGCTATTAAAACAGGAATTGGTTTAAAAGCTAAAATCAATAAGAGATCTGTATTTGATAGAAAAAATTATTTTTATGCTGACTTACCCCAGGGATATCAAATCTCACAATTCAAAGATCCAATTGTAGGTGAGGGTAAAGTAATACTTGATATGCAAGACGGTCAAAAAGAAGTAGGTATAGAAAGATTACACTTGGAGCAAGATGCAGGTAAAAGCATTCATGATTTAGATCCTAAAAATACTTTTGTAGATTTAAATAGATCAGGTGTGGCTTTAATGGAAATTGTAAGTAAACCCGACCTAAGATCCCCAGATGAAGTAAATGCATATATTAAAAAATTAAGATCTATAATGAGATATTTAGGAACTTGTGATGGAAACATGCAGGAAGGATCTTTAAGAGCTGATGTAAATGTATCTGTTAGAAAAAAAGGTTCAAAAGAGTTTGGAACTAGATGTGAGATTAAAAATGTTAACTCAATAAAGTTCATGCAGATGGCAATCGAATATGAAGCTAATAGACAAGTTGATTTAATTGAGGATGGTCAAACGATTGATCAAGAAACAAGACTTTTTGATACTAAAAAGAATGAAACTAGATCAATGAGATCAAAAGAAGATGCTCATGATTATAGATATTTTCCAGATCCAGACTTATTGCCACTAGAAGTTTCAGATGATTTTATTGAAAACTTAAAATCAGAAATTCCAGAGCTACCAGATGAAAAGAAAAAAAGATTTATAGAAAAATTCAAACTATCACCTTACGAAGCAAACATTTTAGTTTCTGATATTGAAACATCAAATTACTTTGAAAATGTAATTAAGAAGTCTGACGTAAAACTTGCAACAAATTGGATAATTGGTGAATTATTTGCAGCCTTAAATGAAAAAAATTTAGAAATAACTGAAAGCCCTATAAGTGCAGGCAATTTATCAAAATTAATCAATTTAATTAAAGATGGAACAATTTCTGGAAAAATTGCAAAAACAGTTTTCGAACAAATGATGGAAGGTGACAAAGATCCTAAGAAAATTGTTGAAGAAAAAGGTTTAAAACAAGAGAGTGATCCAAAAGCACTTGAGGCACTGATAGATAAGGTTATTGATGATAACAGAGACAAAGCTACCGAATATAAATCAGGTAAAGTTAAATTATTTGGTTTCTTTGTAGGTCAAGTAATGAAAATTTCTGGTGGAAAAGCAAATCCTCAATTAGTTAATGAGATTTTAAAGAAAAAACTTTAGAATTTATGGGTTCAGACCTTAATATAACTAAAGAACTCCAAGAGTATATTTTAAGTCATGGATTTAATTTACATCCAGTCCAAAAAGAAATAATCGATTACAACACTTCTCTTGGTGATATCAAAAGAATGCAAATCTCAATTTCACAAAGTCAATTTCTGCATTTAATTATAAAAATTTCAGATATCAAAAAAATTTTAGAGATAGGTACA
The DNA here is from genome assembly GCA_902598485.1 of uncultured Pelagibacteraceae bacterium. GTDB lineage: Bacteria > Pseudomonadota > Alphaproteobacteria > Pelagibacterales > Pelagibacteraceae > Pelagibacter. Next base: position 12,667 of record CACKBU010000013.1, read on the forward strand.
TTTACAGGATTAAGTACCTTATCTATGGCTTTGGCGTTATCAGATGATGGCAAAATAATTGCTTTAGATAAAAATGAAGAAACTAATAAAGTTGCAATAGATTTTTTTAAAAAAGCTAATCAAGAGCATAAAATAAAAACATTAATTAAACCTGCTTTAGAAAGTTTAGATGAAATTAAAAATGAAAAGTTTGATTTAGTCTTTATTGATGCTGATAAAATGAATTACATTGAATATTATGAACGTTCTTTACAATTATTGAACAAAAATGGTCTAATAATCATTGATAATGTTTTATGGTATGGAGAAGTTGTGAATGAAAACAACACTGATAAATTTACTATAAATATTAAAGAGTTTAATAGTCATATCTCAAAGGATACAAGGGTTGAAAAGTTAATAATTCCTCTTGGTGATGGTATGACTGTTTGTAGAAAATTATAATGTTTGAAGTAGTTGGTTTTTATAAATTTGTCAAAATTTCTTATCTAAAGAAAAATCAAAAAGTTTTATTAGAAACTTTAAAAAAGAAAAACATTAGAGGTACGATAATTATCTCTAAAGAAGGAGTAAATGGAACTATCTCTGGTAAAGCTGCAGACATTAAATTCACAATTAACAATTTAAAAAGAACTCTTAAATTTAAAGAATTTAATAGCAGTAATGTCTCCAAAAGTTTATTTCAACCGTTTCACAAACCTAAAGTTAAAATTAAAAATGAAGTTGTTCCTATGAATTTAACTTTAAATAAAAGAATAAAGAAAAAAGATAGCCATGTAGATCCAATCAAATGGAATAAGCTGATTAAAGAAAAGGATACTGTTCTTATAGATGCGAGAAAACCATTTGAATACGATGTTGGAACTTTTAAGGGAGCAATCAATCCTGATGTTGATAACTTTAGAGATTTTCCAAAATATCTAAAAAAATTAAAAAAAAATCAACCTATTGCCATGTTTTGTACTGGTGGAATTCGTTGTGAAAAGGCATCTGTTTATTTGGAGAATAAAGGGTTTAATAACATTTATCAGTTAGATGGTGGAATTTTAAATTATCTTAAAAAAACAAATAAGAAAAAAAGTTTATGGAAAGGTGAATGCTTTGTTTTTGATAACAGGATTAGTTTAAAACATGGTCTAAAAGTTGGTTCTTACTCAATGTGTAGCGGTTGTAGGAAGCCTGTATCTCGTAAGGACAAAAAATCAAAAAAATATGAAGAGGGTGTTTCATGTCCAAATTGTCACGACAATCTAACAGATCATCAAAAATCAAGATTTAGGATGAGACAAAAACAAATTAATCTTGCTAAAGAAGCAGGAAAAAGACATATCTTCCAAAAAGAGTATTAACAAATCTTAAACTAATGAATTTATTAAAAGATGAAGTTTCGTTGTTAGTAAGAAAACTTGCTGTACCAGCAAGTGTAGGAACCTTATTCCAAACACTTTATACAATCGTAGATACTTTTTATGCAGGAAAAATTTCGCCAGAAGCCTTATCAGCTTTGAGCAAGTCTTTTCCGATATATTTTTTGATTATTGCGACATCCATTGGAGTTACCGTAGCAGGAACATCATTGATTGGCAGTAGTATAGGAGAAAAAAACGAAAAAAATGTTTTAAGTTATTTTGGAAATGTAATCATTTATTCGATTATTATCTCAATAGGTGTATCTATTTTAGGATTTGCTTTTGGTGAAAAGATATTCTTATTAATGAATTCCTCTCAAGAAGTAACAATTCTTGGACTTGAATATATAAATGTAATTTTTTTAGGTACGATATTATTTATATTAGTAGTAGCATTAAATTCATTCTTACACGCAGAAGGAGATACTAAAACTTACAGAAATGTTCTAATATTTTCTTTTTTCTTAAACATTATTTTAAATCCAATTTTTATATTTGGTTTTTTATTTATACCACCATTAGGAATAACTGGTATTGGGATAGCAACTTTAATTGCTCAATTTGTATCTTTGTTGGTTATTTTGATAAAAATATTGAATAATCAAAGAATTAAACAAATAACTTTAGACCATTTCAAAGCTAAATTTTTTTTCTTAAAAAATATTTTTTTTCAATCAATGCCAATTACAATTGCAATATTAGGGTATTCTATTGCTGCAACAATCGTTTTTACATATGTTGGGTTATTTGGTGAGTATGCTGTAGCAGGTTATGGATCTGCCACAAGAATTGAGCAAGTAGTTCTGTTACCAATATTAGGAATTAATACAGCAATAATTTCTATAATAGCGCAAAATATTGGTGCAAAATATTACGATAGAGTGGAGCAATCTTATTTTACCTCAATAAAATACGGTCTATTTATAATGTTAATCGCTGGTGTAGTTATTTTTATAAGTGCTGACATTGTTCCTAAATTCTTTTCTTCAAACCCAGAGGTAATTATGTATGGCTCGATGTACCTTAAGATTTCAGCATTTATTTTACCTGCTTATCCAATATTTTTCTTATCAAATGGATTTTTTATGGCTTTAAAAAAATCTGAAAAAGCCATGGTTAATAATATTGCGAGAAATGTTATAGTACCAGTTTTATCCTTTTACATTGCAAAGTATTTAAATGCAGATTTTAAAACTTTTTTTTATATTTGGGCTATCTTTCAATGGTTGATATCATTGATGTTACTTTTTTATGTCAAATATTATATTAAACATAAATTAGCTAATATTTAATATTTTTTAAGTATGTTTTTTACAAAAAGAAAAGCGATAATTTTAATTATAATTTGTTCGATTTTTTTTATTCTCACATATAACGATGTTAGGTCCGAAGAGATTAAAGAAATTTCTGGAAATGCTCAAATTATTGATGGTGATACAATTAAAATAAATTCAAAAAAGATAAGATTATACGGAATTGATGCACCTGAATTCAAGCAAATGTGTAAAAAACCATATCTAACAATAATTTTTTTTACTTTTACTAAAGATTATCCATGTGGAAAAATTTCAACTCAAAAATTACAAAAAAAAATAAATAACAAAGTAATAACTTGTAAAATTTTGGATGTTGATAGATACAAAAGATTTATTGGAGAATGTTATAAAAGAAATTTAAACTTGAATTCTTGGCTAGTTTCAAACGGTTATGCAGTAGCTTATAGAAAATACTCAAAAAAATATATATCAAACGAAATTAATGCTAAAAATAAAAAAAAAGGCCTTTGGCAAGGTAAATTTGAAATGCCATGGGACTTTAGAAGAAAAAAATAATTTTATAATCTTGATGCACAGTCTTCAATCCAAGAACAAAGATGTTCAGCAAAAGATCTTCTAACAAACAGATTTAAAATATTTTCATCTTTATGATGCAGAATTACATCTACATGATTTAAAACTGTCTGAGTTGTTGATCCTTTTTTTTCTTTAAATTCATTAAAATTAAAAGGAGATCCTGCTGAAAAGATTTCATAGACATTTTCACCTTTAAGCTCTAATTGAACAAATTGATCTGTTACATCTACAACAGCACCTAAATTTGTTTTTGAAATACTATTAAATAACATTTCATATAGATCGGATTTATTAGTGTCTTTACTTGCCAGCTCATTTGAGATTATCATCCATTCGTCTGGACTAAGCCATATTGCTGTTAATTTATCACTCGTTGTTGAAGTGTTTGCCTCAGTTGGTAAGATCATATTAAGATTTTTACCAACATTTGTTAAAAATTCTCTTTTTTTACCTCTCAAATTAATTTTTGTTACTGGAGAGATTTCCTTTACAGAAATACTTTCTTGCTTAATTTCATTTTTAATAACTGAATTATAGTTAAGCATTTAACCTCTCATTTTTCTCATCGTAAAACACTGGATTCGCAACAGTGACATTAATATTTTTATTTTCCATTGGCACAAAAAGTTTTTTTCCCATCATATCTTTTCCACCTCTAACTACCGCAAGTGCTATTGATTTCTTTAGGTTTGGACTAAAATAACTTGATGTTACATGTCCAAGCATCTCAACTGGACTTTGATTTAAATCAGAAACTATTTGTGCTCCTTCTTCCAAAACAATATTTGGATCATCAGTTAACAAACCAACTAATTGCTTTCTATCTTCTCTCATTGTATCAGATCTATAAAGAGATCTTTTTCCTATGAAATCATATTTCTTCTTGCTTACTATCCAGTCCATTTGAAGATCGATAGGAGTCATTGTTCCATCTGTATCTTGACCAACAATGATAAAACCTTTTTCTGCCCTTAATAAGTGCATTGTCTCAGTTCCATAAGGAGTAATGTTAAACTCCTGACCTGCATCTATGCATTTTTTCCATAAATCTTTTCCATAGCTTGCTTGAACATTGATTTCGTAGCTCTGTTCACCAGTAAAACTAATCCTCATTATTCTGCACTGAATGCTTCCAATATTTACTTCTTTGAATGACATGTGAGGAAAATTTTCATCTGATAAATCTAAATCAGGAATTATTTTTTCAAGAATTTTTTTACTATTAGGTCCGCATAAACTCGCTGTAGCATAATGATCTGTTACAGAGGTTAAGTAAACATCAAGCTCAGGCCATTCTGTTTGAAGATAGTCTTCAAGTTTACCTAAAACATTTGCTGCTCCACCAGTTGTTGTGGTCATGATGTAATGATTTTCACCCAATCTTGTTGTAACTCCATCATCATAAACCATACCATCTTCATTTAACATTAGGCCATATCTACATTTTCCTATAGCTAATTTTGACCAAGCATTTGTATAGACTCTATTTAAGAATTCAGAAGCATCACTTCCTTGAATATCAATTTTACCAAGAGTAGAGGCATCCAGTATACCAGCACTTTCTCTAGCAGCTTTACTTTCTCTTTGAACTGCTTGATGCATAGTTTCTCCGTTAATAGGGTAGTACCATGCTCTCTTCCATTGACCGACATTTTCAAATTCAGCTTTATTTTCAATATGCCAATCATTCATTGGCGTTCTTCTAAAAATATCAAAAAACTTTCCTACATTTCGACCTACAATAGTTCCAAATGTTAATGGTGTGTAAGGAGGTCTAAATGTAGTGGTCCCTAATTCTCCCATTTTAACTCCTGCTGTATCTGCAATTATGCCTAACGCATGCATATTTCCTAGTTTACCTTGATCAGTTCCCATACCGGTAGTCGTGTATCTTTTAACATGTTCAATAGATCTAAAACCTTCTCTTAATGCTAATTTTATATCTTTAGCCGTTGCATCGTTTTGATAATCTACAAATGGTTTAGTTTTGCCTATAGGTTTATCGGAAGGTAGTAACCAAATATTTCTTTTTGAATTTTCCTGATCAATCTCAACTTTAATACTATCTAAATCTGTTTCATTAATATTAAAAGTATCTTTAAGTTTTTGATTTAGATTTTTAATGATTTCATCAATTTTAAAATCTCCACTACAAGATCCTACACTTATTTGTTCAGATGTATTCTGATTTGGTAAGAAAACTTTTTTTTCTTCATCAAATTTAAGTTTGCTTCCTGATTGTGTATATAAATGTACAGCAGGTGTCCAGCCACCAGCAACTCCTAAGCAATCACACGAAATAGAAATTTTACCTCCTGTAACTGAAGTACCATCATTAGATAATTTCATTATTGAAATACTATTTAGTCTTTTATAACCAGTTGTATCAACAACTGAGTGTGACCAGTAAATTTTAATACCTGCTTCTTTTACTTTTTTAACAATTTTACTTTCAGATTGCTCTCTAATATCAATTATTGCTTCAACATTGATACCCTTGTTGTATAGTGACATGGCACTTTCATAAGCACTATCATTATTAGTAAAAAAGACATTTTTACTACCACATGCAACACCATAAAATTCACTGTATTTTTTTATTGCAGATGAAAGCATTATTCCTGGTCTATCATTATTATTAAATATCAAAGGTCTTTCTAAAGCACCTGTGGCCAAAATAACTTTCTTAGCTCTAATTTTCAGAAGTCTTTGTCTGATTTTATTTGTTTTATCTTTTGCTTCTAAATGATCAGTTAGATTTTCTCTAGCCAAAAGATAATTATATTGATGATAAGCAGCTACACTTGTTCTAGTTTTTATTTCAAGATTTTCAATATTTTTAAGTTCCTCTATTTCTTTTTTTAACCATTCAGAGGGAGTTTTATTATCAATTTTGTTAAATTCGTTATTTTCAAAAATAGTTGAGCCACCAAGTTCATTTTTTTCATCAACTAACAACGTTTTAAAATTATTTTTAGCTGCATTTTTTGCTGCTAATATTCCTGATATACCTGCACCTACAACCAATACATCACAGTGAATATTTCGGTGGTCATAAATATCAGGATCATTTGATGTTGGTGATTTCCCTAAACCGGCTGAGTGTCGTATAAAAAATTCATATTTCTCCCAGAAACTCGCGGGCCACATAAATGTTTTGTAATAAAAACCTGCTGGAAAAAAAGGGGAGAGAAAATTGTTTATTCCACCAATATCAAATTCTACACTTGGCCAACAATTTTGACTGGATGCCTCTAAACCCTCATAAATCTCGACTTCTGTTGCTCTTACATTGGGCTCTGTTCTGTTTGTACCAGGATTTACTTGAACTATGGCATTTGGTTCTTCGGAACCAGACGTCATAATTCCTCTTGGTCTATGATATTTAAAACTTCTTCCAACTAAATGAACATCATTTGCAAGTAATGCTGAAGCTAAAGTATCGCCTTTAAATCCATGGTAAGTTTTGTTATTAAATTTAAAGGATATTCTATTAGTTTCATCAATGTACTCACTCGATTTTACTCTTAAGTTTTTAGTCATTTTATTGAGAAGGTGGTTTTTCACCCATTTTATAAATTGCTTTTATTTCATCGTTAGAAGTGTCTCTAACCATATTAAACCATTTACGACAACCATGTGCATGGTTCCATCTTTCAAATTGAACACCTTTAATATTTTTTCTCATAAATAAATATTCGGCCCACTCATCATCACTTAATTCTGTTGGCTGCTTAGGTCTTTCAATATGTGCTTCACCACCAGCCTTAAATTCTTGCTGATCTCGTTCTCCACAATATGGACAGTTTATTAAAAACATTAATGAGCAACCGCTGCAGCGCCATGTTCATCAACAAGGTCTCCGCTAACAAATCTATTTAAATTAAATGCAGCATTTAGTTTATGTGGTTCATCGTTTGCAATTGTATGTGCAAACAAATCTCCAGATCCAGGAGTTGCCTTAAATCCACCTGTACCCCAACCACAATTAAAGTATAAACCTTTAATTGAGGTTTTACTTAAAATTGGACTAGCATCAGGACATATATCTACTATTCCTCCCCATTGTCTTAACATTCTCATTCTACTGAAAATTGGATATAATTCTAAAATAGCATTTAATGTTCCCTCAACTATTTGATGACTACCTTTTTGGGTATAAGAAACATAATCATCTGTTCCAGCACCAATCACCAGCTCTCCTTTATCAGATTGACTGACATAAGCATGTACTGCATTAGACATTACAACTGTATCAATAATTGGTTTTACGGGCTCAGAAACCAAAGCTTGCAATGGTTTACTTTCAAGTGGAAGTCTTAGACCAGCCATATTAGCTATGACACTAGAATGACCAGCTGCAACTACACCAATTTTTTTTGTTTTAATAAATCCTTTTGTTGTTTCAATTCCTTCAACACAATCTCCATTTCTTTTTATTCCTTTAACTTCACAATTTTGAATAATATCAACACCCATTGCATCAGCTCCTCTAGCATATCCCCAAGCAACGGCATCATGTCTTGCTGTACCAGCTCTACGTTGTAAAGTTCCTCCTAAAACAGGGTATCTAATATCTGGTGATGTATTTATAATTGGACAAAATTTTTTAACTTCTTCAGTGCTCAAGTAGACTGCATCAATTCCATTTAGTCTATTAGCATGTGTTCGTCTTTTTAAATCTCTAACGTCTTGTAAATTATGTGCAAGGTTCATTACACCTCTTTGACTAAACATTACATTATAGTTAAGTTCTTGAGATAAACTTTCCCAAATTTTTAATGCATGATCATATAATCCTGCACTGGCATCCCATAAATAATTTGATCTAATAATTGTAGTGTTCCGTCCAGTATTTCCTCCACCAATCCAACCTTTCTCGACTACAGCAATATTATTCATATTGTGTTTTTTTGCTAAATAATAAGCTGTTGCTAAACCGTGACCACCACCACCAACTATAACAGCATCATACTCTTTTTTAGGAGCAGGATCTTTCCACGCTCTCTCCCAATTTTCATGATAAGAAAAAGAGTTTTTAATTAAACTAAAAATAGAGTATTTTTTCTTCATAAGACTAGACAATTAAAAGAATAATTAGAAATATCAAGATATTAGAGTTACACAGTATATTTAAAATTAGACATGATAAATAACATAAAAGTTGTAATTTTAGCCGGTGGTTATGGTACTAGGTTGGGTAGTTTGACAAAAATTAAGCCCAAACCAATGGTTGACGTTTGTAACAAACCAATAATTGAACATATAATGAAACTTTACTTAAAATATGATTTTAATAATTTCATTATATGCACTGGATATAAAGGTGATGTAATTAAAAATTATTTTAAAAATAAATATAAAGAATTTGTTATTCAAGAAACAAAAAAAAATTTAGTAGTATCTAAGAAAGATCTTTTAATAAGAGTTATTGATACTGGTAAAAATAGTTTAACAGGCGGAAGAATAAAAAGAATTCAAAAATTTGTAAATAAAGATGATTTCTTTCATCTAACTTATGGAGATGGACTTTCAAATGTGAATATTAAAAAATTAACTAGTTTTCATAAAAAAAGTAAAAAAATGGCAACTGTTACTGCTGTTAAAATACAAGTACCTCAAGAAAGGTTCGGCGTAGTTTACTTTAAAAATAAAAATATTGTTAAAAGTTTTGTTGAGAAACCTGATATTAAGGAAATATTTATTAATGGAGGTTTTTTTGTTTTGAAAAGAAATATTTTTAAATTTATAAAAAATGATTTAACAAGATGGGAAGCAAAACCAATGGAAAGAATAGCAAAAATAAAGCAATTATCAGCATTTAAACATACAGGATTTTGGAAATGCATGGACACTCCTAGAGACAGGGAATTTTTAGAAAAATATAAGAATAAAAAAATTCCATGGATTTAAATAAAATAAAAAAATTTTATAAAAACAAAAAAGTTTTTATAACAGGGCATACAGGATTTAAAGGTTTATGGATTTTTTTGATCTTGAAATTTTTAGGCGCTAAAGTAAAAGGTTACTCATTACCCTTAAATAAAAATGATAATTTTCATTTTTTTAAAAAAATAAAAAAAAAATATAAAAAAGAAAGTATATATGGAGATGTTTTAGATTTTAAAAATCTAAACAAATCAATTGATAAGTTTAAACCACATATAGTTTTTCATTTTGCTGCACAAAGTTTGGTTATTGAAAGTCAAAAATTTCCAATCAAAACATTGGAAGTTAATGTTTTAGGAACATATAATATAATTTCATCTTGTTTTAAAAATAAATCAATAAAATCATTAGTTATAGCAACAAGTGATAAATGTTATTTAAATCTTGGAAAATCAAAAAAATTCTATGAAAATTCGGAATTAGGTGGTGTAGAACCGTACTCATCTTCAAAAGCTATGTGTGAACAATTAATCAATTTTTATCACTCGAACATAAATTATAAAAAAAACTTTTCTCTAAGCTCAGTGAGAGCCGGTAATGTTATTGGTGGAGGTGACTTTAGTGATTATAGAATTTTACCTGATATAATTAAAAATTATAAAAAAAGAAAGATTATATTAAGAAATCCAAATCATATTAGGCCTTGGCAACATGTTCTAGATGTTTGTTTAGCATATATTTTAATTCCCATATTTCATTATAAAAATAGAAAAAAATACAGTGGACCTTATAACGTTGGTCCTTCACAGAAAATTAAATTAAACGTATTAAATTTGACAAAGTTATTTATAAAAAATTTAGGGTATGAATTTAAAATTGTAAAGAAGAAAACTAAATTTATCGAGTCAAAACAAATTTTTTTGGAGACACAAAAAATAAAAAAATTTTTAAATTGGAAACCTTTAATGAATTATGGATTATCTATAAAATTAACAGCAGATTGGTATAAAAACTATCTTAAAAAAAAAGATATTGTTAAAACAACCTTTTATCAAATTAGTAATTATTTTAATTCTCTATAGTTTCGTCAATTATATAGTTTGGTCGTTGTTTCACTTCATTATAAATTCTAGTTACATACTCACCAACAATTCCAATCATTATTGTATTTAATGAAAATAAAAAAAGTATTAGTATTATAGTAAATGAGAATCCTTCATAAGGATTAAAAAAAAATTTATTCATTATAATAAAAATTAAGAACAAGAAAATAATTCCTAAAGATAACAAACCAAATTTTGTTATAAGATTTGCAGGTCCGGCAGTAGATGATAAAAGAGCATCAAATCCATATCGTATTAAAAAAAAAATATTTGATTTTGATTTACCTTTTTTTCTAAAAGGTCTGTCAAATTCAACTGATTTTTGTTTAGCCCCAATAAATGAAACAAGACCTCTTAAAAATCTTGTCCTTTCCCTCATATTTTTAAGTTGTTCAATAATTTTTTTATCAATTAAACGAAAATCACCAGTATTTTTTGGAATTAAAAAATTTTTATTTACCAGCCATTTATATATAAAATAAAAAATCGATCTCATTATTTTCTTTACAAATGTTGTTTTAATAGTTTTTCTAACAGCATAAACAACATCATACCCATTTTTCCATTCATAAATCATTTCATTTAACAAAGATGGTGGATCCTCTAAATCAGGATCCATAACAATACATGCATTCCCTTTTGATTTATCTATACCGGCTAAAATAGCTGATTCTTTACCAAAATAATTTGAGAGACATATTATTTTGCATTTTTTTGAATTTATTAATATCTTGTTTAATCTTTAATACAGTTTTATCAGAACTTTTGTTATCAACAAAAATTATCTCAAAATCTTCTTTGATTTTATTAATATTTTCTCTAAGTTCATCAATAAAATCTTCAATTATTTCTTCCTCATTATAACAGGGGATAATTATTGATAACATAAAATATATTATTATTAATGTTTATATAAATGAGATGTAAAAATTGCAAATCAAAGAAATTAAAAAAGATTATTTTTCTAGGCAAACAGCCTATTAGTAGCCATTTTTATTCCAAAAAAAAAATTAATTTAAGACAATACTCACTAGACCTTTATAAATGCTTAAACTGCAAACTTATCCAGTTCAAATCATTACCTAAATTGGATGATATGTATGGTCTTAATTATGGTTATAGAACAGCACTTAGTCCGTTGATGATTAATCACATGAAAAAAAAATATCTTAAATTAAAAAAAATTGTTAAGTCGAAATCAAATATTTTAGATATTGGCTGCAATGATGGAACTTTTTTAAATTTTTTTTCTAAACAAAAGAATATTAAATTATTTGGTATAGATCCATCAGCTGCAAAATTTAAAAAATATCACAATAAAAAAAACCATTTGATAATTGATTATTTTAGTAAAAAAAAAATAAATGATAAATATAATAATATTACATTTGATTTAATAACATCTTTTGCAATGTTTTATGATATCGAAGATCCAAATTCTTTTTGTAAAGATATTAAAAATTTAATTTCAAAAAATGGAAGATGGGTTTTAGAATTATCTTATTTTCCACTTTTATTAGAAAACTTGACATATGATCAAATTTGTCATGAACACGTTACCTACTATACTCTTACTACTTTTGAAAAAATAGCTAAGAAAAATAAATTAAAGATAATTGATTATGAGCTAAATGAGATAAATGGAGGTAGTATTGAGATTATATGTGCAAAAATTGAATCTAAAATTAAACCAAAATTAAATAAAATCAATTTATTAAAAAAATATGAAGCCCAAATTAATTTTAAAAGTTATGAAAAATTTAATATGCGTGTTGAAAATGTAAAAGAAAATTTAAATCTTTTTTTACAAACAAATAAAGGAAAAGTATTTGGTTATGGGGCATCTACAAAAGGAAATATAGTATTAAATCACTGTAAAATAGACTCAAAAAAACTTCCTTATATATGTGATGCAAATCCATATAAGTTTGGAAGGTATACACCTGGGACAAATATTAAAATAATTTCAAAATCTCTTATGAGGAAAAAAAATCCAAAATTTTTATTAGTTTTGATTTGGTCTTTTAGGAAAGAAGTTATCAAGCAAGAAAAATCTTATTTAAAAAATGGTGGAAAGTTAGTTTTTCATTTACCGATGTTTCATGTAATTGATAAATATAATTATAAGAAGTATATGAATAATAATTTTGAATCATTTTCATATAATATTTAAAAAAAGTGAACAAAACTCTTATTTATGGACACAAATCATTTATCTCAAAAAATTTTCTAAACGATTATTCAAATCAATTAAATTTTTATTTATACAAAGACAGATATAATAAAAAAAGAAGTAATATATTTGAAAAAAAAATTCGTTCTTTTTTAAAAAAAAATAATATCAATTATATTATTAATTTTGCTGCAAATAATAATAATTCACAAAAAATTTTAGATTTTAACAAAATCTTAGAGTCTAATTTTTATTTACCACTATCCTTGATTAAAGTGTGTGAGAAATTAGATTTAACACTTGTTTTATTTTTATCTAAAGATATGTCTAGTTCAAATGAAATCAAAAATTTTTATTCTTTGAGTAAGGAAATGCTAAAAACATATATAGCAAATACAACGATTAATTGTAAATTAAGAGTTTTCGATATTGACAGTGTATATGGACCTTATGATTTTAATTACAGAAGGTTAATACCTTCGATATGTTTAAATTTATTTCATACTAATAATAAAAAAAAAATTAAAATATTTAATATTCAACAAAAAAAAAATTTTATATATGTTAAAAAATTAAATCAATTGATACTAAAAAGTTTATTTAATAAAAAAAAACTTCTTATTAAAGATATCAAATCAACAAGATACTCTCTTAAAAATATTATTGATGTAGCAAATAAAGTAAAAAATCATAATAATCTAGGGTATGTAAAAAAAAATCATCTCGATTTTCTAAAAACATTTATGTGGTATAAGGATTATTATGGAAAAAAATAATTTAAAAATTTTTTTTATAAAACTAGCTTCTATTACAATTTCAATAATTGTAATAATTAACGTCATATATAATTTAATTCTTGCAGATAAATTAGAAAAAATTAATAGTCTTTTTGAATTAGATAAAAGTAAATTTAGAAATGATTTAAGGGTAAAAATTAGGAAAGAAATTCAAAACGGTCTTGAAAAAGAAAATATTTTAAATGAAGAGGATAAAATATTAATTTATAATCTTTACAAGAAAATTCAGAAAGAATTTGAAGAAATTGAAAATAATAAATAAAATTAATCAAAAATTTTTATTTACAAGTTCATTTTTAGTATTTTCATTGTATTGTCTTTACACTTTAGGTTTGTCATATGATCAAGTTTTTCACATAGAAAATGGTGAAAGAAGATTAAGATATCTTTTTAGCTTAGGATTAAATGATTACTATGATATTTTACATCTACGATATTATCCAGGTCTATACGACACACTTTCAGCATTAATTTCCTCGGTTTTCCCAAGAAAATATTATTATGAGGGTTATAGCATTATAAATTTTATTTTTGGTATAGCGGGTCTTTTTGGTTTAAAAAAAGTTGTTAAATTTTTTTTTGGAAATAATGTTTCAAAATATTTTTTTATAATTACTCTATTTTCACCATTATTTTTTGGACATTTATTTATTAATCCTAAAGATACTATAATAGCTACAGCAAATTTTTGGATAATTTATTATTTAATAAAATACCTTAATAATAATAATGATATTTCAAGAAAAAATGCGGTGATTAAGATTGGTTTTTTTCTAGGTTTAGGTGTTGGCGTAAGAATACTTTTTTTAGGTACATTGATACCAATTATTATATTTTTTTTATTTGAAGTTTTTTTAAAAAAAAGAATTTTAAATAAAATTACAATTAAAAATTTTTGTTTAGATTTTTTAACTATTTTATTGATTGCGTATTTGTTAATGATTATTTGTTGGCCAAATGTACATTCTAATGTTTTCCTTAAACCTTTTACACTTTTTTATTCTTCTTTATTAGATATTTCGCAAGGGGTTCAAGTAAGTTATTTTGTAGGAAAATTTTATAATACTGCTAATACCCCATGGTATTATTTGTTAGTAAATTTTTTTTATAAAATTCCAGTTTATATAATAATTTCTTTCTTTTTTTATTTTATTTTTTTCAAACAAATTTATAATTTTTTTTTATCAAATACTAATTTTTTTTACTTTTCAAAAATTTGTTTTTTATTATTGGTTTTACCAATTTTGATATCAATATTTTTTCAACTTAAAATTCATGACGGTGTCAGATAT
>CACKBU010000014.1 GCA_902598485.1 uncultured Pelagibacteraceae bacterium
CTTTAAAATCAAACATCCATATTAGCTCAAAAATATTTTCCACAATAAATTTTGAACCAATCACTGCAAAAAATATTGCAATTAAAATTACAGATTTAAAAATAATGATGAATTCAATTAACGATGAAAAAACAATTTGTTTTTTTGAAAAACCTAGAATTTTAAACACTAAATTTTGATATTCTTTAACTTTTCCTTGAACCATAATTGCACTTGAAATTACGATTAAACCTATAACAATGGTAACTGCTGAAATTAAAGTAACTGCAATAAATACTTTATTCAAAACAGCTGTAACTTTAGACAAATAATCTGCAATTTTTATTATTGATAAACTTGGCATGATTTCAAGCATTTCAGTTTCATCAAATTTATTTGAATTAAATTTTGCAGTTGCTAGATATTCATGTGGAATATTTTGTGCAAATTGAGGATTAAATAACATTGCAAAATTAATGCTTAAATCTCGATAATCTACTTCTCTAAAATTAATGATCTCACCTTCAATTTCTCGTCCATAAACATTTAAAGTAAAAATATCACCCAACTGAATGTTAAAATCTTTAGCAACTTTTGCATCAAGAGATATTTGAAGTTGATCAGGGTTTGACTGATCCCACCATTCACCCTCTAAAATTGAATTATCATCTGGTATCTTTTCTACCCATGAAGATCTTCGTTCACTACCAATTACCCAGTAACTATCATTATCTGGTTTAATATAAGTATTAGGATCTACACCATTAATTTTTACAATTCCAGAGGACACCATTGGCACAATTTCAATAGACGCATTGGGATCCATATTTAATATTCCTTGTTCAAATTTCTCTTTTTCTCCTTTTTGAATACCGACAAAGAAATAATCAGGTGCAATATCAGGAATAGATTTAGCAATTTCTCTTTGAAAATTTGTACCAACTAAAGCTAATGTTAATAACAAAGTAACCCCTAAGCCAAGAGACATAACTGTAATGGGAGTTATACTTTTTGTCTGGGTAATATTTTTGATTGAAACTTTCAAAGAAATTATTTGACTAGATTTGAATTTTTTTAGAAAAAAAATGATTAATTTTGAAAGTAAGAAAAATACAATTAAACACACAAAAAAAGCAGCAAAGTAACCTAAGCTATACGAGGGTTGTTCAGATCCTATCGTGAATAACAAAATTAAGATAGATAACAAAACAAAGCTTAGAACAACTGATCTCTTAGAATAATAAAATTGAAGGTTTTGAAATACGTTTCTAAATAAATTGGACGCTTTAACTTGATCAATAGAACTAATTGTTGGAATAGAAAAAATTACCAACACCAATAATCCTACTAAAAATATTTTAAAAAAATTAAGTAATGAAAATAGTGGATAAACACTCAATCCCAATCCATCAGATAAATATTTATCTGCTATTGGCACAATTAAAAAACTAGATCCATAAGCAACAACAGTGATGATAAATAAAAGTATAAATAACTGCAGATAATATAGTCTTTTAATATTGCCTGAATAAAAACCAACCGCTTTTCGCACAGCTATCGACATGTTGTTTTGATTTATAAAAGAAAGCAAAGTATTTGCTATACCAATACCCGCTATTAACATTGCACTGATAGATACAAGGGATAAAAATTGAGAAAAATTATTAATAATTCTCTTTATACCACTTGCAGAATTTTCAGGATATCTAAGTTTAACTTTTTGATCGTCTTTAAAAATTCCTTCAATTCTTTGTTCAATTTCTTCTGTCTTATCATTTTCATTAAACTTTACTTTGTATTCATAGTTTAAAAAACTTCCAATTCCATTTAGCTTTAAAATTTCTAAAGTTTGTTTTCCTGCTAAAGCCCAATCACCAAATGCAACAAATCCACTTACATCTGGTACTGATTTAATAATTCCAATCACTCTAAAATTTTGATCTTGAACTTTTACTATTTCATTAATTTTAATATTTAGAGTTTTTGATAAACTTTCATTGATAAGAATAGTGTTAGGTTCCTTTTGCATTCTTTCATAAGCACCAATTGGCTCATAAACAACATTTCCGTATAAAGGATATTTTTCATCCACAGTTTTAATTCTAGTAAATAATGCTTTATTTTTTTCTCTGTCAGTAGTTGAAAGCATGGTACTGAACTCAATCATTTGAGAAACAGTTGCAAATTCTTTTACTTTGTCAACCAGATCTAAATTTCCCTGATTTCGATTGTAATCAATCTCCAAATCTCCACCTAAAAGTGCTTTGGCATTATCATTTAGTTCTTTTTTAAGACTATCTTCAATTGTGAAAATAGCACTTAAGATAAAAAGACTTATAAATAGTGTAACAATGATACTAGAAATTTTATGATAATTTCTGCTTAAGTCTTTTAAAGCATATTTAAAAATCAAACTAAATTCTGAAGGATTATTTAATTTTTCCATCTTTAATTTTTATTTTTCTTTTAGCTTTGTCAGCAAGTTTAGGGTCATGAGTTACCATGATTAAAGAAGAACCCTCTTCTTTGACGTACTTAAATAAAATATTTGCAATCATGATAGAATTTTCAGTATCCAGGTTTCCTGTTGGTTCATCTGCTAAGATTAATTCAGGCTTCATCGCAATTGCTCTAGCTATAGCAACCCTTTGTTGTTCACCACCTGATAATTGACTTGGTAAATTATTAAAACGATGTTTCAAACCAAAACGATCTAATAAAATTTTTGCTTCTTTTTCTGGATTTTTAAAATTATTAAGTTCAAGCGTTAAAGCAACATTTTCAACTGCAGTGTAATTAGGAATTAAATAAAAAGACTGAAATATTATTCCAATATTTTTCTTTCTTATCTCAGATACTTCATCTTCATTTAAGCCAGTTATTTCTTGATCATTAAAAATAATTTTACCAGAAGTTGGTTTTTCTAAACCTCCAATTAACATTATTAAACTAGTTTTCCCTGAGCCACTTTCTCCAACTACTGAAACAGTTTCTTTTTTCTTAATATTTAAATCAATATTCTTTAAAACACTGATACTATCTTTACCAGTTTGGTATTTGAGATTTATTTTTTTTAATTTAAGAAGAGTACTCATGAATAAAACTATATTTATAAAAATTTTGATAATCTTTCTAGTGCACATAAATGCAAGTGCAATAGAAAAGGTAGTTTTATTCGGTGATAGTTTGATGGCTGGATACGGATTACCTAAAGAATATCATTTATCAATAGTTTTAGAAAATAATCTTAAACAAGCTGGTTTAAATATCAAAGTAATTAATGGAAGTGTCTCTGGAAGTACCTCGTCAGGCGGATTGAATAGAGTAGATTGGAGTTTATCGGAGCCAGGTATTGATTTAATTATTTTAGGATTAGGAGCTAATGATATGCTTAGAGGAATACAACCAAAGGAAACGGAAAAAAATTTAGAACAAATAATAAAAGTTGCTCAGAATAAAAAAATTAAAATTATTTTAGCTGGAATGATAGCACCAGATACTCATGGGGAAAAATATAAAAAAGAGTTTGATGCTATTTATCCAAAGTTATCAAAAAAATATAATTTAGCATTAATCCCATTTCTTCTTGAAGGTGTGGCACTTAATCCAAGTTTGAATCAACAGGACGGTATACACCCCAACAAAGATGGAATAATAAAAGTAAGTGAAACAATAAAAAAAAGTATTATTAATATAATAAATTAAATGAAAATCTTTCTATCAATATTTAGCTTATTATGTTGCTTTAGTTTTGCTCAAGCTCAAAATACAAATATTACAATAAATTCTGATTTGAACTTAAATTGTAAATTTGAAAAAGTAATTTTAAAAAATCCAGACCATAACTTTGAATCTTTCACTAAAGATCAAATTAAAAGAAAAGATATTAATAAGTTAATAATCGAGTCTAAAACACCAGATATTCTAAATGTTCAAAATTTATCAGAATTTTTAAATATAATTGATTTAGAAGTTAAAATTTCGAATAAGGATATTTTTTTAATTCAAGCTTTCGATAAAGAGAGGAATTATTCTGAGTCTGCAGTCTACACTAGAAAAACAGGTGAACTTATTCACGAAATCACAACCAATATAAAACAAGAGGAAAAAGAAAAAGACATTTCTTTTTATAGTTGTAAAAATAACAACAAAGACACTTAAGACCAAAGACTCACATTCTAATATTTGATAATATCTCAATATGAAGAAGTTATTGTTAGTAGTTTTGGTTTATTTATTTTCACAGGTTAGCTCTTTAGCAAATGAAAGGGATACTAGACTGAACCAATTGTTTAATGAGTTAAAAGCAAATAAATCGAAAGTAGCTTTTATAATTGAACAAGAAATTTGGGCTTTATGGAGTACACATCCAACAGATGAAAAACTTACTGCGAGATTAGAAGAGGGTTCTCAATTTGTGAGAGATCAAAACTATACAAAAGCAAAAGATGTTTTTACTGAAGTTATTAATCTAGATCAAAGTTGGGCTGAGGCTTGGAATAAAAGAGCAACTGTGCTTTATATGCTAGGAGAATTTGAAAAATCTCAAGATGATATAGATCAAGTATTAGCCTTAGAACAACGACATTTTGGAGCTTTAGCAGGACAGGGTTTAGTAAATATTCAACTTAAGAACTATGAAAAAGCAATAAGAAGTTATGAGCAAGCACAAGAAATTTATCCTGCAATGAGATCACCTAAAATAATGATCAAGCAAATAGAAGAACTAATGAAACAACAAACAATATAATGTGTGGAAGATACGTAGTAAAAAACCCCGTAACAAAAACAAATAAATTAGTAAAATCTGCAATTCAGGTTGAAGATACTGAAAACTATAATGCTCATCCATATCAAAAACTGCCTGTAATAAAAAAATATAAAAATGGAAATACTTTAGAAAATCTACAATGGGGTTTAGTTCCAGGATGGGCTAAAGACAAAGATTTTAAAGCTTTAATTAATGCAAGATTAGAGACCATTGATGAAAAAGTTTCTTTTAAAAAATTGATTAAAAATAACAGATGCGTTGCGGTTGCAGATGGTTTTTATGAATGGAAAAGAGAAGAGAAAGAAAAAACTCCCCATTATTTTACTCGTGAAGATACAAACCCCATTTTTTTTGCTGGCATCTTTGAAAACGATCAGTTTTGTTTAATTACAGAGGAAGCAAAAGAAAACATCAATGAAATTCATCACAGACAACCAGTTATTTTAAATCAAGCTGATATTAATCGTTATTTAAATTTAGAATTACAAGGTTCTACATTTTTAAAGGAACGTAAAATTCCTAATTTAATTTTTCATGAAGTATCAAAAGATGTTAATAAACCTACAAATAACAGCGCTTCTTTAATTCAAAAAGTTTAATTAGTCTCTAAAATTAACAAAATCAATTGGAAGACCTATATCAATTCCTTTGATTGCTGTTATAGCTTCTTGAAGATCATCTTTCTTTTTCCCATCTACTCTTAATTCATCGCCTTGGATTTTAATTTGAATTTTAAGTTTAAGTTTTTTAATGTCAGCAATAACTTTTTTAGCATTTTCTTGGCTAATACCTTCTTTTAATTCACTGACTTGTCTAATCGATCCTCCCGAAGATCCTTCAGAGCTTTTAACTTCTATTACTCTTGGATCCACTTTTCTTCTAACTAAATGGGTTTGTAATAATTCATTTACTTGCTTTAATTTTAATTCATCAGGGGCAATGGTAGTCACCGTTTTATCTTTTCGTTCAATTGAAATATGAAGTCCCTTAAAATCATAACGGTTACTAATTTCTCTTAAACAATTAGCTAAAGCATTATCAAATTCTTGATAATTAATTTTGCTTATTACATCAAATGACGGCATTATTTCTCTCTATAATAATGTAATTTTCGATTATTTTATAACTAAAATTTGTTTACCTGGAGTAGAAAATATAATACCGTTTGATTATGAATCTTAACCTTTTTACTCATTGTCATAGACTAGCTAGAGTTGGCTTGAGTACGAAGTTATCATCTAATCTATTTAACTTATTACTTCAAAAAATAGACTGTAAAAATCATATAAATTCTTCAACGCCCACGAAATTGTAATTACTTCTTTATTTAAAAAATTAATTTTAATTAAAGGAGAATTATGGAAATAAAAAATATTGTAAACTTAAGAGATTACCCAATTGATCAAACAGGATCTAGAGAGTATAAAGATTTAATTGTTAAAAATAGAAAGCTACTTGATAAAGACGGATGCTGTGTACTTCCAAAATTTGTACTTAGCGAATCTTTGAAAAGAATGAAGGAAGAAGTTGAAAGAAATCTTCCTAAAACTCATTGGACTAAAGATCATCATAACCCTTACTTTTCAAAAGATGATGAAAATTTATCTAAAGATCATCCAAAAAGAGTTTTTTCATTTCGAGAAAGCGGATACATCAATTCAGATGATTTAGAAGAGCAATCTGATTTAAATAAAATTTACGAGTCTGAAGAAATGCTAAAATTTGTTTCAGATAGTTTAGGAGTTTTTCCTCTTTATAGATGGTCGGATCCTTTAGGAAAAAATCCATATAGTATCATGCATAAGGATCATTACTTTCCTTGGCACTTTGATGGAAATGAATTTACATTAAGTATTTTAGTTCAAAAAGCTGAAAAGGGCGGATTGTTTGAATACTCACCAGATTTAAGAAGTGTTGAAAATGAAAACTTTGATGAGGTTACTAAAGTTCTTCGAGGTTCCAGAGACAAAGTTAAATCATTAGACCTTCAGCCAGGTGATCTTCAAATATTTAAAGGAAGATTTTCTATGCACAGAGTAACAAAAATAGAAGGGAATACTTCTCGTTACATTGCATTACCAACATATGTAAAAGATAGTTACAGAGTAAATAAACCTGAACATTCTAAACAAGTTTACGGTAAAGCACTTCCAATTCATTATGAGAGAAATAATGTTGAGGTAGATGGGTTAATGGATTGATATGAATATAGGTTTTATTGGTTTAGGAAATATGGGTATGCCGATGGCATTAAACTTACATAAATCTAAAAGAATAGATTTATTGGGTTATGACGTAAGTCCTAAATCTTTAAAAGAATTTAAATCTAAAAAAGGAAAAGCAACAAGCTCATTAGATGAATTAATCAAGTTTTCTGATGTTATTGTTACCTGCGTTCCTGGACCAAAACAAATTAAATTATTATCAATTGGTAAAGGTAAAATCATTGATCAATTAGTTAAAAATAAAATTTGGATTGATTGTTCTACCAATTCTTTAACTTGCTTTAATCTTTTAAAACAAAAGTTAAGTAAAAAAATAAATCAATTTGTTGATGCAACGATATCAGGTGGAAATTTAAAGGCTCAGTCAGGAGACTTATCAATATTTATTGGAGGTAATAAAAAGACAGTTAATAAGCTTAAGTTTGTCTTTAATATACTGGGTAAAAACATCTATTATCTAAATAAACCAGGTGCTGGTTATGCTGCTAAAATTGCACAAGTTAGCCTTTGTTATTTAAATTATTTATCATTATCAGAGTCGTTGATGCTTGGAGTAAAGTCAGGCATTAAACCAAAAACAATGTTAGAGATAATCGATAAAAGCGCAAGTGGAGGCTACACTTCAACAAGATATGGCCCAAATATGATTAATGGAGATTATGACCCATCATTCTTTTTAGGTTTATCAATCAAAGATTTAAATCTTGCTAATGAAATCATTAAACTTCAAAAACTAAAACTACCAATCATGAACTTAACTTCAAAAATTTATAACAAAGCGATTAAAAAATACGGACCGAATTCTAATCACTTAAAAGTGATTAAAATTTTAGAACAAAATAATAAATTAACTTTTTCAAAGGAGGGACGATGAAAAATAATATAAGTGAAGCAGATTGGAAAGTAAGAGTAGATCTTGCTGCCATGTTTAGATTAACCAATATGATGGGTTGGGATGATACGGTTTGGAACCATATAACTGCAAGAGCACCAGGAACGGATCATACTTTTTTTATGCATGAGATGGGGTTGTTATATGAAGAAGTAAAAGCATCAAACCTAATTAAAGTAGATGAACATGGTAAAGTTTTAGAAGGACCTGAAAAAGCTAATACTGCAGGTTTTATTATTCATAGTGCTATTCATCTAAATCATCCTAATGCAAAATTTGTCTTTCATGCACATCCTCCTTCAGCTTTAGCTGCAACGGCGTTGAAAGATGGTATTCCTCATTTAGTTCAAGATAGTTCAATGCTTTATGGAAAAGTTGGTTACCATGAGTGGGAAGGACTATCGATTAATAATGACGAGAGAGTAAGAATTGCTGAAAACATGGGAGATAATAAGGTTTTGATTATGAAAAATCATGGTCTCCTTACTGTTGGTGCAACGGCAGGGGAAGCATTTATGAATATGTATTATGCAATTAGAATGTGTGAAGTTGCAGTACAAGCAACTGCATCAGGTTTACCTCTTGAAAGAGCAACAGAAGAAATGTGGAAATTATCTCAAAAACAATATGATTTATTTTCTCCAGGTTTAAACGAGTGGCCAGCATTACTTAGAAGATGTGATGCAAAAGACCCATCTTATAAAGAGTAATGACGAAAATTAATTCTTTAGATGATATTGTAAAGAATGGCCTTTGTATTGGCTGTGGTCTTTGTAAAAGTATTGCAGGTAATTCTCTAGAAATGGAGATGAGTGACAAAGGTAATTTAGAACCTAAAGAATTAACACCAATTACAAATGAAACTTTAGAGAAAATTAAAAAAGTTTGTCCTGGAGTGATTGCCGAAGGACCTGAAGATCATGAGGAAAATGAAGGATCCAATAAAGACTTGGTTTGGGGAAATTATTTTGATTTATATTATTCATGGTCCACAGATCCAAAGATTAGATTTCAAAGTTCTACAGGAGGTTTGTTAAATGGTTTGTCTTTATATTTATTAGAAAAAAAGAAAGTTGACTTTATTATGCATACAGCAGGGGACAAAGATAACCCTATGCGAAACATTGTAAAATATAGTTATAATAAAGAGGACTTAATTAACTGTGAAAGTAGATCAAGATATGGTCCATCCTCACCTTTAAGTGAATTTCATAAAGCCTTAGATAAAAAACAAACCTTTGCTTTTGTTGGTAAACCTTGTGATGCAGGAGCTATTAGATTACTTGCTAAATCAGATGAAAGGGTTGATCAGTATTGCAAATATATATTCACCCTTGTTTGTGGGGGTTTTCAAGAACTTACAAAATCACAAGAATTTATTGATAGCTTTAATGTTAAAGAGGAAGAGTTAGAAGAATTTAGATACAGAGGATTTGGTAACCCTGGAAGAATGTATATTAAAACAAAAGATCAAAGAAAGTTTGATAAAGATTATAATTCTTTTTGGGGTGATGAAAGTAATTGGAAAGTTCCATTTAGATGTAAAATATGCCCCGATGCTATTGGAGAAAGTTCAGATATTGCGGCACTAGATACGTGGAGGGGTGGTTCACCTAAAGGAGAAGATGAAGGTTTTAATGCTGCAGTGATGCGAACCAAAAAGGGAGTTAAAGTTTTTAATGAAGCAGTAGAAAGTGGATACCTTGTTAAAGGAGATAAAGTAACCATTGAAGATATTAAAGATTTCCAACCCCATCAAACCAGTAAAAAACAAGCAGTTTATGCAAGACACTTAGGAATGAAAAATAATAATGTGACGACAATTACAACTAAAAACCTTAGAATAGAAGAATTATACAAATTAAATGATATTGAATATAACAAACAACAAGAAAAAGGGGTTAGTCAAAGATTAAATAAAAATGATTAAGTTTATAGATATATTATTTAATCAATATTTAAGGATTTTAGTAGGTATTGTACTGATTGGTCTTATTTTATTTTCTTTATATTACAAATTTAAAGACAAAAAGTAACAGAATGTAGGGTTGTGAACCATTTAATATTCATTTAAAATTTAAATTATGCTTAGTTATATAATACCTTTTTTAATTTTAATTCTTGTTGTTGTATTTATTCATGAATATGGACATTATTATTTTGCAAGAAAATATGGTGTGGGTGTAACTGATTTTTCAATTGGGTTTGGTAAAGAATTGTTTGGTTGGAATGATAAATTTGGAACAAGATGGAAAATATGTGCAATTCCTTTAGGTGGATATGTAAAATTTTTTGGAGATAGGAATGTTTATTCACAAGCAGACCATGAAGAAATTTTAGAAAAATATAACGAAGAGGAAAGGGAAAAATTATTTATTTTAAAACCTTTATACCAGAGAGTTTTAATTGTATTTGGCGGCCCTTTAGCTAATTTTTTACTAGCGTTAGTAATATTTTTTTCAATTTATACTTTTGTAGGTAAAGATTTTACTCCTGCAGTCATAAACGAAGTTCAAAAAGATAGTCCTGCAATGGTAGGAGGGCTAAAAGCTGAAGATATAATTTTAGAAATAGATGGTAATGAAGTTAAAAGTATTATGGAAGTTTCTAAATTTATCACCATGTCTACTGGCGATTTTATAGATTTTAAAGTTAAGCGTTCTTATGATGAATTAATACTAAAAGTTAAACCCAATATAGTTGAAGGTGATGATGGATTGGGTAACAAAATTAACAAAAGAATGGTTGGCATTAAGCTTGGAGCTTATAATAATAAAGTTAACCATGTTAAATTAGGACCTGCTCAGGCTTTATATCATGCAGGTTATGAAGTTTATTTTGTAAGCGTTTCCTCATTAAAATACATCGGAGGAATGATTTTAGGTAAAGCAGATACTTCTCAATTGGGAGGCCCAATTAGAATTGCCAAAATTTCTGGACAAGTGGCAACCTTTGGAGTGTTAGCATTTGTTAGTATGATGGCTTACATTTCAATAAGTTTAGGACTTATTAATCTATTTCCAATACCAATGTTAGATGGAGGACATTTAATGTTTTATGCATTTGAGAAAGTTTTAGGCCGACCTTTATCCCAAAAAACTCAAGAAGGTTTTTTTCGAATCGGACTGTTTTTGTTGTTATCATTGATGTTTTTCACCACATTTAATGATCTAAAAGACCTTGGTTTATTTAGATAATTCACATTTTTAAAAGTTAAAAAAAGTCAATAAAACCAACGTTTATTTATGTTTTTACAAGATATTGTGTGTTTTAAAAAACTATACACTAAAAAAAAGCTTGATTTATCAACGTTTATGACAAGTATAAATAATAACCAACAAAACCGGAGCTAAAATGAACAAAAAACAACTAATTGCTAAGCTTTCTGGCTCATTAAATTTGAGCAAAGCAGATGCTGAGCGAACTTTTGATACAATTACCAACACTATTTTAGATGCTCTAAAAGGTGATGACTCAGTAAAAATTGCTGGGTTTGGTACGTACAAAGTAGCTAAAAGAAAAGCAAGAGTTGGAAGAAACCCAAGAACGGGTGAGCAGATTCAAATCGCTGCTTCTCAAAAGGTAAAATTCTTACCAGCTAAAGCTTTAAAAGAAGTATTCAACAGATAATATTCTTTTTCAACAGCCCTAAACGTTATAAAAGCACGTTTAGGGCTGTTTCTATATGCAAAAACTGCATAGCCACTTTTCCTAATCAGCGTTAGTTTTAAAAATTTATAAAACTATAAGACACCACTTAAACAAGTGGAGGTCTAATGACTAAAATAATAAAAAAAATATCAGCACCACTTCTTAGTTTAATATTTTTATTAAACATGAGTAGTGCAGGTATGGCAGAGACAACTGTCTCTGGAGAAGTTCAAGCGATATTTAATTCGCTACTATTTTTAATTTGTGGTTTCCTTGTCATGTTCATGGCAGCAGGTTTTGCGATGCTAGAATCTGGTATGGTAACTTCAAAAAGTGTATCAGTAATTTGTGCTAAAAATATAGGTCTATATTCAATTGCCGGAATTATGTTTTGGCTTTTTGGCTATAATTTAGCTTATGGAATTCCTGAAGGTGGATACATTGGAACATTTACACCTTGGTCAGATGCAAGTGCAGTTGATACAGGTTATGCTGATGGTTCTGACTGGTTTTTCCAAATGGTATTCTGTGCAACAACAGTTTCAATTTGTTCAGGTGCTATGGCTGAAAGAATTAAGCTATGGCCATTTTTCTTATTTGCAGCTATTTTAGCTGGAATTATTTATCCAATCGTTATGGGTTGGCAATGGGGTGGAGGCTGGTTAGCAGAGCTAGGCTTCTCTGATTTTGCTGGTTCTACATTAGTACACTCAACAGGTGGTGCAGCTGCTTTAGCAGGTATTATGCTTTTAGGTGCTAGATATGGAAGATTTGATAGCAAAGGTGAAGCAAAAGCAATTAAACCTTTTGCTGCTTCTTCAATTCCATTAGTAACTGTTGGGGTATTTATATTATGGTTAGGTTGGTTTGGATTCAATGGTGGATCTCAACTAGCTATTGGAACATTTGATGATGCAGTTGCTGTATCAGCAATATTTATCAATACTAATCTTGCTGCTTGTGGTGGTGTTATGGCTGCTGCAATAATCACAAGATTAATGTTTGGTAAAACAGATGTAATTCAAATGTTAAACGGAGCAATTGGTGGCCTTGTAGCTGTCACAGCTGAACCATTAGCACCAACACCTTTAGCTGCTATTTTCATTGGAGCTGTAGGTGGATTAATCGTAGTATTTGGAACTAAACTGTTATTCAGTTTCAAACTAGACGATGTTGTAGGTGCAATTCCAGCTCACATGTTTGCTGGTATTTGGGGAACATTAGCAGTGCCATTAACAAACGCTGATGCATCGTTTAGTGCACAATTAATCGGTGTACTTTCAATTAACATTTTTGTGTTTGTTGTGTCCTATATCATCTGGTCAATAATGAAAGCTACGTTTGGAATTAGATTAAGTAAAGAAGCTGAAACCAAAGGTACTGACGTTACAGAAACAGGTGTAATAGCATACGCAATACGAGACTAATTGTATGCAATATAGAGGCTCTTCGATCTCCATGTCGTTATCTCATTGAAGAGCCTCTAATAAAAAGAATTAACTATAATCTCTCTCTCTAGTTAGTTAACTAAAGACCCCTTAGAAATAAGGGGTCTTTTTTTTATTTATTTATTATATTTTGAAGAGTTTTAAATACTTCCTTAGCATGGTCTTTTACTTTAACGTTATCCCAAACTTTAAGTATTTTGCCTTTTTTATCGATTAAATAAGTTGATCTGATTATTCCCATAAATTCACGGCCCATAAATTTTTTCTTGCCCCAAACTTTATACTTTTTAAGAACTTTTAATTCTTCGTCAGCAAGTAAATCAAATTTAATTTTGTATTTATCTCTAAATTTATTATGACTTTTTAAATTATCTTTAGAAATACCCAAAATTTCACAGTTCAACTTTTTAAATTTTGGAAGTAATTTATTAAAATCATTTGTTTCAATCGTACACCCTGGAGTATCATCTTTAGGGTAAAAATAAATAATCACATAATTTCCTATTGAATCTTTAAGAGAGTATTCTTTTTTATTTGTGGATGGTAATTTAAAAATTGGTGCTTTTGTATTTTCTTTAATCATTTATTTCGTTCTCCTCCCAAAGTTTTTTGTAATCAATTAATGGTGACAAGCCGTAACTTGAGTTAATATTTGTTAGATGTAGTGATAAACTTTTTAAGGGAGAAATACAAATTTCTTTTGAATAAATTTCATTTAAGTATTTTTCAAATGGATCATGTCTGTCTAGACAATTTTTATAAAAGTTATCCCAATATTTATTTAATAAGTTTTTATTTGTCAGGAAGGTACATAGTGTTTTATCTACAGTTCTCCAATGACGTTTATTTCCAATCAAAACATTTGTTTTTTCATTATTCATGTAAAGATAAGGATAATCAGATGGACACATAAAAATATCCTTATTTAGTTGTGATGCGATTCTTTCATAAGAAGCCACCATTTCTTCCAACATTGGTTCAAAATGTAAATAATCATCCTCAACAAAGTAAATTAAATCTTCACCAGCTTCTTTTCCAATCTCAAAACTTTTAAGTAAACTTGCAAGATTTGCAAAAGTTTCTTTATTTTTTTGTTCTAATATTTTCTTTTCATATTTTGAGTAATCTAAATTGATTATCTCTATATTATATCCATCAATTACTTTTTTAACTATATTAAGATTTTCAGTACTTGAATTATCATCAACAATTATTGTTTTAACATTTATGGTGTGGTGTTTATTTTTTAAAAAATTAATTGATCTAATAAGCGAGTTTAATGATCTTTTAGTATATTCAATTTTTGGATACTCAAATAACCTTCTTCTATTTTGATCCCAAATTTCAATATCTGTATTCATCCTTAGAATAATTAGTATTGAATTTACTTTTTTTGTAATTTTAACCTCACCCAAAGGTAAAACTATAGATTTTTCATTTAAAATCGATAATTCTTCATTTAATTCTTTTCCTAATGTTGGAGATGAAAAATTATTTTGATCTAAAATTTCGTAACCTAATAATTTACAAATTTTGATAAAAAATTTTTTCATAATGTGTTATACTTTTTATAATATTATGGTCATTAAATCATTACAAACTCTAGTTAGTGAAACTTTAAAAGAAATTAAAACGATTAATGCAGATGAAGCCTTTCAAATGGTTCAAGATAAAAATTGCAATCTAATCGATATAAGAGAGAGTAATGAACTAGAAAATACGGGTAGTGTTGAAGGAGCAAGTCATATCCCAAGAGGAATGCTTGAGGTTTATCTAGATCCAAATAGCCCAATATTTCAAAATGGACAAATAGATAAAAATAAAGAATTCGTTTTATTTTGTGCAGGAGGTGTAAGATCAGCTTTAGCTGTCAAATCCCTAAAAGATATGGGATATCAAAAAGTATCACACATTGACGGTGGGTTTGGCTCTATAGCTAGCAGCAAATTTAAAATAATTTAATTAGTATTAAATTCTTCTAAAGCATATTCAAGTCTATCTTGTCCCCAAAAAATTTTATTATTGACTATAAAGGTTGGAGTCCCAAAAACTTCTTTTTGAAAAGCATCAGTAGTTAATTTAATTAATTTATCTTTAACTGATTGTTCTTTTATAGATTGAAAAAATTTTTCACTATCAATATTTAAATCCCTTATTAATTTAGACATATTCTCAACATTTGATAAGTCATGATTATCTTTCCAATAAGCATCAAAAAAACAATTTAAGTAATCGTTTTGCTTATCCTTACTAACACAAATATATCCTCTCATTATATTTAAAGAATTAATTGGAAAATTAGAATTCCAATTGAATTCAATATTATTTTTTTCAGATACCAAATTGCAATCGTTTATATTATTTTTTAATTTGTATTTATTAAATGCAGGAGAATCAATTCCAGCTAGCTTATGAAGACCACCTAAATAGACTGGTTTGTAATTAAATATGATATCTTTATGTTTAAGAATTTTTTTGTGTGCAATATACGCATATGGGCTAATTATATCAAAATAGAAATCTATATGATTACTCATATAAACTAATTCTTTTCGCGTAAAAAATTCTTATTATCCAGTATAAAAACAAACCTATTGGACCAATTAAGTAAGTCACAATTAATGGCACAGCCACCAAAACTTTGTTTATAGAAAACTTTTGAGAATCCTTAACAATCCAGCCACCAATAAATAAGTTTATTGCTATGAAATGAGTCCAAAATATCATTATGTATAAATGGTCTTCAAACAATCTAGATAGCTCACTAAGACCAAGATAAAGTGAGAAATTTCCATCAAAATCATAACCAATTAAATAAGATTTATATAAAATGAAGATATAAACACCACTTAAAATGAAAAAGGGAAAAATTGATGTTACAAAAATTCTACTTAAATGTGATTGAGGAAATACTATCAAGATAAACCAAAAAGGTAGAACTCCAAGGTTGATCCACATGTAAAGTGTCTCAATTGTGAAATAAGTATAAATTTGTTCAAACATTTAGATATATTATATTAAATCTAACAATGATTCCTATAAGAAATAGAAAAAAAACGCTTCAAGTAACTGTCGATGAGATGCGTAATTTTGCCTTTGCTTATGTTGAAAAGTATGCTCCTTCAAAACAACAACTCAAAACTTATTTATTAAAAAAATATATGAAACTATCAGCGTCTGATTTAAGAAAAAAAGATGTAAATAAATTGATTGATATTGTTTTGTCCGACTTAGAAAAAAACAGATTTATAAATGATAGATTTTATTCTGAAAGTAAAGCTAAAAGCATGATTCAAAGAGGAAACTCAATTAATAAGATTAGAAGTTATCTAATTGGAAAAGGAATTAACGAAACATTTATTAAAGATACAGTCGATAAAATAAAAGAAGATAATTCGGATCAAGATTTTTTTTCTGCAATAAAATTATGTAAAAAGAAAAGAATTGGTCCAGCTAGAGTAGAGGATAATAGAACTTTATTTTATAAAAAAGATATATCTTTACTTGCAAGAAATGGTTTTGATTTTGAAACATCAAAAAAAGTGATGGATATAGAAAAAAGTGAATATCTAAAAATAATAAATCTACTTTGACTTTTTATCTTTTTCTTCTTTTACAAGCAGATTTATTTTATTTCTTATGTAATTTTTTACAAAAACAAATACCAATAATCCAAAAATTGAAACAGAAACAATAATTATTAGTATTATTCTTAATTGTTCATCCATTATAAAATATTTTTATTTTTCAAAATTATACTTGGATTTTTTAAATCTTTTTTACCATACAAAATTTCATTTCCATCAAAGTCACTTACAGTTCCACCCGCATGTTCTAAAATTGCATGACCAGCTGCTATATCCCACTCATATGCCCTAGGTTCAGCAACATAACCATCATATTCACCAGCAGCAACGACACAGAATTTCAAAGAACTTTTCATTCTAATATTTTCTTTTACCCCTAAATCATCATAAATTTTTTGAATTTCAGGTTTTATTTTATTTGAGTATGAAATAAATTTTAAATTTTCTGATTTCTTGACAGGTAAATTGCTTAAGTTTGTTTTTTTACCGTTACTAAGCTCAAAAGCATTACCTTTTTCGTATGAGAAAAACATTCTCTTTTTTGCAGGAGCATTAATTAATCCAGCAACAGGTCTATTATTAATAATCAAACCAGCATTAATAGTAAATTCTTCTAAATTATTAATATAATCATATGTTCCATCAATAGGATCAACCAGCCAGAAATTTTTTAAATTTAGGTTATCTTTATTTTCAGAAGTTTCCTCTGAAATGATAGGTAAATTTGGAGTAACCTCAGAAATTTTTTTTAATATAAATTTATTTACTTCTAAATCACCATTACTTACCGGTGTATTGTCTGATTTTATTTTTTTTTCCAAACCTTTTTCTCTTAATTGAATAGCTAAATCTCCAGCTTCTAAAAAATTATCAATTAATTTTTCAACAATCTCTTTTAAGTTTAACTTCATTTTCCTAGTTTTTTTAATTCAACTTTATTTGCGTTAATTACTTTTTTTCCAACATTTTCAAAATTAACTGTCACTTTATCGTTAATTATAGATTGCACCTGCCCAATTCCCCATTCTTTTTTTTGCGGATTAGTGACTTTGTCACCTGGTTCATAATCTAAAATCATTTAATTTAACTTATATTGTAAATAAGTATAAATACCACCTTATGAATAAAGATTTAAATTCTATCGGATTAGATAAAAAACCATCAGATACTACTATTGTTGTCGCAATGTCAGGTGGAGTAGACTCTTCTACTGTAGCAGGCATCATGAAAAAAGAAGGTTACAATGTAATTGGTATAACACTAAAACTTTATGACGATGGTAAAGAAGTAGCTGCATCAAAACAATGTTGTTCAGGTCAAGACATTATGGACGCTAAACGTGTTGCACATAAGTTAGGTATAGAGCATAAAATTTTATATTATCAAGACAAGTTTAAGCAAGGTGTTATAGATAATTTTGTAGAGAGTTATTTAAAAGGTGAAACTCCAATCCCATGTGTTCAGTGTAATCAAACTGTTAAATTTAAAGATTTATTTGAAGTTTCAAAAGAACTCAAAGCTGATGCATTAGTTACTGGCCATTATGTAAAAAGTATTACAGAAAATAAAACTACAAATATGTATAGAGCCATAGATGAAAATAGAGACCAAAGTTATTTTTTATTCAATACAACTAGAGAGCAACTAGATTATTTAAGATTTCCATTAGGTGGAATGTTAAAAGACAAAACTAGAGAAATCGCAAAAAATTTAGATTTAAACGTTGCTGATAAACCTGATAGTCAAGACATATGTTTTGTTCCAAATGGTGATTACGCTTCAGTAATTCAAAAGTTTAGACCAGACTCCTTTCAGAAAGGAAATATAAAAAATTTAGATGGTGACGTAATTGGTGTTCATGATGGGATTATTAATTTTACAATTGGACAAAGAAAAGGAATTAAAGTTTCAGATAAAGAGGCTCTTTATGTGTTAAAGATAAATTCAGATAAAAATGAAATAATAGTTGGACCTAAAGAAAAACTTGGAAAAAAAATAATTTCTTTAAAGGAAGTAAATTTATTAACTAACAAAGAGGATTTAGATCAAAATTTATTTGTTAAAGTTAGATCTACTGGAAGTCTTCTAGAGGCAAAAGTTGATCTTATAAATAACAATAATGCTAAAGTTAATTTAAAAATACCTGAAGATGGCATTTCACCTGGTCAGGCATGTGTTTTTTATCGCAAAGACCAGTTTGGCCACAAAGTGCTTGGTGGTGGTTGGATTAAAGAATAGTAGAAGAATTATTTCTTCTTATTTTTTCTTTTAGCTCTTCTTTTTTTTGACCCTTGTTTTCTTCGGCCTCTATGTTTCTTTGGGTAACTCATTTAGTCCTGTTTTAATTTTATTGACGTTTTTCATGGGATATAGCATTGTCTTAATAACATATCAAATTTATTATGGGTAATTCTTTCAAGACTTTCCTGAAACATACAGCTAAAGATTTTCATAATCAGTCAGTAAATCCTCCTGTTGTAAGAGCTTCTACTATTATTTTTAAATCTATGCAGGATATTAAAAAAACTCAGAATAAATATTTGAAAGATCCAGTAAGTGGAAATTTTGATTATGGTCGACAGGGAACATCTACAACATATGCTTTACAACAAATTTTAAGAAAAATTGAGGAATGTTATAAGGTTTATCTAACCCCTACTGGTTTTGGTGCAATATTTCTTGGTGTGTTAAGCGTTGTGAAACCAGATGATGAAATACTTGTTACAGACTCAGTTTACTCGCCATCAAGACTTTTAACAGAAAAATACCTTAAAAAATTTAATATCAGAGCAATATTTTATAATCCAAATGATATTAAAGACCTTAAAAGTAAGATTACAAAAAAAACAAAGCTTATTTTTGTTGAAAATCCTGGAAGCAACACTTTTGAATTTCAAGATTTATCTAAAATAGTTGCATTGGCAAAAAAAAATAAAATTTATACAGCCATAGATAACACTTGGGGAACACCTTATTTTCTGAAACCAATAAAGCTAGGTTTTGATATGTCGATTGTCTCTGCAACAAAATATTATTCTGGTCACTCAGACGTAATGGGCGGCAGTTTAGCTATAAGTAAACGAGTTTTTAAATTAGTCGAAGCAACAAATAAAGTTTCAGGGTTAAGATTAGGTCCAGATGATGCATATTTAATTCTAAGAGGAATAAGAACTTTAGATGTAAGATTGGAAAAACATCAGGAAAATGCACTTAAAGTCTCCAAGTTTTTATCAAAACAGAAAAAAATAATTCAAGTTTTTTATCCATATAAAAAAGGCAGTCAAAATTATAAATTATGGAAAAAATATTATTCTGGAGCATCAGGTTTATTAGGATTTAAAATAAAATCAAAAAACAAAAAGTCAGTGTTAAAATTTGTTAATTCTTTAAAACTTTTTGGGTATGGATTTAGTTGGGGAGGCTTTGAAAGCTTAGCACTTTATCAAACACACCAAGCACTAGGTAAGAGACAATTTACACATATAAATAAAGATGAACATATAATAAGAATGCATATTGGACTTGAAGATCCTAAAGACATTATAGATGATATAAAACAAGCTTTAAAATTTATTAAATGAGCTCAGAAAGTTTTACCATTAGCAAAAAAGCACTAATCACTTTAATTGCTGCTTCTATAGTTGTAATTATTTCTTTAGGAATAAGACAGACCTTTGGATTGTTTTATTTTGATTTTAATACTGACTTAGATATTTCCATTTCTCATTTTGGTTTTGTTATGGGATTGCAGTTATTACTTTGGGGAGTATTCAGTCCATTGTTTGGTGTAATTACTGATAAATACGGAGGTGCGGTTGCAATATTTATTGGTTTTGTTTTTTATTTAGTTGGGGTTTTGCTTTTTTATTCTGGCTATAATACTGGAGGTTATTTTACTTTAACTATAGGAGTGATGATTGGAATAGGCTTAGGCTCCACTGCAATAGGTATCCCGGTATCAGTAGTAGCCAAACATTTTCCAGCATCAAATAGAACTATTGCAACAGGAATTGTTACATGTGCAGGTTCATTTGGATATTTTGTATCACCTTTACTTGTAAGATATTCCTTAGTTGAAACAGGCTGGGAAAATACTCTTTTATACTTTTCTCTTCTTTTAGGATTAGGATTAGTGGTAGCTTTGTTTGTTAGTACTCCAAAAATACCTGTAGGAATTAATCAAGATGACAATCAAACAGCAAGAGATGCTCTAAAAGAGGCATTTGCAAACAAAAGTTTTATTTATCTCACTTTAGGTTTTTTTGTTTGTGGTTGGCATATTGCTTTAGTAGCAACACACATTCCTACTTATATGGCAGACAAAGGTTTGCCTGACTGGACACCTGCAATGGTTTTAGCTTTGATAGGAGTGTTTAATATGGCCGGCACTATTACAAGTGGTTATTTAGCAACAAGGTATAGTAAGAAAAAAATTTTAAGTGCTATTTATCTATTAAGAGGAGTTTCTATAATTTATTTTATTTTCTTACCACCAAGTATATTTAACTCGGTAGTTTTTGGAGTTACTTTTGGTTTTTTATGGTTATCCACAGTACCTCCAACAAATGGAATTGTTGCACACATATTTGGTACAAAATATGTTGGACTATTATATGGAATAGTTTTTGTAAGCCATCAAATTGGTTCTTTCCTAGGAGCATATCTAGGTGGTGTATTTTATGAGTTAAATGGAAATTTTGATTATGCATGGTACGGATCTATCGCATTATCAATTTTTGCAGGTCTGATACATTTACCTATAGTAGAGAAAGCAATTGAAAGAACTCAACCAGCATAAGTTTAAATTTAACCCTTATCTAGAGGATCTGTATCAATCAGATAAACCTTTAATTATTTATAAAGTAGATGACGGGTATAATATTTATACTGATTTTTCAAAAAAAATTGTTTTAACAAAAAAAAATATAAATAATTTTCTTAACTCGTTAGAGAGTAAAAAATACAAAAAAGAAACAGATTTATATCTTGGTTTTTTTGGTTACGAAATTTTATGTAATTTAATTGGTATTAATTTAAAAAATAAAAAAAGGATAAATTTTTATAAAGGGATTTTTTATAAACCTGAGACAATAATTAAAATTAGAAAAGATATTAAAGTTATATCTAATATAAAAAAACATACATTCAATTATCAATTCAGCAAAACTCAAATACTAAGTCCCTTTAAGATAAATATTTCTTATGAAAAATATAAAAAAATATTTGAATTATTTTCAAAAAAAATAAGACAAGGTGAAACTTATCAAATTAAAATTTGTACAAAATATAAAAATAAATCTTTAATTAATCCTATTAATTTTTTTTGGAAATTAATGCGTGTTAATGCTTCCCCAGAGTCATTTATGATAAAAGACAAGGATTATTCTATAGTTAGTTGCTCCCCAGAAACATTGATAGATAAGAAAAAAAACAAAATAATTACAAAACCAATTGCTGGTACATTTAAGAAAAAAAACTCTTCTAATAAAAATATAGCTCTTAAATATTTCAAAAATAATGAGAAAGAAACCAAAGAGCATAACATGATAGTTGATATGGAAAGAAGTGATTTATCTAAAATTTGTAAACCAGGAAGTGTTAAAATACTCAAAAAAAAATATGTTGAGGAATACAAGCATCTTTTTCATTATGTTACTTCAATTGGTGGGATATTAAATAAAAATACAAAATTGATTGATATCATTAAAGCAATGATGCCGGGTGGATCTGTAATTGGTTGCCCTAAAATAAGAACTTTAGAATTATTAAATAATCAAGAAAAAGAAAGTAGAAACATTTTTACAGGAAGTTTTGGATTTATTAAATTTAATCAAGACATGAAGTTTAATATAATTATTAGATCTATATTAAATTATAAAAATCAGTCGGAAATCTCTGCTGCATCTGGTGTAGTATTAGATAGTTCACCAAAGAAAGAGTTTAATGAAAATTATATTAAAGCAAAATCTTTGTTGGAGTTATTTAAATGATTTATATAATTGATCATCAAGACTCTTTTACTTGGAATGTTGTTCATCAATTTGCAAAATTTGATAAGGTAATTTGTACAAATTATTATGAAGTAAATGATAAATTACTTGATAAAAGTGATGTGATTGTTTTATCTCCAGGACCTGGATCACCAAAAGATTATCCAACAACATCCAAAATTTATAAAAAATATAAAGGAAAGAAAAAAATCATTGGTATTTGTCTTGGTTATCAAATGATTTTGCATAATGAAGGGGGAAAAATAATACAGCAAAAAAAAATTTATCATGGCTTTCAATCTAAAATAAAAACAAATTATCAAAGTAAAATTTTTAAAAACAATCAACAGTTTAAAGTTGGAAGGTATCATTCATTAAAATTAATGGAGCCATTTAAATCAAATTCTATTAAAATAACTATGAGATGCAGTAAAACAAAAATACCAATGGGTCTTGAGGATAATCAAAACAAAATATATGGATTTCAATTTCATCCAGAATCTTTTTTAACAGAAAATGGCAACACTCTTATACAAAAAATCTTATCAGCTTAGTAATCTTAAAGAAGTTACTTTCAAAGATCTTTGGGGATCTAGAGGTGTATTCACTACAATGCGAATGGTTGGAAAGCCTTCTAAGTTAATACTTTTAAAACCTCATATAGAAAACTTAATAAAATCTACAAAAAAATATGGAATAAGAAAAAAAAATTTAAAAAATATTATTAAACATTTAATTAATAAAAACACTCTATACAAAGGTTCTGATAATTTATTTCGTATAGCTTTAAATAAAAAACTGATATCAGTCTCAATTAGAAAAAGACCAAAACCAAAGAGTAATTTTAATCTGTTATTGTTTAGATATAAACGAGTAGAACCAAATTATAAAAATCTCTATTATAAAAAAATATTAGCAAAATTAAGTAAAGTTGACTCAACTAAATTTGATATTGCTCTAGTCGCTAATGATAAAATTTTAGAAACTGGTACTTCAAATTTAGTTTTTGTAAAAAAGGGAGAAATTTTTTCACCTAAAAAAAATTGTTATTTTGGGAACACACTTAAATATATAAGCAAGAAAATTAAAATTAATTTTAAAGATATTTCTATTAAATCAATTGATGATTATGATGAAATAATTCTTATTGGATCTGGTAAAGGAGTAACATCAGTTTCAAAAATAAATGATCTTAAATGGAAGAGAAGAAAGACTGGTTGCTACACTAAGTTAAATAAAATATATAATTCTCTTCTTTAAACATGAAAGATCCAAACAATCCTTGTATATTTTGCAAAAACGAAAAAGAAGAGCTGCAGTTTGAAAATCAATTGGCTTACTCATCCATAGATAGCTATCCAGTCTCAGAATTTCATAGTCTTATAGTTCCTAAAAGACATGTAGAGACATACTTTGAGCTTACTAAAGAAGAAATTCATGCATGTAACGATTTAATTTTAAAAACTAAAGAAAAAATTTTAAAACAAGATTCTAGTGTTAATGGTTTTAATATAGGCACAAATGCAGGAAAATCTGCAGGCCAATCAATTATGCATTGCCACATTCATTTAATTCCAAGAAGAGAAGGGGATGTCGAGAATCCTCAGGGAGGTGTAAGGTCAGTGATTCCCAACAAACAACACTACAAACGTAAACTCTGAGTTGTTATTAAAGACAAATTGACCAATACTTTTGGTTGAACTATATAAATTTCTAGAATAGAAAACCTTTAATTAATTCAATTATATTTTACGATAGTATTAAAAATGTTTGCGACAAATCCCTTTTCAATTCTAGCCGAAACAGTTCCATCTATAGTAATGCAAGGTTTTGTGGTGTTAATGATTTTATTAATTGTTGGTGGTACTCTTTTAGACATAATTCATAAAAAGAATGTGAAATATTTTTTTGAAAACGCTAAAAAAGCAAAAAAAAATGCAACTAAAGAATTATCAACTGGCGAAAGAATAGCAGTTGTTTCAAAAACAATTGCATACGACATCGGGACTACATCAGAACTAGGGGCGGGTAAAAGAAGAGTAGCACATGTTCTTGGTATGTATGGAACCATATTGTTTTGGATTGGCTCTGTGGTGATGATATTTTGTTATTCATCAGCAAATGCGGAAACACCAACTATTTGGCCAATGATCTGGCATGTAGGTGCTTTGATGACCATCTTGGGTGGATCGTGGTTTTGGTTTTTCTTAAGAGTTGATGTTTATTCTGAAGCGCAACCTTGGTACAGAATTATTAAAGCTGATTTATTTGTATTAGCTTTGATTGCAACTTCCTTAACAGGATTTATTTGGTCATATCTTCAAGGTTTAAATTTAGAAGGAAGATGGGATGCAAATCTATTTTTAGTATTATTTGTAGTTTCAAACCTAGTTTTATTTGGAGGAGTTTATTGGTCTAAGTTTGCACATATGTTTTATAAACCTGGTGCAGCAATACAAAAGAATTTAGCTGAAGCAGACGGATCTAGAGATAATTTGCCACCACCTGCAGATGCACCTGAACAATTTGGTTTGGGTATTAAAAGAGAACAACCTAAACATTATTAATTATGATAAAATTAAAAAAGGAGAAAGAATAATTATGTCAACATTTGTTTATATGACAAGATGTGATGGCTGCGGTCATTGCGTAGATATTTGCCCATCAGATATAATGCACATTGATGAAAACATAAGACGTGCAAAAAATATTGAACCTAACTTTTGTTGGGAATGCTATTCTTGTGTCAAGGCTTGTCCTAACCATGCTATTGATGTTAGAGGATATGCAGACTTTGCTCCAATGGGACATAGCGTTAGAGTAAGAAGGGAAGAAGAAAAAGGAACAATATCTTGGAAGATAAAATTCAGAAATGGAACTGAAAAAAATTTCGTATCGCCAATTACAACTAAGCCTTGGGGAAAATTTATTCCAAAATTAGCTGAAGGAGATAAACCCAATCAAGGTGAAATAAACTCACAAAGATTATACACTGAACCAGAAGGATTAAATATAGATGG
>CACKBU010000015.1 GCA_902598485.1 uncultured Pelagibacteraceae bacterium
TTATACATAAATTCGTAAGTTGC
Organism: uncultured Pelagibacteraceae bacterium; assembly: GCA_902598485.1. GTDB lineage: Bacteria > Pseudomonadota > Alphaproteobacteria > Pelagibacterales > Pelagibacteraceae > Pelagibacter. The sequence continues at coordinate 24 of CACKBU010000015.1, forward strand.
TGCTTTTAAAATTGTTTGAAAAACTTTATCTAATTTTTCAAATACAAATTCATCACCTAATTTATTATTTAATTCATCTAAAATAAGATCATTTCTTTCTATCGTTCCTAAAACAATATCTTTAATAAATTTTTTAAATCTGTGTTTTGGAAAATCTAAATCATCATCTTCATTATAAAATTTACCATATAATTTCTGAATAATTATAACTCTAGGGTTACTTTTTGGATTAAAATGACTTCTCATTTTTGAGACAAAACTGATATCACAGCTTCTGCAGCTTCAGAACCTTTTTTTCTTCTTGCTCTTGCTTGAGCAATATTAAGACAGGTAATTATTCCATTTCCAATTGGTTTTTTACTATCTATGGATAATTTCATTATAGCATCTGTTGAAGCTTGAGAAATAAAATCAAAGTGAGGTGTTTGACCTTTAATTACACATCCTAAAGCTAAAAACCCATCATATTTTTTTAAATTTTTAGAGATTGTAACTGGAATTTCAAAAGCACCAGGCACTTTAATAATTTTTATTATATTTTTTTTTGGAATTATTTTTAAAGCACTGCTTATTAAGCCATTAGCAATATCTTTATAATAATCTGCTACAACAATTAAATATTTTTTCTTCATCAAATTAATTCCTGTTTTGTAATTTTTATACCATAACCATCAAGACCGATAACTTTTTTTGGTGATTTTGTGATTAATATCATATTTTTAATTTTTAAGTCTTTAATAATTTGAGCTCCAATACCATAATTTCTTATTAACTTGTCATTTCCCTTTTTATAAAAGTCTTTGTTTTTATAATCTTTTAAAGTCTGAGTTACTGATTTTAAATTCGAGTCTTTGATAAAAACTAAAACACAATTTTGATATTTTCTAAAATAATTTAAGGTCTTATTAAATGAATTTGGTAGTGATTGATTTATTAAATAGTTTTGAACGACATTAGAAGAAATTACTCTTACTCTTGGGGTAATACTTTTTTTTATTTTACCTTTTATTAATGCGAAATGCTCTGAGCCATCTAAAAGATTCTCATAAATTCTAATATTGTATTTTTGATTTTTTACATCAATCTTGCTTTGCTTTTTAAGTTTAATAAGTTTTTCTTTTTTTAGCCTATATGCTATCAGATCTTCTATCTTTCCAATTTTTAATTTATGTTTTTTTGCAAAATTGAATAAATCATGACCTTTAGCCATTGTTCCATCTTCGTTCATAATTTCACAAATTACAGCAGAATTATTTTTTTTTGCTATTTTAGAAATATCAACTGAGGCTTCAGTGTGCCCTGCTCTAACAAGTACTCCACCATCTTTGGCTATAATTGGAAACACGTGACCAGGTGAAACAATCTCATTTTTATTCACATTTTTTTTTGAAGCAATTTTGATTGTTTTCGCTCTATCTTTAGCGGATATACCTGTTGTTATTCCTTTTCTTGCTTCAATAGAAATTGTAAATGCCGTCTTGTTTCTTGATTGATTCACTGGAGACATTAAAGATAGATTTAATCTTTTTGCTTGAAGTGAATCAAGAGCTAAACAAATTAAGCCACGACCGTATTTTGCCATGAAGTTAATGTTTTTTGCATTTGAGTCAGATGTAGAAATAACTAAATCTCCTTCATTTTCTCTTTTTTCATCATCTACTAAAATAAACATACCACCTTTTTTGGCTACACTTATAATTGACTCAATTGACGCAAAATTATTTTTTTCCATTAAAATAATTCCTAACGTATTTAGACAAGATATCTATCTCTATGTTTACTAAACTAGATTTTTTTAAAGTTGATAAATTAGTTTCTTTGTAGGTGTGAGGGATAATCCAAATTTGGAAACCTTTTTTAGTCACTTTTGAGATTGTAAGAGAAATACCATTCACACAGATTGACGCTTTTTCTATTAAGTGTTTTCTTTCCTTTTTAGGTAAATCAAAGTCAAAAAGAAATGATTTATCTATTTTTTTTATACTTAATACTTTACCAACAGTATCAACATGTCCTTGGCAAATATGTCCTGAAATTTTTGTCCCATATTTTAAAGGTAATTCTAGATTTATTTTATCTTTTATTTTTAAAAATTTGAATTTTGATCGAATTATCGTTTCTTTCGAAAGATAAAATTCCATAATTTTGGATTTATATGAAATTAAAGTTAGACAAACACCATCGCAGGCAACAGACAAACCGATGTCTTTATTAGATACTTTAACATTACTTTTAACAAAAATGTTAAGACCTTTAGGTCTTTTAATAATTTTAGTAATAGTACCTTGGTTATAAATTATTCCGTTAAACATTTTTTCTAACTATATAGTGTTATTCTGTCTTTTCGTAAATTGAGATTTAGATTAATTTTTGTTTTATATTTTTGATTTAATATATTTTTACTACTAAATTTCAAATATTCGAAGTTTTTAGGAAGGTTTTTTGGACTTTTATATAAATAAAATTTATTAAATATTTTATTCTTAATAAGTGAATTTGTTAATTTATCTCCTCCTTCTATTAACAGATTTCTGCATCCATAATTATGTAATTTTTTCAAAATTAATTTAATGTCAAATCTGTTATTTCTATCAATTCGAGATTTAATTAGATGAATTCCTTTTCTTTTAAATTTTAAAATTTTTGATTTGTCAGCTTTATTATAAAAAATTAAAGTATTTTTGTTGTTAGAAGATTTAATTATATAACTGTTTGTTTTAGAATTTAGCTTGTTGTCTAAAATAATTCTTTTTGGTGAAAATTTTTCAAAACCCTTCAAACGACAATTTAATTTTGGATTATCTTTATTTAGCGTTTTGTGAGTAATCATCAAACTATCATTTTGATATCTCAACATGTGTGTAAACTGATCTGAGTAATAATTTGTAATCTTTTTCTGGTTCTTACTGTAAATAATATTATTTTTTGAAATAGCTATTTTACCGGTGACGAAAGGTAATTTCTTCTTTCTATTAAAAAAATAAGGTAAATAAAAACTTTCAATTTTACTTTTTAATAAACCTTTTTTAACAATTATTTTTTTTGACTTTAAAATTTTAAAACTTTTATTTCTTACTCTTTTGTCTATGTCGGTAACAGCATATATAACTTCTGAAATTTTTGATTTAATTATCATATCAGTACATGGTGGTGTTAAACCATGATGACAGCATGGTTCTAAAGTAACATACATTTTTGAGCCTTCTAATTCATCAAAACTATTTTTAATCGCATTAAATTCAGCGTGTGGTCTTCCATTAAATGAGGTTTGTCCTATGGAAATAATTTTATCATTTTTGACAATAATACAACCTACAGAAGGATTTGATCCGGTCTGTCCATGACGAGATTTAGCCAAGTCTAAAGCTAATTCCATATAAAATTTATCTTTTGATGAAAATTTATCTTTTTTTGTAGACATCAAGCTTGTCCACGAATTGTACGAAATCTTTTTCTTCTCTAAAGTTTCTGTATACAGATGCAAATCTTACATATCCAACAGGGTCTAAATCTTTTAATCCATCCATAACCATTGTCCCAATTGTATTTGTTGATATCTCTCCTTGTCCTAATTCTTCTAATGATCTTGAAATATTACTGATGAATTTTTCTATTGTAGCCGTGTCTATTGGTCTTTTTTTTAGAGCTATGTAAATAGATTTAGACAATTTATCACGATCAAATGATGATTTTCTTCCATTTTTTTTAACAACCATCAATTCTCTAAATTGAATTCTCTCAAATGTAGTAAATCTTTCACCACATATACACAATCTTCTTCTTCTTATTGCAGTACCATCTTCAGTTGGACGTGAGTCTACAACAGATGTATCACCTTTTTTTTCACACGGACAAATCATTTCCTAAAGGTTCTTATATATCGGAAATGAAGAAGTTAAAGAAATAACTTCATTTTTTACTTCGTTTTCTATTTTGCTATTATCTGTTGGGTTTTCAGATAAACCTTTTAGAGTTTTTGTTATCAATTCACCTACTGTTTTAAACTCATTTAAACCAAATCCACGGGTTGTGGCCGCTTGAGTTCCTAATCTTATTCCAGATGTAATCATCGGTTTTTCTGTATCAAATGGAATACCATTTTTATTACATGTAATGTTTGCTCTAGACAAACTCTCTGCTGCAAGATTTCCTTTTACATTGTAGGGTCTCAAATCAACCAACATCAAATGTGTATCTGTTCCATCTGAATAAATTTTAAAACCATTATTTTTTAAAGTTTCTGCCAACATTTTTGCGTTTGCTAAAACAGATTTAATATAATCTTGAAATTCTGGTTGTAGCGCTTCAAGAAAGCCAGCTGCTTTAGCAGCAATAATATGCATTAAAGGTCCACCTTGGTAACCAGGAAAAACAGCTGTATTAAATTTTTTAGCAAGTTCTTCGTGATTAGTTAAAATTATTCCTCCTCTTGCACTTCTAAAAACCTTATGGGTTGTTGAAGTGACCACATGAGCATAATCACAAGGATTAGGATATCCTTTACCAGCAACTAATCCTGAGAAGTGAGCCATATCAACCATCAAGTATGCTCCAACTTTATCTGCAATCTCTCTAAATCTTTTAAAGTCGATTACTCTAGAATAAGCACTGCCACCCGCAATGATTAATTTTGGTTTATGTTCTAATGCAAGTTTTTCAACATTATCATAATCTATCAACTCAGATTCTTTATCTACATCATAGCCTATAGCATTAAACCATTTACCAGACATTGAAATTTTTAATCCATGAGTTATATGACCACCTGAATTTAAACTCATGCCCATAAATGTATCACCCGGGCTTAACAAAGCTAAAAATACAGCACCATTAGCTTGTGCACCTGAATGTGGTTGAGCATTTGCAAATTTACAATTAAATAATTTTTTTAATCTTTCAATAGCAAGGTTTTCTGCCACATCAACGTGCTCGCAACCATTATAATATCTTTTACCAGGATAACCTTCGGCATATTTATTAGTTAAAACTGATCCTTGTGCCTCTAATACTGCTTGAGAAACTATATTTTCAGACGCAATTAATTCTATATGTTGTTGTTGTCTGATTAATTCATCTTTAATAGCTTTATAAAGCTCTGGATCTTTTACAGATAAACTATCCTCAAAAAAACTTTTATAACTATCGTTTAAATAACTTTTCTCGCTCGACATAATTATATTTTCTTAACTCTTCTCAAGTGTCTACCACCATCAAATTTTGTATTTAAAAAAACACTTATAAATTTCAAAGCATTTTTTTTGGTTATCAACCTTGAACCTAATGTAATGATGTTTGCATCGTTATGCAATCTGGATAATTTAGTTGATTTTATATTAAAACATTGTGCTGCGCGAATATTTTTATGCTTATTTGCCGCAATATTCATACCAGTCCCAGATCCACACACTAAAATACCAACATTGCTCTTGTTTGATTTGACTTTTCTCGCAACTTTATGAGCATAGTCGGGATAATCAACGCTGCTATCATCATTGGGACCAAGATCCTCAAATTTTACTTTTTTATTACTTAGATAATCTTTGATTGTCTCTTTTAATTTAAATCCAGCGTGATCTGATGAAATAAATATTTTTCTCAAATTAATTAAATTTGTAATCTAAAACACAAGCAACTAAATGTATTCTATTCTCTTCTCCACCGTTAAATGCATTGTGATATTTAGTGTTGTTTGTAACCCAAACCGAACCATCAGCAGGCATATGTTTTGCAACATTATTAATTACCATTAAACAACCAGGGTTTGTTATAATAGGTATATGTAATCTTGGTTCAGGATCTCTATGCCAACTTAAAGTTGATCTTGGCTCTTTTAAAAGAATTCTAACTCTTCCAAGTTTATATTTTTTTGAAAGGACATCATAAACCTCTTTAAAATATGTATTCTCATAGTCTTTAATAAATTCTGAGTAAGATGCTTCATCAATCATTTCATCTCTAGAAACTTCTTTTCCTGACTTATCAGGTTTAGTCCAGTATACTCCACGAGCTTTATTACCTTTGATTGAATCTGGATCACCAGGTACCTGTGTTAAAGATATAGCACCAAAGTGTGTAACACCTGCGTCTTCAAATTTTTTAATCTTAACTATTTGATGATAAGCTTCTTGTAACTTTTCTATATCAAACTTAATTTCTTGTTTCTGGAAATCGCTAAAGTCTAAAATTCTATCTTCCTTTTTGACATTTAAGTCTATAACTTTTGAGTTTTCTGATGCCATCGTGATTGCTTTCTACCTTTTTTTTTGTATATGTGTATATTACATTTGTCGCAATTTAAAAGTAAATTAAAACATGATTATTGGTAAATATCCTAGTCTTAGACTCAGAAGAAGTAGAAGAGAATCTTGGTCAAGAAGATTGATTCAAGATAATACCTTAAGTCCAAATGACTTTATACTACCTATTTTTTTAATTGAAGGTTCAAATAAACGACAAGAGATTTCATCAATGCCAGGAGTATATAGGTATACAATTAATAGATTGAGCCAAATTGTGGATAAAGCAATAAAATTAGGAATACCAATGATAGCTCTTTTCCCAAAAACACAAAACTCAAAAAAAGATGAATTGGGAACAGAATCGCTTAATGAAAATAATTTAGTCTGTAAAGCGATACAAGAAGTCAAAAAAAGATACAAAAACCAAATCGGTATAATGTGTGATGTTGCTTTAGATCCTTATACATCACATGGTCATGATGGTTTGATCAAATCTAAAACTATATTAAATGACGAAACAATTGAGGTTTTGATCAATCAGTCATTACTACAAGCTGAGATGGGTTGTGACGTGCTGGCTCCTTCAGACATGATGGATGGCAGAATAGGAAAAATAAGAAAAGCTTTAGATAAAAATAAATTCCAAAACGTTCAAATCTTATCGTACGCTGCAAAATATGCTTCAAGCTTTTATGGACCTTTTAGAGATGCAGTAGGATCTAAAGGTTCTTTAAAAGGAGACAAAAAAACCTATCAGATGGATTATAGAAACTCTGATGAAGCTTTAAGAGAAGTTGCATTAGATGTTAAAGAAGGTGCAGATATGGTAATGGTTAAACCAGGTATGCCCTACTTAGACATAATAAAATCAATAAAAGAAAAATTTAAATTGCCTGTATTTGCCTATCAAGTATCAGGAGAATACAGCATAATTGAAACAGCTATAACGAAAAAATTAATTAATAAAGATGCTGTATATGAAAGCTTAGTTGCTTTTAAGAGAGCTGGTGCCAATGCTATAGTAAGTTATTACTCTGATAGAATTGATAAAATAATAAAATAATTATTTTAATGTGTTTAAGAATAACAACCTGCTATTTGGATAGTTTAAATTGTTTGGTCTTAATATAGTTTTATCCAAATAATCGCCTACTAATTTCAAACCGTTCAATAAAGTACCGAGATCATTAACTTCTATATCTTTTTCAATTAAGAAATTAGGTACATATTTTTTTTCATTTAAAGAACTTGCATAATATACAGTTTTGTTACCTTCTAAATCTTTTTCAACTAAATTTTCAAGCGCCAAGTCATATCCTAATATTTTAAGTAACTCCAATTCCCAAAATATATATTTTTTTATCCAATCTTTTTCTTTTAAAATTAAAAATAAATTTTGAATTATAAAATAAACTTTATCGTTAGATTGAGACTCTGCAGTTAATATTTTGATCAAATTCATAGCAGATGTAATACAGGATAACTTTTGCTTATGATCAAAATATAATGGGGCATAGGCATTTAAAATTTCAATTTTAAAATAACCTATTCTGTTTTCATTTTTAGAATTGTAATTAACATGAAGTTTATTACCAAGCTGAAGATAATTTTTAATTTTTTTTGAAGTACCACCAAATATAATTCCAGATATTTTTCCTTTATCTTTTGTAAATAATTCAGCAATTAATGAATTTTCATTATATCTATTTTTACTTATTAAAAATCCTTCGTCTGACCAATTCATTTTTTATTTGTATTTTTTAAACATTCTATAGCAGCATTTTGTTCAGCTTCTTTCTTTGATTTTCCAGTAGCTATAAAATATTTTGTATTGGGCAATTTTACTCCAACTTTAAATATGGGTTTGTGTCTTGGACCTGTATTTGAAATTAATTTATAAGTAGGTAATTTTTTAAAGTTTTTTAAAGTTAATTCCTGTAACTTTGTTTTTGCATCTATTTCTGTAACTACACTTTTTTCAATATGATCTTGCCACAAGTTTAAAATAGTTTTTTCAACTATTGTAAAACCTTTATCAAGATAAATAGCGCCAATTAATGCTTCACAGCTATCAGACATAATTTTGTCCTCGATTTTTATTTTTTTATTGTTGGGGTTAAATGTTTTAACATAACTAGCTAAATTAATTTTTTTTGCTATATCCAGACAAGTTTTTTTATTAACTAGCGATGCAAATTTTTTATCAAGAATACCTTCTTTTTCTCCTGGATAAATTTCTAAAAGTTTTTTTGCTATCACCAAGCCAAGAACTCTATCACCCAGAAACTCTATCTTTTCATTATTTTCATTTGGATTAAAGCTTTTATGCGTGAGGGCTTGAACAAGTAGATCTTTATTTTTAAATTTTAAATCAATTTTTTTTTCTAAATTTTGATAGTTAATTTTCATCAATTAATTTTATTAAACGTTCTATTAAATCTTATTGACTTATGCCATTTCCAAAATTCAATAAAACTTCCTATTCTTTTATCTGAAGAGAAAAATATAAATTGAGCTTTTCCTACTAAGTTATCTTTATGTACATATCCAACGCTTGTTAAGTATCTGCTATCTTTAGAACAGTCTCTGTTATCTCCTAAAAAGAAATAATGATCTTTTGGTACAGTAAACACATCAGAATTTTGATAGGTATAATCTTTTAAATAAACAGTATGAAATTTTTTACCATTTGAAAGTTTTTCTTCAAATCTATAAACATCAATACTTTTGTCGCCACAGAAAATTGTAGTTTTGTTATTAATTTTAGATTTAAGAATTTCAGAATTATTTAAATATAAATTAGAGTCTATAAATTGAATTTTATCACCAGGTAAACCAATTAATCTTTTAATGTAATCTGTTCGATTATCTGCTGGTGTTTTAAATACAATTACATCACCTCTTTCAGGACTACTAAACATAATTCTTTTGTTTAATATTGGAGGACTGAAAGGAAATGAGTGTTTGCTATATCCATAGGTATATTTTGTTACAAACAACCTATCACCTACTAATAAAGTAGGTTCCATGGATGATGATGGAATATAAAATGGTTGTACTAAAAGCGATCTAATTATAACTGCAATTATTAATGCATAAATTAAAGTTTTTATATTTTCTGAAAAAAAATTTTTATCTAATTTCATGATGTTTGAATAATTGTAAATGCTGTTGAATAATTTTTTTCATCAGAAATTGATAAAAAACATTTAAAATTTTTGATTTTAAAGTTCTTTTGTACGATTTTTGTAATTTTTTTATTTTTAACGTAATAAGGCTTTCCCATTTTGTCATTAACAACTTCTATATCTTTAAAATTTAAATTCATACGAAAACCTGTACCAAGAGCTTTAGAAAATGCTTCTTTTGCAGCAAATCTCTTTGAAAAAAAAGCTACTTTATTGTTTACAGCATTAGATTGTTTCAATTCTTTAAATGAATAAATTCTCTTTTTAAATAAAGGATTTTTAATCGATTTTTGAATTCTTTTATTTTCAACAATATCAACACCAATTCCAAGAATTTTCATTTATCTTTTTATAATTTTTTTTAAGTTTTTAATTACTTTTGAAAGTCCATCAAATATTGACTCCCCAATTATAAAATGTCCAATATTATACTCCTCAATATCTATTATTTTTGTTAACATTTTGGTGGTTTTATAATCTAAACCATGACCAGCATGAACTTCTATATTTAAACTTGATGCTAATTTTGCACTTTTTTTAATTCTGTTTAATTCACCAGAATAATTTTTTTTTGATTTAACTAAGTTTGCTAATTTTCCAGTATGTATTTCAATACAATCAGCATTTAATTTTTTAGCAAGTCTAATGTCATTTGAGGAAGGGTTAATGAATAAACTTGTTCTTATCTTTGCTTTTTTAAATTTTTTAATTATTTTTTTTAATTTATTAAGATTGTTTTTTACATTTAAACCTCCCTCGGTGGTAATTTCTTTTCTATTTTCTGGAACTAAACAGATAAAATTTGGTTTTATCTTAAGTGCTTTATTAACAATTTCTTTGTTCATAGAAATTTCAAGGTTCACAGGTACATTTTTTAAACCACAGATTTTTTTTGCATCAATATCATTTATATGTCTTCTATCCTCTCTTAAATGAATTGTTACAGAATCGGCTCCATAACTAATAACTTTATTAGCTGCGTACAGTGGATCTGGATGCCTCTCTCCACGAGCGTTTCGTAAAGTTGCAATATGATCTATATTTACACCTAATCTTTTCACTTAATAAATCTGCTTCCTGGTGTTGTTATTGGTATAGATTTAAGTTCTGGTGGTAATTTATTTGCTTTATAAGTTGGAACATCAATTTTTAAATGAGATGTTATTCCAGTTTTTATTTTTAAAGATTGTTTAGTAGATCGATCTATAATAGATGCAAATCCAATTAATTTTGCTTTTGATTTTTTAATCAATTTAACACACTCCAAACTTGATTTTCCTGTAGTGATTACATCTTCTATAATTAATACTCTTGCACCTTTTTTAATATTAAAACCTCGTCTGAGAATAAATTTACCTTTTACTCTTTCACAAAAAATTGTTTCTTTTTTTAGCAATTTTCCAATTTCATATCCAATTATTACTCCTCCCATCGCAGGAGCTAGTATTAAATCAATTTTTTTAAATTTTTTTTTAATTTTATTTGCTAAAGATTTACAAATTTTATCAGCTAAATTAGGGAAACTTAAAAGTTTTGCGCACTGAATATATTTTGAAGAATGTAAACCTGAAGATAGAACAAAATGACCTTCTAATAATGCATTAGTTTTTTTTAAAGTATTTAAGGATTTTTTGTGTGAAAGCATTTCTTTTTTCTTCGTGTCTAATTATCTTAAATTTTATACTCTTTTGTTTTAGCTCTGCAATAAAATTAGTAAAATTCTTAAGATTTCTAATAATTAATTTAAATTTAAAATTAATATAATTAGGATTTTTACCAACCATTTCTAAGCTAGATATATTTAATTTATGACTTCCAATGAGCGAGCTTATATCTCCTAATTGACCCGGCTTATCAGGTAATGACATCCATAAAGTAGTATTATATTTTTTTGTTTTTTCCTCTTTTTGCTCTCCTTTATCGTGCCAATATCTTCTTATTGCTGCTCTAGCTTTACCTGTTTTAGTTGTTGGTATCCAATGAAGTGATGGTGAATTATTTTTAGATGTTATAATATTTACTCGATCACCATTTCTTAAAATAGTTTGTAATTCGCTTTTGTTACCATTAATTTCACAACCAACTGCTGAATTACCAATTTTAGTATGAACAGCATATGCAAAATCAATTGCAGTTGCTTCTTTAGGTAATTTAATAACTGAACCTTTTGGTGTAAAACAAAATACGTTTTCTTGAAACATTTGTAGTTTTGTATACTCGTATGAATCTTCTGGATTTTCATTTTTTTCTATAATCTCAACAAGATCTTTTAACCAATCATACTCCTTCCAACTTAAAGAATTAAATTTTTCAGAAGATTTATATTGCCAATGAGATGCGACTCCTCTTTCTGCAAATTCATGCATTTCGTGTGTTCTAATTTGAATTTCTATTGGTTTTTTATTCGAACCAATTACAGAAGTATGAATAGATTTATAACCATTAATTTTTGGAGATGAAATATAATCTTTAAATTTTCCTGGTATGCAATTCCATTTTTTATGAAAAATACCAAGAGTTTTGTAACAGTCGTCTACATTTTTTAAAATTATTCTAAATCCAATAATGTCTGTTACTTGTTCAAGAGAAACTCTTTTTTTTTGTACTTTTCTCCAAATTGAAAACGGTGTTTTTTCTCTTCCATGAATCTCAGCATTAATTTCATTATCATTCAAGATTTCACTTAACTCAAAAGATTGTTCTTCAAATAAATCTTTTCTATCCAATTTAATTTCATCAAGTCTTTTTTTTATTAATTTTCTTGCATCATTATTTAAAATTTCAAAAGATAAATCCTCAAGCTCGTCTCTTATTCTATGCATTCCCATTCTATCAGCTAATGGCGCATAAATTTCCATAGTTTCTTGAGCTATCCTTTTTCTTTTATCCTCTTTGGTAATCGCTTTAATGGTCCTCATATTGTGTAGTCGATCAGCAATTTTAACTAGAAGAACTCTAATGTCTTTTGATGTTGCTAAAATTAATTTTCTGAAATTCTCGACTTTAGAATTAGACCCAGCTGAATTTTCAAATGCTGAAATTTTCGTTACACCATCTACTAAATCAGCAACCTCATCTCCAAATTCTTGTTTGATTGTTTCATAAGTTGCAAAAGTATCTTCTATAGTGTCATGCAATAGTCCTGTTGTAATTGTAGCACTATCTAATTTTAATTCAGTTAAAATATTTGCAACCTCTATTGGGTGAACTGAATAAGGATCACCCGAAGCTCTTTTTTGACTCTTATGTGCTTTAACAGCAAAATTATATGCTTTATCCAATTTTTCATGATTAAGAAATTTATTATAATTCTTAACTTTATTTATAAGTTCATTTGAATTAAGCATGACTGATATTATAACACTAAATTAAATTTGTTTAATAGATCTAATGTCTCTATCAGGAAGTAGAGAAATCAAGGTTTTAACATCAATTCGTTTATCAGGATGGATCCAATTCTTTTGAATCTCAAATAATGGAAATAATACAAAGTTTCTTTTGTGCATCATTTTATGAGGTAAATTAATTTTAGAATTTTTTTTTGATACTAAATTATTGAAATCGATTATATCTAAATCACATGTACGAGGATCATTTTTTTTTGCTTTTTTTCTACCTAATTGATGTTCTATAAATTTACATATTTTTAATAATTCTTGAGGACTGTAAAAACATTTTAATTTCAAAATTATATTTAAAAACTTAGGTTTTCGTGGATCAGGCCAGGAAGGGGTTTCATAATAACTAGATACCGAGATAAAATCTAAGTTAAATTCTGATAACAAAAATTTTGCTTTTTCTATATTTCTTTTTCTTATACCTAAATTTGAACCTATTCCTAAAAAAACAATTTTAGCTTGATTTTCTAATATATCTTGCCTTTTCACGGTTCCAATCTCTACTTTTTTTTGTTGCTCTTTTATCATATTGTTTTTTCCCTTTTGCAACAGCTAGTTCTATTTTAGCCTTTCCTTTTTTAAAATACATTTTTGTTGGAACTAATGTGAAACCATCTCTTTGCATTTTACCTATTAATTTATTTATTTCTTTTTTATTAAGAAGCAATTTTCTATCATCGGTTGGATTATGATTAGAATAACTAGCTTGCTTGTATGGCGATATATGTGAATTAATTAAAACAATTTCACCTGCCTTTTCAACAGCATAAGATTCGGCGATATTCACCTTGCCGTCTCTTACTGATTTAATCTCAGATCCCTTTAAAACAATACCAGCTTCAAAAATATCTTCAAAAAAATAGTTAAAGCTAGCTTTTCTATTTAAACAAATGATTTTCAAACCAGGATTGGTTTTTTTGTTCATTAAATTAACTTAGCAGACTGAAGAGCTTTTTTTACAATTTCTTTTGTTGTGTCTGTAACTTTTACAAGTGGTAGTCTTACATTATCGTCACAAAGTCCTAAAAGTTTTGCAGCGTATTTTACAGGACTAGGATTGCTCTCAACAAACATTGAGTGATGAACTGGTTGTAAAATTTTATCTAATCTTTCTGCTTCTTTCATCTCATTATCAGTATCTGATTTTGAAAATCTTTGAAAATCAGAACAAAGTTTAGGTGCAATATTAGCTGTTACACTAATAGTACCCACCCCACCACGTTTATTAAATTCAAAAGCATTATCATCATTACCTGTTAATTGAATAAAATCTTTACCCATTTTTTCAAGTGTCTGATTAACTCTATCTAAATCACCTGTTGCATCTTTAACTCCAACTATATTTTTTAATTCATACAGTCTGGCCATGGTATCCACTGACATATCAATCACAGATCTACCTGGAATATTATAAATTATAATTGGAATACCGCACTTGTCATTAATTGCTTTATAATGTTGATACAAGCCTTCTTGTGTTGGTTTATTGTAATAAGGTGTAACTATCAAAGCACCATTAGCTCCTGCTTTTTCTGCATGCGTTGTTAAAGAAATCGCCTCCTCTGTTGAGTTGGAACCCGTACCAGCAATTACTGGTATTTTTCCATTACTTTCTTTTATACATAAGTCTATTACTCTTTGATGCTCGTCATGACTTAAAGTAGGAGATTCACCTGTTGTACCAGCTGGAACGAGTCCATTAGTACCATTATCGATGTGGAAATGGATTAATTTTATATATGCCTCCTCATCTAGACCATTATTTTTAAATGGTGTAATTAAAGCAACATTTGATCCTTTGAACATAAATACTTATAACATAGTTTAAAGATTCATATACTAAAAGATTATGCTCAAAAAAATATTATTTTTAGGTTTCACCTTATCAATATTAATATTTTCAAATAATCTCTTTGCTGAAATCAATTCAGTTGTACCTTTAAAAAAACCTGTTTTAAGTAAAGAAGAAATTCAAAAGAAAATATCTATAAATATCCTTAAGCCATTAAAGAAACCCTCAAAAACCAAAGAAATTAAAATCAAAGAAGTGATTGTTAAAAAAGAGTTGGTTTTAAAAGAAAAAAAATTAAGTTTTAAAATACCGAAGAAAAAACCAACTATAGCTGGCATTAGCACAACTAAGAATATTAAGATTTCTAGATATTATAGTAAAAAAGACTTTGGGTTAGCTAAAAAAGCCATTTCAGAAATGCAGAAAAGAAAATGGTCATCTGCACTTAAAATAGCAAAAAAAGCAAAAGACAAATCTATTTATAATTTTATACAATGGAGACATCTTTTAACATCAGGTAACCAGGCGTCCTTTTACGATTATCAAGTTTTTTTAAATAAAAATTCAGATTATCCTAGAATAGGAAGAGTTAAATATCTTGCTGAGCATAAACTATCCACAGAAAGTGTTTCACCTAAAAAAATAATAAAATGGTTTGGAGAAAATGATCCATTAAGTGGTTATGGAAAAATGATACTTGGTGAAAGCTATATTTTAATTGGAGACAAAAATAAGGGTATAAAACTAATTAAGGAAGGTTGGATAACAGCAGATTTATCAAAAAATGAATTAAAATATTTTAGAAAAAAATATAAAAAATATTTAAATGCAGATGACTATATCAAACGAGCTGATTATTTAGCTTGGAACGGAGATCGTTGGAATTTACAAAGGTTAATAAGATATCTGCCAAAAGATTACGAACTTTTATATAATGCAAGACATCTTTTAATGAGTAAAGGTTATGGAGTTGACCAGGCTATAGCAAATGTTCCACAAAAATTTAAGAATGATGCAGGTTTAAACTATGATCGATTGAAATGGAGAAGAAAAAAAGGACGTGTAGACTCTTCAACTGAAATCTTGTTAAAGATAAGAAATGATAAAGAGTATTTAGTTAGACCTGATAAATGGTGGAAAGAAAGAGAAATTATCTCAAGAGCATTGCTTTATAAAAAAAAATATGAAATTTCGTATAAAATTTCAAGCAATCACGGAATGACTGAAGGGTCTGAATATGCTGCTGCAGAGTGGATGAGTGGATGGATAGCATTAAGTTTTTTAAACGACCCTTTGACTGCTAAAAATCATTTTAAAAATTTTTATGAAAATGTTAGTTATCCAATAAGTTTATCGAGAGGCGCGTATTGGCTTGGTAGAGCATATGAAAAAAATGGTGAAAGAGACCAATCCAATAATTGGTACAGAGAAGCTACAAAATATCTTACTACTTACTATGGTCAGCTAGCTTTTTTAAAATTAAATCCAAATGGAAAATTTGAGTTAGAAAAAGATGTGGAAATTGATCCAAAATATAGAATTCAATTTTTTAATAAAGAGCTTGTAAAAATTTGTTATCTTCTAGATGAATTAAAGAAAGATAAGTACACAAAACATATTTTAAGACATTTAGCTAACGACAATATAGCTAAAGGTAGTGAAGTTTTGGCTGCAGAATTAGCTACAAGTATAAACAGATATGATTTTGCTATTCAGGTTTCAAAAATTGCTTCGTACCAAAAAAGATTTCATAATAAATACAATTATCCAATAATTAGTACTCCTAAATATATTAATAAAAGAAAAATTCCAGAAAGTGCTTTGATCTTATCTATAATTAGACAAGAAAGTGAATTTGATTTAGAAGCTAACAGTCATGCAGGTGCAAAAGGATTAATGCAATTGATGCCCTACACAGCAAAATTAGTTTCAAAACAAGCCAAACTTCCTTATTCAAAATCAAGATTAACCACTGATCCAGAATATAATATTAATTTAGGATCTCACTATATAGCTGGTTTAATTCTACAATATGATGGTGCCTACCCTTTTGCAGTCGCTGCATATAATGCTGGACCTAATAGAGTTAAATATTGGAAAAAAATTAATAAAGATCCACAAAAAAAACAAGTTGATTATGTTGATTGGGTTGAACTAATTAAATTTAGAGAAACGAGAAATTATGTTCAAAGAGTTTTAGAAAATTATAATGTATACAGATATATATTGAGTCAAAAACCAATCAATATGGAAAATTTTTTTCAAAATAAGCCTCTTTATTAAGTTATGGAAAATGAAAAATCACAAATAACAAAACAAATTGATAAGGGTATTAATCTTTTTGAAAACAATAAGTATGATGAATCAATTAAAATATTTAATGAATTAAAAGAAAATTCTAAAACAAAAATTATCGGTATTTTTTTTCTTGGAGTAATTGAAGTTAAAAGAAAAAACTTTGAAGTTGCAAAAAAGCTTTTTTTTGATGTCTTAAAAATTAACAAAGATCATGAAGATGCTAATTTAAATTTAGGTCTTATATATTTAGAAGAAAGAGATTTTGTAACATCTTTAATTTACTTTAAAAAAGTTATAAAAATTAATAAAAAAAATGTAAATGCTTTATACCATTCAGGTTTATCATATTTTTCATTGAGAGAACTTGAAAAATCAATTGATTTTTTAAATCAAACAATAGAAGTAAATAAAAATTTTATTTATGCATATGTAACATTAGGACATATTTATTTAAGGATAAAAGAATTTACTAAAGCAATAAATAATTACAAAAAGGTTTTAGAAATTGACCCTAATCGTCTTAGAACAAAATTTAATATATCCTGGTGTTATTTTGCTCAACTAAATCTCGATTTAGCTTTTGAAAATTACGAATTCAGAAAAGAAAAAATGATACCAATGGGCAGATATAAAGAAGTATTAGATAAATTCAAATCTATCGAATGGAATGGTCAAAACTTAGAAAATAAAAAAATACTAATTTTATGTGAACAAGGTTATGGCGATAACATAAATTTTTTTCGTTATCTTTTTTGGATCAATGAAAAATTTAATGTTAAAATAATTTTTTACTCACATAAGAAGTTAGAACATTTATTTAAAAATACTCCTTTTCAAATTGTATCAAGTTTAGAAAAAATTAATCATATTGATTATCATCAACATCTTTTAAGTTTACCAGGTATATACTACAAAGAGCTAAAAGGTTTTAAAAAAAATATAAATTATATCAATGTAAATCAAAAAACTGATACATACTGGAAAAACAAATTTAGTAATTATAAAAAACCTATTATTGCGATAAATTGGCAAGGTGATCGTAGATATGCACATGATGATATGCGATCAATACCGCTTTCTTATTTTAAACATACTATTACCAATAAAAATTTTGAATTTATTAGTTTGCAGAAGAATTTTGGTTCAGAACAAATTAAAAAAAATAAATTTGAAAATCATTTAGTAGATTTATCAACAGACATCGATACTGGAGACAATGCATTTGAAGATACTATTTCCATATTAAAGCATGTTAATTGTGTTATTACTTCTGATACAGCAATCGCTCATTTAGCTGGTACATTAAATGTTAAAACCTTTTTGTTGCTTAGTTTTAATCCTGAATGGCGCTGGTACATTGAGCATAAATATAAATGTTTCTACCCAAACATGCATATTATCCAACAAAAAAAATTTGACGACTGGACCGGTGTTTTCAATGAATTAAATAAAAAGTTAGAAAATGAATAAATTACTTAAATTTTTTTTAATAACGTCAATAATAATTCAATTTTTTTACATAATTAATAATAAAGTTCAATTTCATCCTAAATATTTACATGGCTCATTCAAAGAAAATTATGTTGGAGATATAAATTTACCAAATGAAACATTGGAAATAAAAAAAATAATTAAGGAAGAGAATATCAAAGTTTTTAATTTAAGTGATAAATTTAAAAATGATGAGCTGTTATATCAAAGAACAATAGAGTTTGCTTACCCTTCAAAATTTTCAAAAGATAGCAATATTTTTTTTGAAATAATTGATGAGATAAACCTGGGTTGTGAATTATTATTAAAAAACAATTATACGCAGATTTCAAAATGCATTTTAAAATAAATTTATCACAATTAATAATAAGTTTTTATTTTTTAATAATTTTCAGCTGCATTACTACGTTATTAAATTTTGAATTTTTAATTATTTTAAATTCATTAGTTTATTTGTTCGCATTATTTTATTTCATTTTTTTTTTTAAAATAAATGTTATTTTTAAAATATTTATTTTTTTATTAATCGTAATAAATTTAGGCACAATAACAACATCTTGGGATGCTAGAAGTATTTGGCTATTTAAAACAAAAATTTTTTTCTATGAAGAAAATATTTTTAATTTCCACACACATCCACAATTTTCACATCCTACCTACCCTTTTATTGCTCCTTTATTCGCATCAACATTTGTAAAATCTTTAAATTTTTGGAATGAAATTTTTCCTAAAATTGGCATTTTTTTTTTATATTTACCACCTCTAATTTTCATATCATCTAAATTTAAAAACAATTATCTATATGCTTTTTTGTCTGTATCTTTATTTGTCCTTGGTAAATATTTTGTTAATGGTGAAATTGATGGATTAATATCAATTTATTTTTTAACTTCATTAATTCTAACTTATGAAATAATTTTTGATAAACACGAGCTAAAAAAAAAAATTATAATAATTTTTTTTAACAATATTATATTGTCACTTTTAAAATTTGAGGGTACGGCATTAGTTCTATTGATCTGTTTTATGTTCTTTCTCCACTTTCTTTATAAAAAAAGGATTAGTTTTAAGATACTTGTAACTATAATATTATCAGTAGCGCCCGCAATTATATGGCTTTTATACTCAATTAAAATAGATAATGTCTATCAATTAAATGACAGTAGCTTTGCTTTTGTAAACCTAGTTGATAGATTAAATAATTTTGACAATCTAATGTTAATCATGAGTTTTTTATTCTCAGATGAAAAATTTTTATTAGGAATTTTATTCTTTTTTGTATTTTTTTTTAAGACAAATAACAAAGATTTGAATTATCTTGTTTTATCAATTTTGATTCTATATTTTATAACGTTGATAATGATTTACCTGTCAACTAATTTTGATTTATCTTTTCACCTACGATCATCTGCAAATCGAGTAATTAAACCACTTACATTGAGTTTTTTTGTAATGACATTATATAATATAAATTTATATAAATTTAAAAATTGAGATAAAAGAAAACAATTTTGTGTAGAGGCAGAAATTACATTAAAGTTAGCAAAACCAAATGTTAGTTAAACATGTTTGCATTTTGTATAATGATAGAAAATATTCTTAAGGTAAAAAGATTATTATAAAAGACTTCTTTGATATTAAATTAATGCAAATTTAATGTAGTTGTTTAATCAGTTAAATAAATATTAAACTGGCGGAAGAGGAGGGATTCGAACCCTCGGTACAAGTTTCCTCGCACGGTCATTTAGCAAACGACTGGTTTAAGCCTCTCACCCACTCTTCCGAATATAATTAATTTATATTAATTTTTTATAATTTTCGATAGTTCTATAGAACCTTTTTTAACAGATACAAATGATTTTTTACCTTTAAATTTTGAAAAACAAGTTAATCTTTCATTTTTAATTGTTTCAGTAAGCGCTCTATTAATCAAAATAACATAATCAAAATCATCATTAAGATGGACAAAATTATAATTTTTAATTCCATTTTTTTTAAGGTAAAATTTAACATTATTTGGATTTACACCACAATGAGCAATTCTTAAGTAATTTTGATCATCTATTTTTCTAGAAAAATTTTTTAATAAAATTTTAAG
>CACKBU010000016.1 GCA_902598485.1 uncultured Pelagibacteraceae bacterium
TATTAAAAAGCATAAGGATAAAATATTTGTTATTGATTATAAAAATACGTTGAGATGTTTTAAAATTAAAGATGGTTCTGAATGTTGGAATTTGCAAACAGAGGACTCATTTACAATTTCAAATATTAAATATTCTTTAATTATTTTAAACGATAATGTTATTTTCAATAATTCTATAGGAGATATTACAGCTGTAGATATTGAAACAGGTTTAATTACATGGCAACTACCTACACAGAGTAGCTCGATAATAAATGAAACTTATAACTTTAAGACTTCTAAACTAGTATCAGATGGAAACTCTGTATTTTTTTCAAATAATAAAAATCAGTTTTATTCAATTGATTTAAAAACAGGAACAACAAACTGGATAAATGAAGTTAATTCTAATGTAAAACCTATTTTGGTTGGAAATCTAATTTTTACAATCTCTAATGAAGGTTATTTATATTTAATTGACAAAAATAAAGGCAATATAGTTCGAATTACAGACCTATTTATGAATTACAAAGATAAAAAAAGAAAAAATATTTATCCAATTGGTTTTGTAATTGGAGACAAAAACGTATTTTTGACTAACTCAGATGGTAAAATGATCATAGCTGGGATTGAGGATGGAAAAATAATAAAAATTGAAAAAGTTTCTGGTGGATTAGTATCTGAACCGTTTATATTTAATAACAATTTATATGTAGTAAGAAATGGTTCAATTGTACAATATAACTAAACATGTTCTTAAAATTTTTAGAAAAAATTGGTAGAAAAAAAGTTGTATTAGATAGAGGACCCTCACATCCAAATTTTAAAGAGGCAAAGCCTTGGATGAACCGTTACTATGTTTTGATGAGGTATCGACCTAAATGGTTTCCATTCAATATATTAATTCATGAGATGCTAGCAGATGATCATGGAGAAGGAGTTCATAATCATACATTTCCTTATATCACTATAATTTTAAGAGGCGGTTATTGGGAAACATTAAGTACTGGTAAGTTTTGGCGTCCACCAGGGTATATTGGTTTTAGATCAGCAAATAATTTGCATCGAGTAGATTTGGAACCTGGAACTAAACCATTAACTTTATTTATCTCAGGTCCATTCGGGCTAAGGAAAGGACCAAGATCAGAGTATGGTATTGACTTTAAAACTAAAAAAAATTGATGCCAAAAAAATTTGAAAAAGAATTCATATCTTATTGTGAAAATGAAAATTTAGAAGTTAATCCTAATCAAATCAAAGTTATAAAAAAATTAGAAGATTACCATAATAGTAATTACAAATCTTTTTTTTCAAAATTATTTTCCAAACAAAAAACTAAAAAAGGATTTTATTTATATGGTGGTGTAGGGGTTGGTAAAACGATGATTTTAAACTTCTTTTATGATCATCTTGAAGAAAAAAAATTAAAAAAGCATTTTAATGAATTTATGTTAGGATTTCATGATTTTGTCCATGAGCAAAAAGAAAAAAATGAAGAAAATGTAATCAATCAATTTGTCAAAAATTTAAAATCAAAAGCTTCATTAGTTTATTTCGATGAGTTCCAAGTAACAAACATTGTTGATGCGATGATTTTAGGAAAACTATTTGAACAAATATTTAAAGAAGATATTAAAATTATTCTTACTTCAAACACTAAAATTTCAGAACTTTATAAAGAAGGTCTTCAACGTGAACAATTTTTACCTTTTATAAAAATAATGGAAGATCAATCCATCGAGTATGAATTAAAAATTGAGGATGATTATAGAAAATCTAATGATAATCAAAAACAAAGATATTTTTTTCCACTTAATCAAGAAACCAATTTTAAGATTAATAAATTTTTTAGAACTATAACAAAGGATAAAAAACAATCTTCAATAAAAATTAATGTAAAGGGAAGAGAATTTAAAATAGAAAACTTTTATGAGGGAATTGTTAGATGTGACTTTAATCAACTTTGTGATCAAAATTTAGGAGCGGAAGATTATTTAGAAATAGTTAAAAACTGTAAATTTATGGTAATAGATCAAATACCTCAATTTAATGATGTAAATTCAAATCAACAACAACGTTTTATCACTTTGTTAGATGTAATTTATGATAAAAATATTTCATTAGCAGTTACAGCTGATATAAATTTAAATCAATTTACCTCTTCAAGATTGTTAGAAAAACCATTTAAACGAACCATTAGTCGTTTGTATGAGCTTACATCGAACGAGTATAATTAATGAAACAAGAATTTTACAATCTTCATATTAAGACCAATGGTCAAAAGTTATATGAATTTACTAATGATACAATTCATTGGATTGATCAAAATAACTTTAAAAATGGTATTCTTAATTTAAGTATTCAGCACACAAGCGCCTCATTAATTGTTCAAGAAAATGCAGATCCAGATGTACAAACAGATTTAATAAATTATTTTGATAAATTAGCTCCTATGGATAACAAACTATATATTCATACTACGGAGGGAAAAGATGATATGCCTGCACATATTAAATCTGCATTAACAAATAATCAAATTTCTCTAAGTGTGAAAGATAGTGAATTGTTGCTTGGAACTTGGCAGGGCATATATTTATTTGAACACAGATTAGAGGCTCAAAAAAGAACTGTAATCCATCATTTTATTGGAGAATAAAACTAAATTTATTTTTTCTTCAAAGATTGAAAAGCATCAAGAGCTGCAGCTCTAGCTTTTTCATGAACAACAATAGGACCAGGGTAATCTTTGCCAATAATTGTTTTTATAGCTTCTTGATACTTTAATTCCATTTCCCATGGTTTGTGAATAAATTTATTTGGAACATTTTTAAGTTCAGGAACCCATTTTTTTACATAATTGCCTTCTTTATCAAATTTTTCACCCTGAAGTATTGGATTGAATATTCTAAAATAAGGTGCTGCATCTGCCCCACAGCCAGCAACCCATTGCCATTGAGCAACATTATTTGCTTTATTAAAATCTAGTAGACAATTTCTAAAATGCTTCTCACCTTCAGTCCAATTAATTCTCAAATGTTTAACTAAAAATGAACCAACAACCATTCTTATTCTATTATGCATCCATCCAGTCTCATATAGTTCTCTCATACCTGCATCGACAATAGGATAACCAGTCATTCCTCTTTTCCATGCTTTTAAGAATTTCTCATTTTTTGCCCAAGGGAATTTATCAAATTCTTTTCTGAAATTTCCTTTTAAGAATTCAGGGAAATAATTAATTAAACTATGCGAAAACTCTCTCCAACCAAGCTCATTAATATATTTTCTATAACCAATTCCTTTTGATTTAATTTCAGAACATTTTTTCCAAATACTGCCTACATGAATTTGGCCATGTTTGATGTAAGGAGATAATTTAGAGGTTCCTTCGATAGATGGTATATCTCGAGAAGTTCCATAATCCTTAATTTTATTATCAATTAAATTTTTTAATATTTTTTTTGAGTCATTTTCTGAAACTTTCCAATATTTTTCAAATTTTTTATACCAATTTTTTTTTGGTAAAATTTCTATTGGTTCAATACACTTTTTAAAAATTGTAATCTTTTTTATTTTCTTTTTAACAATATAGTTTTTGCTTGGTGGTTGATTTAAATAAACTTGCTCCGCATTTCTCCAGAAAGGGGTAAACACTTTAAAGGGAGTTCCATCATTTTTTGTTATCTCTTGAAATTCATTTAAAATATTTCCTTTGAAATATTTATAATTGATTTCATTTTTAATAAATATGTCACGTATTTTTTTTCCTTTAGCTATAACATCTGGTTCATAAATTTTATTCCAATAAACTGAAAGCTTATCCTTTTTATTAAATTTAGAAAAAATTTCTAATTCATCGCCTTTTACTATTTCAAGATTAATTTTGTAATCTGACAATTCTTTTTTTAAAGTTTCTAGAGATTTATAAACCCACCATTTTTGAGCTTCTCTTTTGTTGTCAAAATCATTATTATTATAAATATATAATGCAATTACATTATCATGATTTTGTGTTGCAAAAGATAAAGCAGGATTATTTTCGATTCTAAAATCCTCTCTTATCCAAAAAATACCTGTGCTACTCATTGATTTAATTTTGGTTAATTAACTTTTGATACATTTCTTGATCAGTATCTCCCTCACAACCAAAAACCAAAACATTAGATTTTTCATTTAGATCTAATTTTTCTTTAATTTCTTGATCTTCACAACTTGTAATCAGACTGATGACGCCAGGTGCTGAGTTTTCTCCTGCAATTATTTTATCATCACTAAAGCTTGAATTTCCAAGTAGTTTCATAGTTTTTGCAATATCATCATCTGGTAAACTAATACAATGTTTAACTGAATTTTTGAGTATTTCCCATGGGACCAATGATACTTCACCACAAGACATACCACCCATTAAGCTTTCTCTTTTAATATCTATTTTTTCTATTTTTCCAGTTTTAATGCTTTCCATTACACACGCGGCACTATCCGGTTCAACAACTATAATTGTTGGAACATAGTTCAAATATCTTGCAATACCTGCAACCATGGCAGCAGCCATGCCACCAACACCAGCCTGTAAAATAATGTGAGTTATTTTCTCTTCCCGGATTTGATTAGTGATCTCCTTCATCATTACCGTATAACCTGCCATTGTATACTTAGGGACGACCATATAATCTTTCCAAGCAACATCCTGAACTATTTGCCAATTATTTTCAGTAGACTGTTTTATGCATTCCATCAATGATTTTTCATAATTACCTTTTACTTTAACTACGTCTGCTCCAAGTGCAGACATAGCTTTGCCTCTAGCATCACTTACAAATTCACTAATAAATATTTTGCATTTTAATCCTAATCTTCTTGCTCCCCAGGCAACTGATCTTCCATGATTACCAGCAGTAGCTGTTGCTACAACTATATCTTTATTTCCTTTGGTTACTTTTTCTACTGCATAAGCTCCACCTAAAGCTTTAAAAGACTTTAATTCAAATCTTTTATTTTCATCTTTATAAAAGATTTTGTTTAAATTTAATTCTTTTGAAAGTTTATTTAAAGAAAGCAGAGGAGTAGGAGAATAACCTTTCCACTCAGAAATACTTTTATAAGCATCATCAATTTCTTCTGAGGTTAAAGAATTAAGAATTTCTTTTTTGCTAAATGAGTAATTTTTATTATCTGTAAATTCTGTGTATTTCCATTGATGACCGTTAGATAATATAGTCATGTACTAACAATCTAAAGTATTATCTTTTTCCCACTTTGTAACATCTTTTGTTTTATCAAAACTATCTTTTGATTTGAATTCATTCATTTCTGAATTTCTTAACTTTATATAACTTTCAATAACATCTTTGCCAAAAGCATCATTCATATCTTTATTATTTTTTAATAAATTTAATGATTGTGCAAGTTCATCAGGTAGTTTAGGTAAGTCGGGATATTTATGATGATCTTCATACATATTGCAATCCAAAGGTTTACCTGGATCAACTTTATTTTTTAAACCATATAGACCAGCTGCTAAAACACTTGCTTGCAATAAATAAGGATTAGCAGAACCATCCATTAATCTTAATTCAAATCTTCCAGGATCAGGGATCCTTATCATGTGTGTACGGTTATTACCTGTGTAAGAAATACTACTCGGTGACCATGATGCTCCAGATTTTGTAGGTGGTGCATTTATTCTTCTGTAACTATTGATTGTTGGGTTAAAAAATGCAGATAAAGATGAAGCATTTTTAATTACTCCTCCTAAAAAATTATAGGCCATTTTACTTAAACCAAGTTTATCTTTATTATCTAAAAATTTATTTTTACTACCTTTCCAAACTGATACGTGAGCATGACAACCATTTCCGGTTAAATTTCCAAATGGTTTAGGCATAAATGTTGCTCTTAATCCGTGCTTTTCAGCAATTGTTTTTACCATAAACTTAAAAAAGGTATGTCTGTCTGCAGTTTTTAGGCAATCTGAATAATCCCAATTCATTTCAAATTGACCGTTAGCATCTTCGTGATCGTTTTGATAAGGGCCCCATCCCATCTCAATCATACAATCGCAAATTTCCTTAATTAAATCATACCTTCTCATTAATGCAGATTGGTCATAACAAGGTTTAGACTGAGTATCCCTTGCATCTGCAATTGAATTGCCATCAGGTGAAATTAAAAAATATTCACATTCAACACCTGATTTCATTGTTAAATTCTGTTTTTTAAGTTTTTTTATCTGATTTTTTAACATCACTCTGGGTGATGCATCTACTGGTTTGCCATTCATCCATAGATCAGATGCTAACCATCCAACTTCCTTATTCCATGGAAGCTGAATTAAACTATCTGGGTCTGGAATTCCAAACATGTCCGAGTCAGCAGGGGACATATCTAACCAAGCTGCAAAACCAGCAAATCCTGCTCCTGCAGTTTCCATTTCTTTAATGGCATGAGCAGGTACTAATTTTGATCTAAGTACACCAAAAAGATCAACAAAACTTATTAAGAAGTATTTTATTTTTTTTTGTTTTGCAATTTTAAATAAGTTTTTAGCCATTTCTAAGGCTACCACAATTATTTGAAAAATGAAAAGATAGTTTCTTTATAATAAATAAAATTAACTACAATTATAAGAATAACTGCAAGAATAACGCCATACTTTGCCTTTGGAAAAGCTACACCTCTCATTTTACTTGGTCTTAGATGTTCGTTTTTGTTTTCACTCATTTAAATCATTAAAAAAGGGCGCTACAGTTGTGTAGCGCCCAAATTTTATTTTACCATTCAGTAATATTACTTTTATGGTCGTTAGCACCGTGTCTTTTTCTGGATAATGCGTTCAGCTCATCACTTTCAGATTTGCTTGTAATCACAGTCCATCCTATCCACACAGCAATTAACAAAAGAACTAGTATAAATTCACTAGATCCAGCTCCAGGATAAACCGATCCGCCAACTTCCTCAGCTGGTTTATTAAGATGATCTATCCAGTTTGATACTGTTGCCATATTTTTCTCCTTTACCTGGTTGCTGATGAAACTGCTTTTTCGTCTTCTTTAGCACTTTCCATCATTTCATAGTCTAGTCCAGCTATTTCAACTTCTCGTGGGATTCTTAATTTACCCATACCATTAAGAACTTTGGCGATGATATAGCCAGGTATTAATCCTAAAACAAAGAACATTATTATTGCTCCAATAAATTGTCCTAGTGGATTAATTGTTGCATAAGTCGTTCCATCAAACATAGCCCCAACACTATAACCAGAAGATGGGTAACCATTTAAGACGAAACCGCAAATTACAAGACCTACAAAACCAGCATAACCATGTACAGCTACTGCGCCAACTGCATCATCAATTTTGAACTTTCGTTCAACCCAGTAATGAAGTTTGTAGGCAATAACAACTCCGATCATACCAATAATTAATGCTTGAATTGGATGATATAAGTCGTTTCCTGCAGACGCACATATAATGCCAGCAAGTCCACTTGAGTAAGTCCAGAAAGGGTCACCTTTAGCGATAACATATCCAGCCAATAAACCTCCCGATAATGACATCAAAAAGTTCATTGTAATTCCACTTAAAGTAGTGGGTGTTAAATATATATTAGTTGCTGTCCAGAACGATATGCCTTCCATGCCATACTCTGGGCCGAGATCATATATTGGAACGTTACAAGCCGCATAAAACCCCCAAAATCCAGTGTAAATTAAGAACAATCCAATTGTTACTAACCAAGGATTTCGTGGACCAATATTTCTTGGTTCACCACTTGATGAAAATTTTCCAATTCTTGGACCTAAAACCATTAGCACACCTAAAGCAAATCCACCAGCAATAGCGTGAATTACACCTGATGCATAAGCATCATGATAACCTAAGATTTTAAGCATCCAACCATCAAAGTGCCATCCCCATGACGCATCTATTGACCAGAAAACAGATCCTATTGCAATTGCTAAAACTCCAAATGCAAATGTTGTTATTCTTTCAATAACTGCACCCGAAACTATAGAAGCTGCGGTCCATGAAAATAAAAGGAATGCTGCCCAGAACACACCCATTATATGGTCATTAAGATTGATTGCCATAAGAGCATTTGTAGGATTAGCAAGATCATTACCTCCAAATCCTCCACCTAGTACAAGCCCTGTACTTTCTGTCATTATTGACGGAGCTAATCCAGGTCCAGTTGGAAAAGCCCAATAAATCCACCAACCAAACAAAAACCAAGTTACTGTTACCAATGGTATCAGCATTGTGTTTTTCATAAGAGTATGTTGATGGTGTTTGTATCTTGAAGCTCCGACCTCATACATACAGAAACCAACGTGAATTAAAAACATTAGCACTACTGTTGTCCAGTAGTAAAATTCTGTAAATATCGTGGTAAGAGCACCTAACTGATCAGTCATATTCTCTCTCCATATTTGTTTATTTAAACCCTATTAAATTTTATGAGTCGTTACAAATATAAAGAGATTAAAAAAATCCAGTTATGTACACCAGATTTACAAAAATAATCAACTATTGATTGTAATATTAAAACTTCAAGTAAGCTTTTTTCAAATCAACAAGGGGATGTTTTGGAGACATTTGAAACTTGACTAATAGCTCTCTTGCAATCATATCTCTATCTTGTTGATTGTTAGGTAACTTTATTGAACTTGGAATAGTAACCCAACCATTTGCATTTCTGCAGAAAACTGCAGGTCTATCTTCTTCATAACCCATATGTACATCTTCCAGCCAATTAAGATCATCCCATCCCATTGCCTCTATATATTTTTTTAGAAAAGGGGTGATTTTGCTATAATCAGGCAAAAGATTAACATCATATCTGTAACCAATAGATTGACCAATCATTTTTTCTCTGGCCGTCTCTTTCTTTTTACCTAATTGACCTTTAACTTCTTTTGCTTTTGCTTTTGCTGCTTTTTTATTTTTTTTCTTTGGCATAGTTACCTCTATATTTTGTGGTAGTTATCAACACCAACTGTGTAGTTAGTTCCAGCTAATGGAACTTTAGCTAAAGCTGATGCTTCAGATGTTAAAGCAGCTAAATCTTCAGGCTCTAGAGAGTGGATATTTGTTTTTCCACAAGCTCTTGCTAAAAGTTGAGCCTCTAAAGTCATTGAGTGAAGATAATTATAAACTCTTAATGCTGCGTCATCAGGGTTTAATCTTGCTCTTAACTTAGGATCTTGTGTAGCAACTCCTACTGGGCAACGTCCTGTATGGCAGTGATAACATTCACCTGCTTTTACACCCATCTCTTTTTCAAAGTCAGCTTCTGGGATATCTTTGTTGCAGTTTAATGCAATCATTGAACCAGTACCAATAGCAATTGCATCAGCTCCGAGAGCTAAAGCTTTAGCCATATCTGCACCATCTCTTACTCCACCAGCATAAATCAATGTTACTTTTCCAGTTTTACCAACATCATCAATTGCTCTTCTAGCTTCTCGAATTGCAGCAATTCCAGGAATACCAGTATTTGCAGCAGCAATATGCGGACCAGCTCCAGTAGAACCTTCCATTCCATCTAAATAAATAGAGTCTGGATCACATTTTGCAGCCATACGCACATCATCATAAACTTTAGATGCACCTAACTTTAATTGAATTGGCACTTTATTTTTCGTTAATTGTCTTAGCTCTTCTACTTTTAAAGCTAAATCATCTGGACCTAACCAGTCAGGGTGTCTTGCTGGAGATCTTTGGTCGATACCAGATGGTAATGATCTCATCTCAGCAACTTGGTCAGTAACTTTTTGACCCATTAAGTGTCCGCCCATTCCAACTTTTTGACCCTGTCCAATAAATACTTCAATACCATCTGCTAATTGAGCATGATGAGGATTAAAACCATATCTTGATTGAATACATTGGTAATACCATTTTTCAGAATATCTTCTTTCATCAGGTATCATTCCACCTTCACCAGAACATGTAGCGCTACCTGCCATAGTTGCTCCTCTAGCTAAAGCAGTTTTTGCTTCATAAGATAGTGCACCAAAACTCATACCTGTAATATAAACTGGAATATCTAACTCAATCGGATTTTCACATCTTGGACCGATCACAGTTTTTGTTTCACATTTTTCTCTGTAACCTTCGATTACAAATCTAGTTAGGGTTCCAGGCAAGAAAACCAAATCATCAAATGTAGGAATTTTTTTCATTAATGCCATTCCACGCATTCTGTATCTTCCTAATTGAGCTTTTATATGAATGTCGTCTATTACTTCAGGAGTGAAGATAGCATTATGTCCTAATAAACTTTTATTTCTTTTACCTTCCTCGTGCGCGTGGACATCTGCTTTCCCCCCAACACCTTTTCCATTTTTTTTAATTTTTTTGCTTTTTTTCTTAGGCATTAAATTGCTCCCTTCTTCTCTGTAGGTTCCAAATTGTCATAATTCCAAAGTTTCTTACCAGCTACAATTTTTTTCATTTTACTAACGTCAAAGTTTTCACCAATCTCAGCTACTTTTAATTTTCTTTTTAGCCAATCTTGATCGCTTTTAGTTAACTCAGCGTCTACTGCATCACTACCATATGATCCAATTTCTCCACCTACGAAAATTGTCCCATCATACATTGAGTCGCCTAAGTTAATTCCAACGTCTCCAAGGATAATTATTCTTCCTCTCTGCATCATAAATCCGGTAAATGCACCGGCGTCACCACCAATTATTATAGTTCCACCTTTCATATCAATACCAGTTCTGGCACCAACACTACCTTTACAAATCAAATCACCACCTCTAATTGCCGCACCAAAACAAGATCCAGCATTTTTTTCGATTACTACTTTACCAGCCATTAAAT
The DNA here is from genome assembly GCA_902598485.1 of uncultured Pelagibacteraceae bacterium. Classification (GTDB taxonomy): domain Bacteria; phylum Pseudomonadota; class Alphaproteobacteria; order Pelagibacterales; family Pelagibacteraceae; genus Pelagibacter. The sequence continues at coordinate 10,812 of CACKBU010000016.1, forward strand.
TTTCTGCACATGACCATCCAACTCTTCCATTAATTCTAACTATTGGACCATCACAAGAGCCCATCCCGAAGTATCCTAAACTTCCTTCAAAAATTAAATTTAGTTTATTTAAAATACCAACTCCAAGACTGTGTTTACCTTGAGGGTTTTTTATTACTATTGTTCCATATCCTTGGCTCATTAAATTATCGATTTCTTTATTAGCCTCAGGCGCTGTCATGTCCTTAACATCAAGATCAGTTCTTTTATTAAAATCTACATCGTATGTGCCAAAGTAGTAAAAGTTTTCTGCTTCATCAGGATTAAAGAATTTTTGCTGAGTTCTACCTGTTAAAACCTCAGTGTGCATACCCATTGATTGGGCTTTTGATTTTTTCGTTACTGTTTTTAGATTTGCCATACTTTAACCTCCCCATCAAACGGATCATATGTATCAATTTCTTGTGGCAATACAGATCTAATTGCAATTTCTTCAGACCCCATCGCAACTAAATCATCAGACTCATATAAGACCAGAGGTTTTGCGGCCATAGTATCTTTAGCCATACCTAATGAATCTTTAGTTGCAACAAAGTATGTGAAAACTCCATCAAGACCAGTTAATGACTCTTTCATTCCTTCCTCTAAAGTTGCTCCATGTCTCATTTTTTCTGCAATATAAACTGCAATTAATTCTGAGTCACATTCAGACATAAACCTCATACCCTTGTTTTCTAAAACTCGTCTGTTATTCCAATAATTAGTCAATTGTCCATTATGAACTACAGACACATCACTAAATGGATAGCCCCAGAAAGGGTGAGCAGACTTAATATCCACACCTGATTCAGTTGCCATTCTAGCATGACCGATTGCATGTGTTCCAACTACTTTATCTAAACTATATCTGTCGCAGACCATTTTAGCATTTCCAAGATCTTTAATTACTTCTAAAGATTTTCCCATAGATAGAATTTCAACACCTGGAATACTTTCAATTCTCTGTGAAAAGTCTAACAAATCTTTTGTATCATAATCAATCTCATACCTTAGTGAGTAAGGAAGAGTTCTCTCTTCTTTAACAACTTTAGCTCCCATCTCAGCTAGAGTTTGGTCTACAATTTTTTTTCTTTCATCGTAAACAGATACATCCTCCATAACTGATGAACTTCCTTCTCCAACGTTTTCTCCAACTTTAAAACGCATGATGAAGTTTTTTCCATCGGTATCGCCATATAAAGCGTATCCTGTAGAATCTTCTCCTCTATGTTTTAATGCTTGGAGCATCCCTTGTAGTTCACTTCCAACATTTGAAGATTTTCCTCTATGAATTAAACCTGCTATTCCACACATATATTTATACCCTTTCTATCTATTACTGTGACCTACGGTAGACAATCAAGATAAGTATCCAGATCCCATTGTGTTGTTGCACCAAGAAATCTTTCCCACTCATCATTTTTATACCAATGGAAAACTTTATACATTTCATCTGGCATTGCAGATTTGATTACTTCATCCTCCGCCAGTCTATCCAAAGCTTCACCTAAACTTAATGGAAGTTTTTTAACATCTTTACCAGCTTTTTGAGCTTCATAAATATTTCTAGACTCTGGAGCTGCTGGTTTCATCTTCTTGCTTATACCTTCATCGCAAGCTTTTAATAAAGCAGCACCTAGTAGATAAGGATTATGCATAGAATCTACCGATCTATACTCAAATCTTCCTGGAGCAGAAACTCTTAAACCACAAGTTCTATTTTGATATCCCCAGTCAGCGTAAACAGGAGCCCAAAAACCTTGATCCCATAATCTTCTGTAAGAATTTACAGTTGAAGATCCAAGAGCTGTCAATGCTGGTAAGTGCTTCATGATACCCGCAATTGATTGCAAACCAATTTTACCTGGTAATTGCATATCTTTTGTATCAGGCATAAAAGTATTAGTTCCACCCTCAACATAACTAAATACTTCTTCTACACCTGGAAGAGTTTTGTTTCCAAGTTTGTTTAATTTTATTTTTCCACCTTTCCATAAAGACATGTTTGTATGACAACCACTAGCAGAGACACCCATAAATGGTTTTGTCATAAAGCATGCGATTAAATTATGTTCTCTTGCTACTTGAGCACATATTTGTCTATATGTTGATAATCTATCTGCATTTCTTAAAACGTTATCGTATGTCCAGTTTAATTCTAATTGACCTGGCGCATCTTCGTGATCTCCTTGAATCATATCAAGACCCATTGCTTTTGCGTACTCAATAACCTTCATAAACACTGGTCTTAATGACTCAAATTGATCAATGTGATAACAGAATGGTTTAGAAAAACCTTTACCAGTAGGCGTTCCATCCTCATTTTTTGTTAACCACATCATTTCAGGTTCAGTACCAACTCTTAATTCTAGACCATGTTTTTTCTTAAATTCATCCATAAAAATTCTAAGATTTCCTCTGCAGTCTGAAGTTAAATGACCGCCTGGATTTTTTCTTTCTTCTCTGTTTCTAAAACAAGTTACAAATACTCTTCCAACTCTTTTATCCCATGGTAATTGAACAAAAGTTTCAGGATCAGGTATTCCAACAAGCTCCATAGCCTCTGGTCCATATCCAATGTAATTATTATGACGATCTAAGAACAAGTTTGCTGTAGCACCGTAAACTAATTGAAATCCTTTTTCAGCTGTTCTTTCCCAGTGATCTGCAGGTATACCTTTACCAACAACTCTGCCTGTTACAGAAATGAATTGATAATAAATATAAGTGATGCCAAGTTCATTAATTTTTTCTCTAACTTTTTTAACTAATTTCGCTCTACCTGGCTGGTTAACGTGTTTCTCTAGATCTGTCATTTTCACCCCTCAATGAATTTAATTTATTCAAACGTAGCTGAAAAATTTATTTGTGTCTAGGCTTAGAGTCTAGCTCCAAGGAAACGGACTGTTCGAAGTAGGGTGAAGTTCGCCCTTCTCGTAACGGTTGAATCTAAATGGTTTTAATAAATCACTTTCAGTACCAAGAATTTCTTTTGCAACAAGTTCTCCGACCCCAATCATTTTATAACCATGATTGGCATCTGCAATCATGTAAACGTTTTCAAAAAATCTATCAAAGATTGGAAACGAGTCTGGTGTCATACATCCAAGTCCGCCCGATGGTCCTTTTCTATATAAATCAGATTTACCCTCAAATCTTTTTTGACAATGCGCTAAAGCTGAACACCACATTTCACTAAATGCGTCTGTTGTTTGATATTCAGGTGACTCTATTCCATAAGGATCAACATTAACTTGATCAAAATGTTTTTTAACTATGTAAGGAGAAGTTCCCCCTTGTACACCTAAACCTTCAATGTCAGGCTTGTAATAAATTCCCCAAATTTTATCTGTCAATAATTTTTTTGTTTTGTCTGAATATAACGGAGCAGTCGAGTCCACATGAACTACAGGAGGTTGTTTTCCATCATTTGTTTTTAGAAAATCTGGCTCAACACCAATAACACCTTCTTGTAGCATCCAGTATGTCCACATATCTGTTACATGCATTTTACCATCTTTGCCTTTAATGTTAGCCGTTTTAGGTAACTCTAACATATTCCAAAAATCTCTCGCCCATGGACCTGCACCGATAACAACCTGTTCGCACTCAATTGTACCTTTGTCTGTCTCCACTCCTGTAACAGCTTGACTGTTACTTCCTCTTTTAAAACCTGTTACTTTTACACCTTTCATAACCTGAACACCGTTTGATGTAGATTTACTTTCAAGTGCTTTTATTGAATCTTTGTTAAATGCGTATCCACCTTTTTTTTCATGAAGTATTGAAGTGATGCCTTGTGCTTGCCAATCATCAAAAATACCTTTCATATAATTCGAACAATCTTTTTCACCTTCAATAAATACTGACTCATATCCAATGGCTTTTTGTTGTTCATAAATGCTTGCAACATCTTCATGCATTACTTCTGGTGAAATTTGCAAGTAGCCAACTGGATTGTATTTAAATGCTTTAGGATCACTCTCCCAGACTGAAACTGAGTGAGCCATAAGCTCTCTCATTGCTGGTTGGAAATAATTATTTCTTACAACACCACAAGCAATTCCGCTTGCACCAGCTGCAGTATCTTTTTTCTCTAATACAATTATTTCACCAGGATTTTTATATGTTTCAGAAAGTTTCCAAGCAGTACTAAGACCGTGAATTCCACCACCGATGATAACTACTTTTGCTTTCGAAGGTAATGTCGTCATATAAAAACATTATTTTTTGCAAATAGTAATTAATATAATTTTTTATAGAACTAAAAATTATATATATAATTTAGATATTTCAATTTTTGTGAAATTTGTCGCTAATAACTTATATTTTTTAAGGTATCCAGGTATTCATTAAATTCTCTAATAAAAGAGTCACTAGGTATTATATTTTTTATCCTTTGGTCTGTTGATGTTTTTTCAAGACGAAAGAATCCTTTTTCACAAGCTTCAGTAATAATTAATGCAGATTTAGGTCTAGATGTTTTAAATAATTTAGTTTTAAGCTCCTCAACAGATAGTTTTTTATTTTCTTTATGTGCAGACATTACTAATAACATCATATGATAGTGAGAAGGAGATTTTCTAAAAAAATAGTTGCTAGCTGTATGCGACTGTCTCATTTGATCTTCCCAAAAATCTAATAACGTTTTTTTTTCTTTTGGCATTATTTTTAAGCTCTGACTCTTGATTTGGTTGGATCGTAGAATGGAAAACCAACAACTTTAGCACCAATCCTTTTTTGATGACCATCGATTTTACCTATTTCAACTTCAGTACCGATTTCTGAATATTGAACATCTATTCTGCAAAGAGCAATATTTTTATTCAAAGTAGAGGACAAGCATCCACTGGTAACTATACCAACCTGTGATCTTCCAATATGAACACAGTCTCCATGGCCTGCTATTTCTTTTCCATTAAGTTCTAGGCCTACCAGTTTCTTTTGTGGGTTAGCTTTTCTTTTAATCAATTCCTCTTTACCAATAAAATCTTCTTCTTTTGTTTTCAGTGGAACGGCAAAACCAATTCCAGCTTCAAAAGGATCTTGCTCTCCATCAAACTCTGCGCCAAATAAAATTAAACCTGCCTCAATTCTTAGTTTGTCTAAGGCAGCAAACCCTGCTGGTATCAATCCATCATCTTTACCTGCTTCCATTAATTCATCCCAAACTTCAGGAGCATGTTTTGGATGACACCAAATTTCATAACCTAACTCACCAGTATAACCTGTTCTAGAAACAATTAACGGAATACCCTGAAGCTCTTCTATTCTACAAATTGTAAATCTAAACCAGCCCAACTCATCTATCGAAGGCTGTGTAGGTGGTGTAAAGATAATTTTTTTTAAAATTTCTCTACTTTTTGGACCTTGCAAAGATACATTGCTAATTTGATCAGTAGAGTTTTTCACAATAGCGTTAAAATTCTTTTTCTTTGCAATTTCTTTAAGCCATTCTCCACCATACTCATCTCCACATATCCATCTAAAACCTGTTTCGCTTAATCTTAAAAGAGTTCCATCATCGAACATCATTCCATTTTCGTAACACATTGCAGAATATACAACTTGTCCAACAGAAAGTTTTTTAATATTTCTTGTAAGAGTGTAATTCATTAACTCCTCAGCATCAGGACCAATTATTTCAAATTTTCTTAGTGATGATAGATCAATTAATACAGCATCATTTCTGCAAGCATTGTACTCATTAACCAAACCATGCTTGGTGTAATCATTTGGAAGCCAAAACCCTCGAGCATCAACAAAGTTTCTAGTTAATTTTGAAGTTTTTTCATAAAAGCCAGAATTTCTAGTAAGTTTGTTATCAGAGTCTGTTTTCATTCTAAAACCAAATGACTTTCTAAATTCTTTATTTTTATCGTAAGTTCTAACAAATATATTTGTAGGATTCCATGAATTACAAGGATCTATATCACTTGGACATGCAGTTGTTCCTATTGTTAAATCTTTTAAAGCCTTAAACATTACATAATCTCCAGGCCTTGAATAAGATTCATCAGAAATAACAGAATTCAATCCTCCAGCTGAGGTGTTAAAAAATAAATTAATTGCATGCCAACCTTTTTGTTTCTGAACACCATATCTCGACATACTTTCAGTTAAATTATCCGAACAGTTTGGGTGACCAAAATAACCCGCATCTTCATAATATTTTGAAGTACATGCAAGATTAAAAGTATCGTGTTTACCAACAGTATCTCTTATTACTTCAACAAGTGGCTCATGATCTGTATCATAAAATTTAGAGAACAAACCTGGTCCTGGGAAAGTGTTTCCCATGAATGTTCTCGTGGTTTGCCAGTCTAATCCTTTTTCAATTCCTTTTTCTAATTTTCTTGTATCGAATGCCACAAAGTCAGAACATTGTCTGCCAGTCGGACTTATCACTTGAATATAATCTCCTTCTTTAACCTCATAAGATATTGAAGTTTCTTTATTTATATTTTCTTCATAAACAGGTTCGAAAACAGGATCAGGAATTACATTTAATTCTTTATCATTAACAATTTTAGCTCTTTTAACAAATATAGTTAAATCAGTTGGTGGATTTTGTTTTGTAACATCCATATCTTTGCCAGGTGCTGAAAATATTGCATAACATTTATCTTTTGATTTTAAT
>CACKBU010000017.1 GCA_902598485.1 uncultured Pelagibacteraceae bacterium
TTATCTTTTTTTTTAAATTTTACTAAATCAAAATTTTTATTTTTAAATGATTTGCATTTTTTAACTAATGGACAGTTCTTACAATTAGGACTAACAGGTTTACAAATTAGTGCCCCTAATTCCATTAAAGCTTGAGCATAATCACTAGACCTTTTGATAGATGTTCCAAAAATTTTTTTCTTCTCGTGTAAATTTTCTTTTTTTATTTGATCTTGTTTTTTTAAAAATAAGTATCTCTTTAATACCCTTTCAATATTACCATCTAGAGGAATTATTGGTTCATTGAATGCAATTGCAGAAATTGCACTCGCTGTATAATCTCCAATTCCTGGAAGAGACTTTAAATCTACAAAATTTCTAGGTATTTTTTTATTAAAATTTTTAACAACTATTTGAGCTGTTTTTTTTAAATTTCTTACTCTTGAATAATATCCAAGACCCTCCCAAAGTTTAATTAATTTTCTATCATCATATTTAGATAATTTTTCAATTGTAGGAATATTTTTTATAAATCTGTTAAAGTAAGGTATTACCGTTGCAACCTGAGTTTGCTGCAACATAAATTCACTTACTAAAGTGTAGTATTGCTTTTTTGTTTGAGAAACATTCTTTCTCCAAGGTAAAGATCTTTTATTTAAATCATACCAATTAAGAATATTATTTGTTATTATTGGATCTTTCATATGCAATCTAAAAATAATACTAAGCAGAGAAACGCTAGCATTCAAGGATTAAGATCTTTCAAAGACACTTTGCCAAAAAATGTCAAAAAAATAATAAATAAAAAAGGTCATGTATATTCAGAAACACTGAACAATTGGAAATATTTAGTTGGAAGCCAATTATTTAAAATTTGCTATCCAAAAACATTTAAAAATTCAAATAAATTTGGTGTTAGCACCTTAGTGGTTATGGTCAAGCGAGGACATGAAGTTGACGTAGAATATTCGAAAAAAGATATTTTGGATAAAATGAATAATTTTTTTGGATATTCTGTTGTTGAAAAGCTAAAATTTATAAGTTTTGATGATGAGCATGAAATGACGGGCTCGAGTGAAACAAAAGTTAAAAATGTGGCAATTAGTAAATATCAAGATAAGATTAAAAGTGTTAAGAACGAAAAAATTAAAAAATCATTAACAGAGTTAACCAGGGTTTTTAAAGAGAAATGAAAAAAATTATATTCTTAATATTAATATTTTTAACTACAGTCTTAAATGTAAAAGCTGAGGAAATTAAAAGGATAACTGTTGGTAACAAAGATGCAAAAATAACAATTATAGCTTTTGAATCATTAACTTGTAGTCATTGTGCTAATTTTCATAAAAATGTTTATCCTCAATTAAAGGAAGAGTATCTTGATACTGGACTCGCTAAAATAGAATTTAGACATTTTCCATTGGACATAGCGGCCTTTAATGCATCTAAAGTTTCTCAGTGTAAGAATGATGGAAATCCAGATATCCTTGAAAGTTTATATACTAATCAACAAAAATGGGTAAAGGGAAGTTCAATACAGGAGGCAAATAAAAATCTACAAAAATTTTTAAAAAGTGAGGGATTTAGTATTGATTTTGATACTTGTATAAATAATAAGGAAATTGAAGATTTTGTATTAAACGATCGAATCGATGGAGTAAAGAACTTCAAAGTGAACGCAACTCCTACGATTATTATTAACAACGAAAAATTTGAAAAAACTCTAAATTATAAAAATTTAAAAAAAGCGCTAGAAAAACTGATATAAGTTAGTTCATGGAGTTTAAAAAAATCCAATTAAACGGATTTAAATCCTTTGCTGAAAAAACCAACTTCTTAATTGAGAATGGTCTTACGGGTATAGTGGGTCCTAACGGCTGCGGAAAATCTAACATTGTAGAATCTTTAAGATGGGTAATGGGAGAGACCTCAGCAAAAAGTATGCGTGGATCTGGTATGGAAGATGTTATATTTTCAGGGACATCTAACAAAGCATCAAAAAATATTGCAGAAGTATCTATTGAAGTTGAAAACAAAGATAAAGAAGGCCCAATCCAATACCGTGAATTGGAGCAAATACAAATTAGAAGAAAAATAGAAAAAGACAAAGGATCTAAATTTTACATTAACGACAAAGAAGTAAGAGCAAGAGATGCGCAAATGTTTTTTGCAGATCTTTCGACTGGTGCGCACTCTCCATCTATGATTAGCCAAGGAAGAATTGGTGCATTAGTAACTGCAAAACCAACAGATAGAAGGGCTATTTTAGAAGAAGCTGCAGGAATATCTGGTTTACACGTTAGAAGACATGAAGCTGAATTAAGATTGGGTGCGGCTGAGAATAATTTAAAAAGAGCAGATGAATTAAGAAGGCAGCAAGAAAAACAATTAGCAAATCTTCAAAAACAAGCTGAAGAAGCAACAAAATACAAACTAATTACAGATCAAATTAAAAAAATTGAAGCAGGTTTGTATTATTTAAAATTATTAGAAATAGACAAAGAAATTAGAATAGAAAATGAAATTAATACTGAGGCAGAAGGAGAAGTTAAAGGATTTAATAACAAAATATCTGAATTAGAAAATTCAATTAAAACTTTTACAGATAAAGTAAATCCATTGAGAGAAAAAAATATAGAAAATTTATCAAGGATACAAAGACTTAATCTAGAACTTCAAAGTTTAGATGAGGAAAATACACGAATTCAAGATGAGATAGAAAACATAAAAAAATCAATTCAAACACTTGATGATGATATCACGAGAGAAAAAGGAATTATTATAGACGCTAACTCAAATGAAAAAAGATTGAAGGAAGAAAAAACTGAATTAATTGAGACAGACTCGAAGTATTTTGAAACAGAAAAATTATCTAATGAAGAGTTAGAAAATGCAAAAAATAAACTTAAAGCAGAACAAAAAGCTGTTGATGAAGTTGTAAACAATTTAGCTGAAGAAACCGTAAATATAAGTATTGGACCAATAAAAAATATAAAAAATACAATATCAAGGGTAAAAGAATTAATAGATAGTAATGAAATAAATCAAGCAGTAACGCTTCTAGATAGATGTAATATGGAGCTAGATAGTTTTTTAAATGATTTAAAAAATGAGAAATCTAGAAATGAGTTATTAGGAGTTAGTGAAAAATCAGAAAATATAAAATTACTCCAAGAAAAATATGCTGATGCTTATAGTAAAAATCAATCAATTAAAAATGAGTCTATAAAAAGAAATGAAAGAATTAAAACCATTGAAACGGAAATTGAAAGTTGGAAAAATTTATTAACTAGCTCAGAAAAAATGGTTAATGAACTAACACAGAGAAAAGAAAAATTATCAAAACAATTAAGTGATTTAGAAAACCAGCCTAGAGCACAGGCAGAAAGAAAAGGCCAAATTTCAGAAAATTTAAGAATTTCAGATAAAGAAAAAATTGATAATGAAGCGATTATAGATGAAACAGATCAAAAAATTGAAATGTTAAGAACGCAATTAAATGAAATTCAAGAACAATCAATTCAAATCAGAGAAAGAAAAGCAAGCTCAGGAGCTACAATTGAAGGCCTACAAAAAAGAAAAAGTGATCTCCTTGATAGAATTAGTTCTGAGTTAAATTTGAATGAAGATAATATTTTAGAAAATTCAAATTTAAACGGAGTAGAAGAGCTTCCAAATCCAGTTGATCAAGAGGATGCTTTAGACAAGAAAAAACAAGAAAGAGAAAAATTAGGATCTGTAAACTTAAAAGCAGATGAAGAAACAAGTAAATATGAAGAAGAGATAAAAAAAATGGAACAGGATCGTGCTGACCTTGTTACTGCTATCGTGAAACTGAAAGATAGCATCAATGAACTTAATCAAAAAGGAAGGGAAAGATTGATTGAAGCTTTTGAAAAAGTTAATAGAAAATTTAATGAAGTTTATACAAAACTTTTCAATGGTGGAAATGCAAAACTAGAATTGGTGGACTCTGATGATCCACTTGAAGCAGGTTTAGAAATGTTAGTTAGTCCTCCAGGAAAAAGACTTCAATCTATAACTTTGTTATCTGGAGGTGAGCAAGCATTGACAGCCCTCTCTTTAATATTTGCAGTATTTTTAACAAACCCTTCACCTATATGTGTATTAGATGAGGTTGATGCACCGCTTGATGATGCTAACGTAACAAGATTTTGTAGTTTGCTTGAGGAACTAATCAAAATCACCAACACCAAATTCATAATTGTAACTCATCATGCTTTAACTATGTCAAAAATGAACAGACTATATGGGGTAACTATGCCTCAAAAAGGAATTAGTCAGCTTGTTGCTGTTGATTTACAAAAAGCAGAAAGTATGGTTGCTTAAACTATATAAATGCCAAAAGACCCTTTCAAAACTCGCTTAGAGATTGCAAAAAGCAAGATTTCAAAGAAAAATCTCTATAACAAGAAGAATGACCCCTCACCTATAGGAACTGCATTCAAATTGAGCACAGAACTTGTTTCTGCAGTGGCTGTGGGGACAATTATTGGGTTTATTTTTGACAAGACCTTTGGTACTAAACCCTGGTTTATATTAATATTTTTTTTTGTTGGTGTAGTTGCTGGAATAACCAATGTGATTAGATCTGCAAAAAAAATGCAAAAATAAATAAGTATTATGGCAGCAAATCCTATGTCCCAATTCGACGTTTATAGAATTGGACCAGAAATTAAAGTTGGAGCATTCGATATATCATTTACGAACGCAAGTTTGTTTATGATTTTGAGCACTGTATCTATTTTGTTAATCTTTAATTTTGGATCAAAAAAAAATTCAATACTACCAAATAAAATTCAATTATTAGCAGAACTTAGCTATACCTTTGTATCCAAAATGATTAGCGATACAGCTGGATCAAAAGCTAAACCATATTTTGCATTTATATTTTCTTTATTCATGTTTGTTTTATTTTGTAATATGTTTGGAATGATACCTTATACTTTCACTGTAACCAGTCATATCATTGTAACATTTGTGCTTGCAGCATTTATATTTATTGGAGTGACTGTAATTGGCTTTATTAAACATGGATTTGGGTATTTAAAATTATTTGTTCCAAGTGGAGTACCCGCGGTATTACTCCCTTTAATTGTTGTTATAGAAATTATTTCTTATTTAAGTAGGCCTATAAGTTTATCAGTTAGATTATTTGCCAATATGATGGCTGGTCATACAATGATGAAAGTTTTCGGAGGCTTTGTAATTAGCCTTGGAATAGTTGGTGGGTGGCTTCCACTAAGTTTTTCGGTTGCGTTAACTGGTTTGGAGATCTTAGTTGCTTTTCTTCAAGCTTATGTTTTTGCAATCTTAACCTGCATCTATTTAAATGATGCATTAAATTTACACCATTAATAACAGAGGAGGATATAATGGAATTAGAAGCAGCAAAAATGATCGGAGCAGGTTTAGCAGCAATTGCTTTAGCTGGAGCCGGTGTTGGTATCGGAATAATTTTTGGAAATTATTTGTCTGGTGCAATGAGAAATCCATCTGCAGCACAGAAACAATTTCCTAACTTGCTTTTAGGTTTCGCACTTGCAGAAGCTACGGGATTATTCGGATTAGTAGTTGCGTTAATCATTCTCTTTGCGTTTTAAATTGATGGTTAAAAAAATATATTTTCAGTCAATATTTTTTAGCTTCTTTTTTATTAAAGAAGCTTTTGCAGCTGAAAGCGGAGGTATGCCTCAATTAAATCCAGAGTTTTGGGTTTCTCAAATTTTTTGGCTAATACTTACTTTTGGTATTATGTATTTAGTTTTATCTAAACTTATACTGCCAAAAATTAGTAACAACTTAGAATCGAGAAAATCACAAGTATTAGAAAATATTGAGGCTGCTGAGAAACAAAGAGAAGATAGTGATGCAAAACTAAAAGAATATGATGAAATTATATCTAAGAGCAAACTTGAGGCTAATAGTATTTTCAATCAAGCAAGAGAAAAAGCACTAAAAAACATTGTCGCAAAAAGAGAAGTGCTTGATAAGCAAATTGATAATGAAATTGCTGAGGCTGAAAAAGAAATAGATGCATTAAGAAAAAATGCGCCAAATAAAATAAATAAAATTGCTATTGAGACATCATCTGAGTTATTGCAAAAACTAATTGGAGCTGAAGTAAATAATAGTAGTATATCTGCAATAGTTGACGATCTATCTAAAAGAAATGGAGATAAATACTATGGCAATTGATGCAACATTTTGGGTAGGCGTATCATTTATTATTTTTTTTGGAGTGCTAATTTACCTTAAAATTCCTCAAAAAGTTTCTGAAATGTTAGATAAAATGATATCTGACATTAAAAATGAAATTGATGAAAGTGAAAAATTAAGAACTGAGGCAAAAACACTACTAGATAACTCACAAAAAAAATTAGATACAGCTAAGTCTGTTAGCAACGAAATTCTTGAGAACGCCAAAAAAGATGCAGATAGATTAATAATTGAGATGAATGATAAGTTTCATAAATCATCAGAAATTAAAAAAAATTTAGCTGAAAATAAAATAAGTCAGATGAAAGAAGCGGCTTTAAAAGAAATTAAGGACGCATCAATAAAGATTGCCGTGGACTCAGTTAAAAAAATAATAACTACATCTGTAGACAAGTCAAAATTAGATGCTGTGTTTCAAAAAAATTTAGATGAAACTAAAGCAGAGTTAAAAAAAATTAACTCATAATACACTTACAATTTTTCAAAAAAGCTATAAATTATTAAAATGAACTCTATTGTCATTGGATCGGGATTTGGTGGGATTGCAGCAGCGCTAAGACTTAAGGCAAAAGGACATACCGTAAAATTAATAGAAAAACATCCAGACCTAGGTGGAAGAGCAAGAGTTTTTAAGAAAAACGGATTTATATATGATGCTGGACCAACAGTAATTACTGCACCCTACTTAATTAATGAATTGTTCGAGTTATTCAATAAAGATCCAAAAAATTATATAGAACTAACTCCACTTAAAATTTGGTACCAGTTTATTTTTGAGGACAAAACTAAGTTTAACTATTCAGGCGACGAAATAGAGATGAAAGACCAAATCAAGAAGCTTAGCAAAGAAGATGTAAATGGATATGAAAAATTAGTTAATTTTACAAAAAAAATATTTGATAAAGGTTTTTTAGAACTTGCAGATGTACCATTTGATAAACCTTTTGTAATGATGCAACAATTGCCTGCTCTATTAAAACTTAAAAGTTATAAATCAGTTTACTCACTTGTTTCATCTTATATTAAAAATGAGAAATTAAGAAGAATGCTTAGCATGCATCCTTTGCTAGTTGGGGGAAATCCTTTTACCACCACTTCTATTTATGGATTAATTCTTTATTTAGAAAAAAAATGGGGAATACATTATTCAGTTGGAGGAACAGGAAATATAATTAAAGGTTTTGAAAAGTTAATGAATGAGGTTGGTATTGAGATAATAAAAAACACTGAAGTAACCGAAATTATAACAAAAATTAATAAAATAAGTGGTGTAAAATTAAATAATGGAAATGAAGTTGGTGCAGATAATGTTGTTTGTAATGCAGATCCACCTGCATTTTATGAAAAAATGTTAAGCAAAAGCAACAAGAGTTCCATGTTGTTTAATTGGAAAAAAAATCGAATGGAATATTCTATGGGTTTATTTGTTTACTATTTTGGAACAAAAAAAATTTATGATAATGTTGAACATCACACAATAAAGTTTGGAAACAAGTATAAAGAACATCTTGATGACATATTTGATAAGAAAAAATTAAATAACGATATTAGCTATTATCTTCACAGACCTACAGCGACTGATAAAACTATGGCCCCAGAAGGAAATGATTGTTTTTATGTTTTAGTGCCTGTTCCTAACAATCAGTCAAAAATAAATTGGGAAACTGAAGGTGAGATAATGAAAAATCTTGTAATTGAAAAAATGGAAAAAGATTTAATGCCGGATCTTAAAAATAATATAGTTGAGGATTTTTATCTAACACCTGATTACTTTGAAAAGGAATTAAATACAAAATTTGGATCTGGGTTTTCGATCCAACCTAAATTTACACAATCCGCATACTTTAGATTTCATAATAAATCAGAAATATATGATGGTTTATACTTTGTTGGTGCGGGCACACATCCAGGGGCCGGTGTTCCAGGTGTTCTCTCTTCAGCGAAGGTTTTAGATAAATTATTTTAATGTTAACAAAGAATTATTTAGCTATTTACGCAAAATCTTTCAATTGGGCAGGTTTTTTTTTACCAAAAAAAACCTATGAAAAATGCTCTGCACTTTATGATTTTTGTAGAGAAGCAGATAATATTGCTGACGATGCAAATAAAATTGAAATAAAAAGAGATAATTTTATCAAATTTAGGAATAATTTTGTTAATAAAAATCATGATGATCCAATTATTAAAAACATGTGGGATCTTATTAATGAATTTAGTATTTCAACTAAAATTGTAGACGATTTATTTGAGGGTATTAATTCTGATATAAAAGAAAATGTTAAACTTAATTCAAAAAAAGAATTATTAATTTATTCCTATAGGGTGGCTGGAACAGTTGGATTGATGATGGCTAAAATATTGAATGTTCACAAAGAACAATCTCTAAAATCAGCAATTGATCTTGGGATTGCTATGCAATTAACAAATATTTCCAGGGATGTTATTGAAGATAAAAAAAATAATAGATTTTATATAAATGAAAGTTTTGAGGACATAAAGACTACAATCGAGCTTTCAGAAAAGTTTTATGAAAACTCATTTTACTCAATAAAAGAAATACCATTAAGTTTCAGATTTTCTATTTTGGTTGCAAGAAGAGTTTATAGAAAAATAGGATATAAAATTTTAAATAAACAGAACATAGAAAATTATAAAAAGTCAGGAAAAATTTATGTTTCAAATATTGAAAAAATTATTGAAACTTTTTTATCTATTTTTGACTTAATTAAGTTATCACTTATAAACAAAAACGATGATAATATTAATCATGATCATAATTTAATTAATGAAGAAATAAATTTAAATGAAAGAATTTGATTACATAATTATAGGTGGAGGTTGCGCAGGTCTTTCATTGGCATATGAGCTAGAAGTTTATGATAAATTAAAAGATAAAACTTTAGCAATTATTGAGCCAAGAGAGGATTATAAAAGAGATAAAACTTGGTCATTTTGGAAGGTTTTTTCACATAACTTCGATGACTGTGTCAAAAAGAGTTGGAATAATTTTACAATAAATACACCCAATAATACAAAATATGTAGATTGCGAGCCTACACCATATCAAACGATAGATAGTGGCATGTTCTACGAAAAAATAATTTCAAAACTTAAATTAAATAAAAATATTCAGTTTTTTAAAAGTATTGATCAATTAGATAAATCAAATTCAATTGTATTTAATAGTGTACCTAGTTTTGAGAATAAACAGAGTGAGTTATGGCAACACTTTTGTGGAGTTGAAATAGAAACAGATAAAGACTTCTTTGATGAAGAAATTTTCAATTTGATGGACTTTGCTTGTGATCAAAGAAATAAAGTTCATTTTTTTTATACGCTACCATTTACAAAAAGAAACGCCTTAGTTGAAACTACTTGGATATCTGAACTAAATAATGAAAAACTAAAAGATTATGATGAACAAATTGACAATTATTTAAGCAACCACCTAAATATCAGAAACTGTAAAATCAATTTCAAAGAAACTGGAGCAATCCCACTTTTTAGACAAAAAAATGTAAATAAATTAAATGAAATTTATATAGGCTCAGCTGGAGGAATGACTAGATTAAGTACAGGCTATACTTTCCTAAATATTCAAGAACAAAGCAGATATATAAGAGAAAACATAGAAAATATAAAAAATGTAAATCTATTTAAAATTAATTCGAAATATGATTTTTTAGATAAAATCTTGTTAAGGGTTCTTAAAAACAATTCCAATGAAATGGGAAATATATTTTTCAAAGTTTTTAATTCAAAACCTAAAACAGCTATCAATTTTTTATCAAATAAAAGCAGTTTTTTTGAAGATTTAGAAGTGATTCTAAAAATGCCAAAGTGGAAATTTTTAAAAGAATTAATTTAAGATGATCAATAAAATAAAAAAAATAAATCTAAATCATTCATTTATTTTTTTCTTTGTTGTAAACCTCTTTTGTATTTTGCTATTTAAGTTTAATAATTTAAATATTTCTTCAATTTTGTGTTTACTTTTAATTTTAATTATAGGTGTTTCCCATGGGTCTTTAGATCATATAAAAGGAAAAAAACTGCTAAGATTATTTAATATAAAATCAACCTATATATTCTATATCACGTATATTTTAATTGCAGTAATAGTAATACTAACTTGGATAATATTGCCATCAATAACTTTAATTGTTTTTTTAATGATTGCCTCTTATCACTTTGGAAAAGAGGATACACAATTCTTGATTAATGATGGATCTTATTTTACTCAAATACTTTATTTTTTTAAGGGACTTTTAATTATACTTGCTCCTTTGTATTTTCATTTTCAGGAAACAATAGCGATTTTTAAATTATTATTAATTGATAATGAGGGATTTTATTCAAGTTTAAATTTTATTGAGACAAATAATGTAATTCAAATAGGAATATTCTGTAGCACCCTGTCTAGTATTTTTCTGTTTCTAAAGAATTTTGAAATCAAAAAATTTGTAGTTTTTTTAGATTATTTTTCTATTTTAATTTTAAATTACTATTTATCTCCATTAATAGCTTTTACTGTTTATTTCTGTTTTTTACACTCGATTAGACATTCAATTTCACTAGCTATTGATCTTGATCCAAATAGTTTAGTTAATGGATTTAGATTGTTTATTAAAAAAGCTTTACCATTAACAATTTTGACAGCTATTTTTTCTTTTATTGCTCTATATCTGCTAGAAAATTCATACAATTTGGATAGTGCAATTTTAAAAATAATATTTATAGGTTTGGCGTCTTTAACCTTTCCACATATATTGCTGGAATATTTTCTAGAAAAAAATGAAAAATAAAGAATTAAAAATATTATTATCTGCGCCCCGTGGATTTTGTGCCGGGGTAGAAAGAGCAATTGAAATAGTTGAAAAATCTATACAAAAATTTGGAGCTCCAGTTTATGTGCGTCATGAAATAGTCCATAACAAGTATGTTGTAGATGATTTAAAAAATAAAGGGGCAATATTTATCGAAGAGCTGGAGGAGATAAAAGATAAATCAAGACCAGTAATTTTTTCAGCACATGGTGTTCCAAAAAAAATACCTGAAGATGCAAAAAATTATAAAATGACTTATGTGGATGCCACATGTCCACTTGTTTCTAAGGTTCATAGAGAAGCAGAAAATCTTAATAAAGCTGGGTACCATATAATTTTAATTGGTCATGAAAATCATCCAGAAGTAATTGGAACTATGGGGCAATTAAATAAAGGTTCTATAGATCTAATCCAAAATGAGGGAGATGCTACAAACTATCAAAATAAACTAAACAAAAAATTGGCATATATCACTCAGACTACTTTGTCAGTTGATGATACAAAAGAAATAATCAAAATTTTAAAAACCAATTTTCCTAATTTAAAAGAACCAATGAAAGAAGATATTTGTTATGCAACTACTAACCGTCAAATGGCAGTAAAAAATATTGCAAAAAATTGTGATATGTTTTTTGTTATTGGAAGTAGAAACTCTTCAAATTCTGTTAGACTAGTTGAAGTGGCAAAAAAATCAGGCTGTGAAAATTCACAACTTATTCATTCAGAAAGCTCAATACCATTTGATCAAATAGAAAATTGCAATACTATAGGTATATCTTCAGGTGCATCTGCGCCAGAAATATTGGTTGAAAATTTTATTAATGATTTAAAAAATAAATTTTCTATAAGTATTGATGAAGTTGAAATAATTAAAGAAGATGTAGTATTTAAAGCTCCCAAAAAATTAAATTAAAATGGCTGTCTATACAAAAATAAATCAAAAAGAAATTAATATTATAAATAAAAATTTTAATATTGATAAAGTAATAAGTTTTAAAGGTATCAAGCAAGGAATAGAGAACACAAACTATCTTCTTAAATCAAAAAAGAAAAAATACATTTTAACTATATTTGAAAAAAGAGTTTTACAAAAAGAAATACCTTTTTTTATGAAATTGATGGATAATTTAAATAATTCAAAAATAAATTGTCCTAAGCCTCTGAAAACTAAAAATAATAAGTATCTTATTAAATTAAAAAGTAAAACTGCATGTATTGTATCATTCTTAGAAGGTAAAGATAAAAAAATATTAAATATAAATGATTGTTATACAGTTGGTAAAACAATTGCTCGAATGCATGTGGCCACAATTACAATGAAGCTTAATAGAAAAAATTCGATGGGTGTTAAGAATTTAAAACCTTTGTTGGAAAGTATTAAATTTAAGTCAAAAAAGTTTTCAAATTTAAAAGTATTCTTAAACAATAACCTAAAACATATTAATAGATATTGGCCTAAAAAATTGCCCAAAGGTATTATCCATGGTGACTTATTTATAGATAATATCTTCTTCAAAAAAAATAAACTTTCTGGAATTATTGATTTCTACTTTGCTGCTAATGATTATTTTATGTATGAAATTGCTATATGCATCAATGCTCTTTGTTTTGATTATAAAAAGAGAAAATTCCATTTAAATAAGAAAAAAATTAAAAATTTAATCAAAGGGTATGAAAGCGTTAAAAAAATTTCAATGAAAGAAAAAAAATCTATAAATATTTTGTGTAGGGGTGCAGCATTAAGATATTTATTAACAAGATTGTATGACTACTCAAATACACCAAAAACAGCATTGATTAAAATTAAAGACCCTAATGAATATTATCAAAAATTACTTTCTCACAATAATTTAAGTTCATTTAAAGATTATTTAAATTAATGATTACAATTTATACAGACGGTTCTTGTCTAACAAATCCAGGTAATGGTGGATGGGCTGCAATTATAAATGATGGAAAAGAAATAAAAAAAATTAGTGGTAACGAAAAAAATACAACAAATAATAGAATGGAGTTGTTAGCCCCAATTAATGCATTGAAAGATATGAAGCCTGGTATTGAAATAAAAATATATACTGACTCTCAATATGTAAAAAATGGAATAACTGAATGGATTAATACTTGGTTAGCTAATAATTGGAAAACCTCAAAAAAAGAAGATGTTAAAAATAAAGATTTATGGATTGATCTATATAATTTAAATAAATCGCTTAATATTCAATGGAATTGGGTTAAAGCTCATGATGGAAACCCTTTAAATGAAGAGGTGGACTTACTAGCTAAAAAAGCAGCAAATTTAGATTAATTTTAAAAAATTTTGAGCTGCTGAAATTTCACAAGCGGCAGTATCTTCTTCTGCTTGTATTTTCTTTACAACATTATCGTCAATTAACATTGTATATCTTGCGGACCTCATTCCCTGACCCCGATCGTGTCTATCTATTTCTGCTCCAATTGATTTAGTAAATTCACAATATGGGTCTGCGGCCATAAATATTTTATCCTCAACTTTTTGACTATCACCCCATGCTTTCATCACATTTGGATCATTAACTGAAACACAAATAATTTTTGTAACCCCTTTATTCTTTGCTTCCTCGTAATTATTAACATACCCTGGAAGATGTTTTGCGGAACAAACTTTTGTAAATGCTCCAGGAACACCAATCACAATTGTTTTATGATTTTTAAAAACTTCTGCTGTAGTTATTTTTTTTGCTGCTCCACTTGAGTCTAAATAATAAAATTCTGAATTTGGAAGTTGTTCCCCTTCTTTAATTTTCATTTTGTTTTACCTTTAATGTAGTTTTTAATTTTTTCTAAATTATTTTCAACTATATCATATTCTTCTTTTTCATTCAAAATAAACTCAAGTTCTTTTGGTAAATCAGATTTTAAATTAATAGCTTTGGTAACAGCATCAGGAAATTTACATGGATGTGCAGTTGCTAGTACAATATTATTTCCTTTTAAGTTATGTTTGTCGAAAGCACCATATCCAATTGCTGTGTGTGGATCTAAAACTACAGAAAATTTTTCATACACCTTTTTAATAACCTCCAAAGTCTCATTCTCACTCAGACTAGCTGATAAAAAGTTTTCTCTAATTTTATTTAATTTATCATCACCAATTAAATATTTTCCATTCTCTCTAATATTTTTCATATCTAATGAAGTCTGTTTATCATCCTCATTATTAAGATCGAATATAAGTCTCTCGAAATTACTAGCTATTTGAATATCCATACTAGGAGAAATAGTTTCTGAAACCTTTTCTGTTTCATAACTACCTTTTGATATTGCTCTATGTAAAATGTCGTTTTGATTAGTTGCAACAATTAATTTATTTATAGGCAAGCCCATTTTTTTGGCTAAATATCCAGCATAAACATCTCCAAAATTTCCTGTTGGTACTGAAAAATTTGTTGTTTCACCTGTATTTTCAACTAATAAATAACTATAAAAATAATAAACACTTTGAGCGATAATCCTTGCCCAATTAATAGAGTTCACCCCTGACATTTTGATATCATTTGAAAACTGCTTATCTGCAAACATAGATTTAACTAGGTTTTGGCAATCATCAAAATTTCCCTTTATAGCTATGTTAAATACATTTTCATATTTACCTGTTGTCATCAATTTTCTTTGCACTGGTGAAACACGATTATCTGGGTGAAGCACAAAAATATTAACATTTTTTTTACCTTTAATTGCGTCAATTGCTGCAGCACCAGTATCTCCAGATGTGGCAACAACAATATTAATTTTTTGATTTTCATTGTTTAGGTAATATTCGTAAAAGTTACCTAAAAGTTGCATGGCAACGTCTTTAAAAGCTAAAGTTGGACCATGAAATAATTCTAATACTGTTTTGTCTCCAAGCTTTATGAAATCTACAACATTATCCTTTCTAAATGTGGAGTAAGATTTATCAATAATTTTACCCAATTCAGCTTCAGACATAA
>CACKBU010000018.1 GCA_902598485.1 uncultured Pelagibacteraceae bacterium
TAATTTTTTTTCCTAAAATATAAATATATTAAAAGGATTGAAATCGCCATAGAAAACCAAGTAATTGCGTACTTCTTATGATTATTTGAAATTTTAGCAGTAATCACTCTTGGTTTTGGAATTTTATAATTACCGTTTAAATAAATGACATACTCTGAAAAATTTCTTCCAGTAAATTTTGAAACATCTTCTCTATTCAAAGTAAACCAATAATTTTTCTCAATATCATTTTCTGGCTTGAATGTGCTTGGTTTAGTTTGCAGCATAAGAGTGCCGACTATTTGATTTTGATCAACTAAATTTATTTCAGGTAGGTCTTTTTTTTCAAAAGGTATCCATCCCCTATTCATTAAGTAATTTTCTTCACCAATTTTTATTGGATTAATTACCTCAAATCCAGGTTTCCCTGCATCATTTAAATTGTACAAGTAAATTTGTTTATCAAAATCAATATCTCCACTTGTTTTTATTCTAAGATAGTTTTTTTTTTCAATGTTGGATAATTCCACTGGGTCGTTTTTCAAAGAATTTTCTATTTGCTCAATTAGCTCTAATTTCCAATTTAATCTATAAATTTGCCAAAACCCTAGGGAGAGAAGAGTTAAAATAATAAAATAAACGAAAACTGAAAATAGTAATTTATTCTTCAATGATAAATATTAACTTCCCCAAATATAAATTGCAGCAAATAAGAATAACCACACTACGTCAACGAAATGCCAGTACCAAGCAGCTGCTTCAAATCCGAAGTGATGATCTTTAGTAAAATGACCAAGTCTTCCTCTCCACAAACATACTGCTAAAAATATCGTTCCAATTATGACGTGAAAACCATGAAAACCTGTTGCCATATAAAATACAGCTCCATAAATATGGCCTGAATAAGTAAAAGTAGCGTGATGGTATTCGTATGCTTGCAATAAAGTGAAAAAGAATCCAAGAATAACAGTTAGTGTTAATCCCTGTATAAATCCTTTTCTATCATCTTCTAATAAAGCATGATGAGCCCAAGTAACAGTTGTTCCTGATAATAATAAAACTAGAGTATTTATTAATGGAATGTCCCAAGGATCAAATGTTTCAATATCTTTTGGTGGCCATACATTTCCAACAAATTCATTTGGAAATAAACTTATATCAAAATAAGCCCAGAACCATGCAACAAAGAACATTACCTCTGAAGCAATAAATAAAGTCATTCCATATCTATGATGAATTTGAACAACAGGAGTGTGATGACCTTGATGTTCAGCTTCGATTACTACATCTCTAAACCACATGTAAGCACCGTAGATTAACAAAGCTAAACCAAGATACATTCCCCATGAAATACCGTTATGCATATAAAAAATTGCACCTATAGCTAATACTAAGCATGCAAAAGATGTATAGATTGGCCAAGGGCTAGGATCAACTAAGTGGTAATCGTGTTTTTTTTCTGCTGACATTTTTCGTGATTATGATTGTTTATAGTAATCTGTCGAGAAAAAAGTGTACGACATAGTCACATCTTGTAGATTTTTTGTTGTTGGATCGTTTACAAGGTCAGGGTCTAAATAAAAAGTCATAACATAAGTAGCCTTCTCTCCTGCCTTCAACTCTTGTTTTTCAAAACAAAAACATCCTAATTTACTATAATATTTACCAAAACTTGCAGGTGAAACGTTAAAACTTGCTACACCATAAGTCGTTTCGTCTCCAATATTCTCAACTTCAAATTCTATTCTGTTGACCTGGCCAACCTTTACATCAATCACGTTTGATTTTGCTTTAAAATTCCATTCAAGATTGTTTACATTTGTATCAAACCTCACGCTAACAACCTTATCTAATACTATTTTAGGAGCTTCTTTAGATACCTGCGTTGTTCCACCGAAGCCTGTGACTCTACAAAACAAATCATACAAAGGCACTGCCGCAAAAGACAATCCCAACATAAGGACAAAAATCCCAGCCAAAAGTAAAGGAGTTAATGTTTTGCCTTTAATCATATCTGTCTGTCGAATACTCCAACGTTGTATAAAGTAAAAATAAATAAAAATACCATAAATGCTAAAATTGCTATAGCAGTGATAATATTTTTTTTCTTTGTTTTTTTGTCAGGTGTTATCATAAAATTTTATCAATTAAAAAAAGAACAAAAATTAAAAATAAATACAAAATTGAATATCCAAAAATAGATTTTGCTTTTTTTGCATCAAATTTGTTTTTTTTAAATTTATAAAGTTCGAAACATAAATAATTATAATAAATTGTCAAAATTAGTGAAGGGAATAAAAAAGTAATACCCACAAAGCCAATAACATAAGGTAAAACAATTACCGGTAACATTGTTAAAGAGTAGACAAATATATTTAATTTTGTACTCTCAACGCCATTTGTTAGTGGAAGCATTGGTATGTTCGCTTTTTTATAATCATCTGATTTATACAAACTTAAAGCCCAAAAATGCGAAGGCGTCCAAAAAAATATAATCAAAAAGAACGTAATTGGCTCAAAAGTTAAAGAATTAGTAGCTATAGTCCAACCAATCACTGGGGGTAATGCTCCTGCGGCTCCTCCTATTACTATATTTTGTGGAGTTTTTCTTTTTAACCAAATTGTATAAACAAACACATAAAACAAAATAGTAAAAAGTAATAAGCTAGCTGATATTCTGTTTGAATAATAATCAAGCGCAATTACAGAAAAAATCGAAAGAGCAATTCCAAATACTAGTGCTTGATTTCTATTTACCTTACCTGTTGGAATTGGTCTCAAACAAGTTCTTGTCATAAGAGCATCTAAATCAGACTCGTACCACATATTTAAAGCCCCAGCTGCTCCTGCTCCTATTGAAACTAAAATTATTCCAATAATTGCATCTTTTGTTGGAATTATATTTGGAGCCATTAACAATCCAACTGCGCATGTAAATATAACCAAAGACATTACTCTTGGTTTCATTAATTTAAACAATTCAGATAAATTAAAGGCGTCTTCTTGAGATAAGTTCCTATTTTTTATTTTAGACTTAATCATTAATTTAAAGTTAAAAAATCTTGTTTGCTATATTTAGCTAGTGGATTTTTCAACACCCTCTTCATCTTCAAACTTTGGTAATTCTTCAAAAGTATGAAAATTAGGTGGAGATGGTACAGTCCATTCTAAAGTTGTAGCGCCTTCTCCCCATGGGTTTTGTGCTGCAGCCTTTTTCTTATAAAACGCATAAGCAAGGTTTATAAAAAATACTACCAATCCAATTACAGAAATATAAGAACCAATTGAAGAAATGTAATTCCATCCTGCAAAAGCATCTGGATAGTCAGCATATCTTCTTGGCATTCCTGCAAGGCCTAAAAAGTGTTGTGGGAAGAAAACCAAGTTTACTCCAATAAACGTTAACCAGAAGTGTAATTGACCCATCCACTCTGAGTATTCGTAACCAGTCATTTTTCCAAACCAATAATAAAATCCTGCAAAGATTGCAAATACAGCTCCTAAAGATAGTACGTAATGAAAATGAGCAACAACATAGTAAGTATCATGCATTGCTGTATCAACTCCAGCATTCGCAAGCACTACACCGGTAACTCCACCAACGGTAAATAAAAATATAAATCCTAAAGCCCAAACCATTGGAGTTTTAAATGAAATCGATCCACCCCACATTGTTGCAATCCACGAAAATATTTTTATACCAGTTGGAACTGCAATGATCATAGTTGCAGCTAAAAAGTATGCTTTAGTATCTGTACTTAAACCAACTGTATACATGTGGTGAGCCCAAACAACGAAACCAACTATTCCAATTGCAACCATTGCATAAGCCATTCCTAAGTATCCAAAAACTGGTTTTCTAGAAAATGTTGAAACAATATGACTAATCATTCCAAAACCTGGTAAAATTAAAATATAAACTTCTGGGTGACCAAAGAACCAAAATAAATGTTGGAATAAAACTGGGTCTCCACCAGTTTGTGCATCAAAGAAAGCTGTTCCAAAGTTCCTATCTGTAAGAAGCATCGTAATCGCTCCTGCTAAAACTGGTAATGATAACAATAATAAGAAAGCAGTAACTAGTATTGACCATGCAAATAATGGCATTTTATGAAGTGTCATGCCAGGTGTTCTCATGTTTAAAATTGTAGTAATAAAGTTTACTGCGCCTAAAATTGAAGAAGCTCCAGCTAAGTGGAGACTTAAAATTGCAAAATCCATTGCTGGACCTGGTTGACCTGCTGTAGATGATAATGGAGGATATATTGTCCATCCTCCTCCTACACCTGTTTGACCTGGAGGGCCATCCATGAAAATTGACATTATTAATAATATGAATGATGTAGGCAGCAACCAGAATGAAATATTATTCATTCTAGGAAAAGCCATATCAGGTGCACCAATCATTATTGGAACAAACCAATTACCGAAGCCACCTATCATTGCAGGCATAACCATAAAGAAAATCATTATTAAACCATGACCAGTAACTAAGACGTTATATAAATGATAGTTTCCACCTAAAATTCCATCACCTGGATGCATCAATTCCATTCTCATTAAAACTGAGAATGCAGTACCAATTACACCTGCAATAATTGCAAATATCAGATACATTGTTCCAATATCTTTATGGTTAGTTGAATAAGCCCAACGTTTCCATCCAGTTGGTGTATGATGATCGTCGTGTGATGCAGTTTGTGTATACATATTATTTACTCGCTAGTTTTTTAAATTGATCTTCTTCATTAACTTCTTTTGCAAATTTGACTTTAGCGTCTAACAACCACTCTTGATATTCTTCTTCAGTAACAACTCTAACTTCAATGGGCATAAACGCGTGTTTAATTCCACACAGTTCAGAACATTGACCATAATAGGTTCCAACTTTTTCTGCTTTAAACCAAGTTTCATTTATTCTTCCAGGCACAGCGTCTCGTTTTACTCCAAATGAAGGTAGTGCCCACGCATGTAGAACATCATTAGCAGTGATCATTACCTTTACAACTTTATTTACTGGCACAACTAATTCATTGTCTACAGCTAAAAGTCTTGGCTCGTTTTCTTTTAAGTCTTTAGTTTCAATCATGTAAGAGTCGAAAAAAATATTTTCATCTGGATACTCATATCCCCAGTACCATTGGTATCCTATAGCTTTAACAGTTATATCTGCTTTTGGAATTGCATCTTGTTTATATAAAATTTTAAATGATGGTACAGCCATCACGATCAAAATTAAACATGGAATTAAAGTCCATAAAACTTCAACAGCAACATTATGAGTTCTTTTTGATGGCACTGGATTTGCTGAAGCTCTAAATCTTATACAAGCATAAACCATCAGAAATAGAACAAAAACACTGATTGCTATTATAATTGGTAACAACAATTTATCATGAAAATTAACTATATCTCTCATTGTCTCGGAAGCAGCCTTTTGAAAACCTAGTTGCCAATCGACTGGTTGATTAGCGAATGCACTTGAAGTGATAAAGAATGTTACAAATATATATAAAAAATTTTTCATTTTTTTACCCTATATAGAGTGTCTTTTAAAAAAATACACTTTTACTTTTAGCGACAAAATATCAATTAATGGCGTAATTTATGATCGATAGAGCAGAAATTACAGCCGTTTCAGATCTCAATATGTTTTCATTGATTTTGATAGGCTGAACACCATTAAATTTAAGAATCTTTTCCCTCTCCTCCTCAGAAAAATCTCCTTCAGGCCCTATGATTACGCAAGTGGGTTTATTTGTTAACTTTGTAAGATCAATTTTTGTATTAGCAGTGTTGAGATCAGTAAAAATTAAATCCATATCATTATTTAGAAAGCTTTTTAATTTTTGAGGATCCTCAATTGATGGAACTGTAATTCTATTTGACTGTTCAGCTGCTTCTATGATTACTTTTTCCAATCTCTCTTTATTTATTTTTCTAACAATTGTTCTTTCAAAGATAATTGGTAAAAACTTAGTTACACCAAGCTCTGTAGCTTTTTGGACCATAAAATTAAAGTAATTTGATTTGATTGGAGAGAAAGCCAGCCAGAGATCTTTGATATTTTCTTTCTGTCTTAATTGTTTCGTAACATTAAATTCAACTATGCTTTTTGTGATATTTGAGATTTTCGCTTCCCATTCGCCACTACTATTAAAAAGAGAAAAAACTTCTTTCTCTTTAAGTCTCATAACTTTTGAAACATAGTGAGATTGAGATTTATCAAGTTTGTCAGCCAAATTAAGAGATAAACTTTTTGAATAAAATAATCTAATGTTACTCATATTGATAAGTTAGTTTATGAAAAATATTAAAGCAATAATTTTTGATGCTTACGGCACCTTATTTGATGTAAATTCAGCTGCTGAAAAGTGTAAAGATAAAATAGGTGATAAGTGGGAAGGTTTCGCCAATTATTGGAGAACAACACAATTGGAATATACTTGGCTAAGAAGTTTAATGAAACGTCACAAGGATTTTTGGCAAGTGACAGAGGATAGTTTAGACAAATCAATGAAAGCTTATGAGATAGACTCTTCAATGAGAAATAAGTTATTAGATCTTTATAAAATTCTATCACCATTTAAAGAAGTGCCTGAAGTTTTAAAATCATTGAAAAATAAAAATTTAAAACTTGCTATTCTTTCGAATGGTACACCTGCCCTTCTTAATCAATTAGTTAAAAGCAATAATTTAGAAAATTTATTTGATGATCTCTTTTCAATAGAAGAAGTTGGGATTTATAAACCTGACTCTAAAGTTTATGATCTTCCAATAAATCAATATCAAATTCAAAAAAATGAAGTTGTTTTTTTAAGTGCAAATACGTGGGATGTTTCGGGTGGTGGAAATTATGGTTATAATTCTATTTGGGTTAATAGAAAAAATAACACATTTGATAATCTAGATTATAAACCAAAATATCAAATCAAAGATCTTAGTAAGTTACTTGATATTGTATAAAAAATTCTTATTTACGAAATATGAAAAATATTGAAGTTAGTAAAATTATCGACCCTATCCCCGCTTCAGATGGAGCTGGAGTAAAATTAAAAAGAAGTATTGGTGTTGAACCAAATTACTTTGATCCATTTTTAATGTTAGATGAGTTTGGATCTGAAAATAGTGAGGATTATATAGCAGGTTTTCCACCTCACCCTCATCGAGGAATTGAAACTGTAACTTATATGTTAGCTGGAGATTTTGAGCATAAAGATAGCACAGGTGGTGAAGGCAGAATGACTGCAGGAGACGTTCAGTGGATGAAAACAGGAAGTGGAATCATTCATTCAGAAATGCCAGCCATGAAGGAAGGAAAACTTCATGGATTTCAATTGTGGATAAATATGCCAGCTAAATTAAAAATGAGTAAGCCTGAATATATTTATATTGATGCAGATAAAATGAGCATTCACAAAGATGATGATAAACAAGTTAAAGTCATAGCTGGTAAATTTGAAAAAGCCCAAGGCCCTGTTAAAGGCCATAATGTTGAACCAGTTTATTTTGACGTTGAGCTTAACAAAGATAAGGAATTTAATTTTAAATTACCATCTACTCATAATACATTCATTTATTTAATTAATGGTGAAATAGAAATTGGAAAAGTTAAACACGATCAAGTTATAGACAGCACTTTAATATTGCTAACGAAAGGTGAAAATTTAAGTGTTAAAGCTAAATCAGATGCTAAATTTTTAGTAATTTCTGGCAAACCAATTAATGAGGAAATAGCTAGAGGCGGACCATTTGTGATGAATACTAAAGCAGAAATCTTGCAAGCAGTTCAAGATTATCATAATGGTACATTTGTAAAATAAATTATGAAAGCTGTAGAAATCAATAAAACTGGTGGACCTGAAGTTTTAGAAGTTAGTGATATATCTTTAGATAAACCTGGTCCTGATCAAGTAACAATTGAACAAAAGGCAATTGGACTTAACTATATTGATACATACCACAGATCGGGTTTGTACCCTTTAAAATTACCAATTGGTTTAGGTTTGGAAGGTGCTGGAGTTATTACTGATGTTGGTGAGAATGTAAAAGACTTTAAAGTTGGTGATAAAATTTCTTATGCAGGTATTCCACTAGGTTCCTATTCTTCACATAGAAACTATCCAACAAAAAATTTAGTAAAAGTACCAGATGGTATTGATCTTGAGGTAGCTGCAACTTTAATGACAAAAGGTTTAACAACATTTTATCTTTTACATAAAACTTACCCAGTTAAATCTGGAGAAATAATTTTATTTCATGCAGCTGCTGGTGGTGTTGGTCAGATTTTTGGGCAATGGGCAAAAAGTTTAGGATGTACTGTTATAGGCACAGTTGGATCAGATGAAAAAGTAAATATAGCAAAAGAAAACGGGTATGATCACGTAATAAATTACAATAAAGAAGATTTTGCAAAAAAAGTTTTAGAGATTACTGATGGTAAGGGCGTCCCAGTTGTTTATGATGGTGTCGGTAAAGATACACTGGATGGATCTATTGAATGTTTAGCTATTAGAGGAATGATGGTTTCTTTTGGAAATGCATCTGGACCCTTATCAGATATTAATGTGCCAAAAGTTATTCAGCCAAAAGGCTTGTATCTTGTAAGGCCCTCTATGCAACAATACCTTTCAACAAGAGAAGAATTAAACGAAGCCTCAAAAACAATGTTTGAAAAAATTAGTTCTGGAAAAGTAAAAATTAAAATTTTTAAAAAGTATAAGTTAGAAGAGGTGGTTCAAGCTCATAAAGATCTTGAAGGAAGAAAAATTTTAGGACCAGCTGTAATAGTACCTAATTAACATCAACATCCATATCCGACATATGGAGCTTAAGTGCATTAGTTGAAATTTGAATTTCTCTAATAAAAAAAATTATAGATATAATCATAGATAAACAACAAGATCCAAAAATTACTCTAGCTAAAAAAACTTCATCTAAATAAAGTGCAAATACAGTCAACATGTTAAATAGAAATCCAAAAGCTGCAAAAAGTATAGTCCATCTTAAAAGAGTTATCCTCCCACTAAGATTAATAAACTGTTTTTTCCATTCAGGTGGAATATGTTTTTCATAAACATGCTCATCGTGAAGTTGACGAATTAAAATACTCAATGAGTGAAATCTATTGCTATAAACACCCATTAATAATGGAATAGCTGGAAACATAAGAGCTGTGACGGTGTAATCTATATTCATACGAATCAATTTGATTATGAAACTAGCCTTTGTTATTTACAAGTAAAATATTATGAACCAATTAAAACTTTTTGTAGAAGTCACTAGATTGCATAAACCCATTGGATATATGCTTCTATTTTGGCCGTGCGCATGGGGGCTAACTCTTGGTTTTGATTTTGAGAAAAATTTAAATAATTATTTTTTTTATTTAATTTTATTTTTTCTAGGCTCAGTACTGATGAGATCAGCTGGATGCATAGTAAATGATATTCTGGATAAAGAATTTGACGCTAAAGTTTCTAGAACTAAAAATCGACCTATAGCTTCAGAAAAAATTTCAATCAAAGTTGCTATTTCTTATGTACTTATATTGTGCCTGTTTGCTCTAATAGTATTGTTAAATTTTAACAATTTGACAATACTTCTCGCATTGAGCTCGATGCCACTCGCATTTACTTACCCACTTATGAAAAGATATACTTATTGGCCTCAACTATTTTTAGGAGTAACTTTTAATTATGGTTTAATACTGGGCTGGACTTCTATTCAAGGAGAAATAAGTATAATCCCAATACTATTTTACATAGGGGCCATATTTTGGACACTGGGATATGACACTATTTACGGGTTTCAAGATATTAAAGATGATGAAATAATAGGATTAAAATCAACATCAATTAAATTCAAAGGTAAAGCAAAAAAATTTTTAATTATATGTTATTCAGTATTAATAATTTTTTTAATTTTTGGAGGATACAATATGTATTTTGGTAAAATATATTATTTCTTAATCTTGTTACCTCTTGCTCATTTGTTCCTATATCAAATTAGAGTTAATCTAAACGAACCTCAAAGTTGTCTTAAAGTATTTAAAAGTAATAATTTTCTTGGTTTTATAATTTTTTTAAACATTTTTCTTACTAAAATTTTTTAGAAATGAATAAATTAGAAATATTTAAGAGACTATATAAAGACTACACCAAAAAACATTTAAAAAAAATAATTTTTTCAGCTATTTTTTCTATTTTAATTGCAGGAAGCACTTCCGCAATTGCATGGCTACTAGACCCAGCTATTGAAAAGATTTTTATTGATAAAGATCAATCTTTAATTTTTGTTATACCACTAGCAATAATTGTTGCATTTGCAACAAAAGGTATATCTTTATATGTAGCTAAATCTTTAATGATTCAAGTTGGAGAAGAAATAAGTAAAGCTCTTCAATTTGATATGTTAAAATCTTTAATTAAAGCCGATACACAAAGTATAGATAAAAAACATTCTGGAAAATTTATTTCAAATCTTACATATGATGTAACTCACATTACCAATCTATTAAGCAACGCAATCTTAATCTTGTTTAAAGACTCTCTAACTTTAATTGGTCTTTTAAGTGTTATGTTTATTCAGAATTGGAAGCTTTCACTAATATCAATAATAATGATACCCATTGCAAGTATATTTGCTAGAACACTCGGCAAGAGAATGAAGAAAATTGTAACTCAAGCACAAGAGAGATCTGGTTTTTTAATTTCTTATTTAGTTGAATTATTCAAAAATCACAAAATAGCGAAAATCTTTCAAAAAGAAGAATACGAAGTGAAAAGAGCTGATAGTCATTTAACTGAGCTTATGAATAAAAACAAAAAAATAGCAACAGTCCTGATTAGAATGTCTCCAATAATGGAAGTTTTAACAGGAATAATGATAGCAATTTTAATTTATTATTCTGGAAAATTAATTGTTAACGGTGAAATTGATGTAAATAACTTTTTTTCATTTTTAGCAGCTATGATGTTAGCATATCAACCAGTAAGATCTCTAACAAGTTTAAATATAGTTATAAACGAAGGTCTTTCAGCAGCAGATAGAATTTTACCAATTGTAGATACTAAAAATCTAATTAAAAATTCAGAAAATGCTTATTCTATTAAAATTAAAGAAAATAAAATTAATTTTAAAAATATTTATTTTAAATATGAGTCTTCAGAAAAAAATGTTCTTGAAGATATTAATTTAGAATTTAAGGGCGGAAAAATGACTGCTCTAGTTGGTCATAGTGGTTCTGGTAAGTCTACAATTTTAAATCTAATACCAAGATTTTATCAGCCACAATCAGGAGAAATAAGCATCGATAATCAACCTATAAATGAGGTCACAGTTGAATCTCTTAGAAATCATATTTCTCTTGTTACACAAGAGACAACTTTATTTGATGATACGATAAAAAATAACATCAAGTATGCTAATGAAAGTGCATCAGATAAAGAAATATTTGAAGTTGCTAAATTATCTAATTCTCATGAATTTATTGAAAAGCTACCTGATAAATATGACACTAAAATAGGTGAAAATGGTGTCAGATTATCCGGTGGTGAAAAACAAAGAATTTCTATCGCAAGAGCGATGATCAAAAAGAGTTCTATAATTTTGCTTGATGAGGCAACATCATCTTTAGACTCACAAACAGAAAGTAAAATTCAAGAAGCTTTAAATACTCTTACAAAAAATAAAACTACTATTGTAATTGCACACAGACTTTCAACAATCTTAAATTCTAATAATATATATTTAATAAATAATGGAAAAGTAATTGATAGTGGAAAACATGAAAATCTTTTAGAAAAATCTGTATTGTATAAAAACTTTTACGAAAAACAAATTCAAAAATAAAAATGTTTTTTGTTTATCAATTATTTTTAATTATATTAATTATTATTTCACCTTTTATAATATTTTATAGAATTTTAAAAAATAAAGAAGATAAAAAAAGATTTATTGAAAAATTCAGTATATCTACTGAAAAAAAAATAGAAGGTAAACTTATATGGTTTCATGGAGCAAGTGTAGGTGAAATATTAAGTATTATTCCAATTATAGAATATTATGAAAATGATAAATCAATTACACAGATACTAATTACATCAAGCACATTAAGCTCATCAAAAATAATTAAAAAATATAAATTTAAAAAAACAATTCATCAATTTTACCCAATTGATCAATCTTATTTTGTAAATAAA
Source organism: uncultured Pelagibacteraceae bacterium (assembly GCA_902598485.1). Classification (GTDB taxonomy): domain Bacteria; phylum Pseudomonadota; class Alphaproteobacteria; order Pelagibacterales; family Pelagibacteraceae; genus Pelagibacter. The sequence continues at coordinate 12,183 of CACKBU010000018.1, forward strand.
TTTTTAAATTATTGGAAGCCCAGTATTGCAATATTTATAGATTCTGAAATTTGGCCGAACATGTTTAGAAATATTAAAAATAATAAAATTAATTTAATATTATTAAATGCTAGATTAACAAAAAAAAGTTTTTACAGATGGATGAAGATAAAAGATTTTTTTAGTCTAATTTTAAA
>CACKBU010000019.1 GCA_902598485.1 uncultured Pelagibacteraceae bacterium
TTTTACAAAATCTTTATCTAAACTTTCATTAAAGGATATTTCAATTCTATTTTTTTCAAATTTTACAAGATTAACATTTTTTTCTAACTCGTATGCTTCCACCAATTTATCCCAACCTTTAATTTTTTGTGCTTTGCTTGCAGATACTAATACCTCTCCATTTTTATCCTCAATCTTTTCAAGTAAAACAGAGATAGTTTCACCAATTTTTATTTTTTCAGATAGTCCCATGCTTTTTAATTCATTAATATCTAGCACAGGCTCAGATTTTAAACCTTCCACAAAAAGAAAAACAAATTTTTCAGTGATTTTATTTATTTTTCCTTCAATTATCTTTCCTTCTTCAATTTTTATTTTTGAGAGCTGGCTATTCAGTAATTTTTCGAATTCTTGAGACGCAGGATTGGAGAGATCTTTATATATTTCCATTAATTCTTTAGTTTCCTATCTATTATTTTTTTTATTTTTAAAAAACATGCCCTTTTATTAAGGTTTGTCGTATTAATCAATAGTGAATCTTTTGTTTTCTTAAGTGGGGATATTTTCCTATTAAAATCACTATTATCACGCTTTTTTATACTTTTTAATACTTCTGAATAAGCTATTTTTTTCTTTAATGTCTTTAATTCTTTGTATCTACGAAAAGCTCTAGTTTTAATGTTTGCTGTAATATAAAATTTAAAATCTGCATCAGGGATTATTTTGTAAGTTATATCTCTACCATCAAGACATGATCCTCTATATTTTTTTGGTGGATTATACGCTAAGTTAACTTGTAACGAATGCACGATTTTTCTGATATTTTTTTCTTTTGAAATTATAGATGCTTCTGTTCCAACTTCATCTAAGAGTAAGTTTTTTTTAGATAAATCTTTTATTTTTAGTGATTTGATTTTTAATTTTAAAAATTTTTGATTGAATTTTTTTGGAAAACTTAATTTTAAATAAGCAATAAATCTATAAATTTTTCCTGTATCAAGGTAGAAAAGGTTATAATGCTTTGATATCGCCTTTGCCAATGTTCCTGCACCAGCTGCCGCTGGAGAATCTATGGCTATTTTGAGAATATTTTTTCTTCTTAACATAAGTTTTATTTTTTTAATTGATTTATAATTTTTAGAAAATCTGGGAACGAAGTATTTATAGCCCTTTTATCATGAATTTGCCAATTACCACCAAAAGATAATGCAGCAACCACAGATGTCATAAAAACTCTATGATCTTTTAAAAAGTTTTTAATTATAATTTTTTTATTTATATTTAAATTAGGATTACCAAATATTTTAATCGAATTTTTTGTTGAAATTGTTTTTATACCTATTTTTTTTAAAATCTTTGCTCCCCAAATTAATCTAGGACTTTCTTTTTTATTTAACTCTCCTAAATCTTTAAAATGAGAAACGCCATTAGCTTTTGCGGCTACTAGAAAAATTACTAAAAATTCATCTATTGCACTACTATTTAGTTTTGTTGGGCAATTAATTGGTTTAAGAGAATTAGTATAGCCAACATGTATATCTGCATTTTTTTCACCTTTGTAATTTTTTACATTTTTTAAATATATATTCGCGCCCATTTTTTTTAAGATAGTAATAACACCTATTCTAGATGAATTAATATTTATGTTTTTAATTATCAAACTAGAGTCTTTGTTAAGAATGGTTAAAACTATAAAAAAGGCACTTGAGCTTATATCACCAGGTATATTGTATAATAGTTTTTTAATTCTTTTTACTTGATTAATCTTAATTAGATCAAAATTTTTTTTTTTTTGAATCTTAATTGGCAATTTTAAATATTTACAAAGTAATTCAGTATGATTTCTAGATTTTTTGGCTTTTATAATTGTTTGACCTTTAGTTCGCATACCACCAAAAATTACGGCACTTTTACATTGAGCAGAACCTTTGTTTTCAAAATAATTTATTGGTTTTAAATTTGCCGATCCTGTAATTGTTAATGGTAAAAACTTATTTTTATTTAATTTAAATTTTGCACCAAATTTAGATAATGGATCAGAAATTCTCTTGAAGTCTCTTCTTGATAAACTTTTATCACCAATTATTTTTACTGGAAATTTTGTGTTTATCAATAAACCAAGCAACAATCTCCCTAAGGTTCCTGAGTTTTGAGCATTTATAACAAGATTTTTTTTATATTTAAATCCATCAATACCTTTCCCATAAATTTTACAAATATTTTTTTTTAAACTAACTTTAACTCCTAACTTTCTAACAGCATTAATTGCTGCAAAAACGTCTTCTGAAATTAATAAATTCTTTGCAATTGAAACACCATTCGCGAGTGATGAAAACAAAACCCATCTAATACTTAAACTCTTATCTCCGCTAACTTTAATCGATTTATTAAAGTTTAGAATTTTTTTTTTAATAATAATTGTGTCTGGCATTAACAAAAATTAACTTATCTTGAAAGAGCTTCCAAAGTAGGCATTTTGTGCATTGATATCTTTAATTAAATTCGAAGGAGTTCCTTGAGCAACTATTTTACAATTGCTTAATATCATTGCAACATCTACACACGCTAACAAATCTCTTGCCTGGTGATCACATATACAAATAGTAATTTGATTTTCTTGCTGTAAATTAATAATTATTTCTTGTATCATTTTAATCGTTAAAATATCTAAGGCCGCAAAACATTCATCTAATAACAGCACTTTTGGGTCACTTAGTAAAGACAATGCAATTACTAATTTTTTTTTCTGGCCACCTGATAAGAATTTAGCTTTTATATCTTTAATGTTCTCAAGCTCAAATTTAGAAATTAAAAAGTTTATTTTTTCATGCATTAAGGTTTTATTTTCAACTGTTATTTCACCAATCGCTTTCAAGTTATCGAGTAGAGTCATGTCACTGAAATATCCCCCATATTGAGGTACAAAACCAATTTTAAATTTTTTTGTTCTTTGAAAAACAGGGTAATCATTTACTACTTCGCCGTTAATTTTAATTTTTCCGTTTTTAGGTGCTATTAATCCAGTTATAAGATTAAAAATAGTTGACTTTCCAACACCATTTGGACCCAACATACCAAAAATTTCAGTTTGATTGATTTTAAAATTTATATTGTCTAAAATTAATCTGTTTCCATATGACAAAGATACATTTTCGAATTCAATTATCGAATTTTTATTTTTGAATGACTTGATTCTAAAAGGTTTAATTATTGCCATTTTAATTTTGACTAATTATTTTTATTTTATTATTTTTGTCGTACATAAAAAAATTTATATCTTTAGTTTCTAGGTTAATTTCAATAACATCAGTTTTAATTGTATTTTGTGGATCAGAATAATTCACATTTTTTGATATTACCATAGAGTTTCTTAAAATTGAAAAATCTAAATATTCACTTTGTATTTTTTTATTTAGATATTTAATTATTACATTTTTTGAGAAAATAGTATCAAAATTATTGATATTATATTTTCCAAAATCACCATATATCAAAATATTTTTCGAATTATTTAGTTTGATTATTGCACTAACATTTTTGAGAAATATGATATTTTCATTATTAATATCTATCTCTCCTTCTTTGGCTCGAATTATATATTCATTTCCTTTAGCATCTCTGGAAAGGTATTCTACATTTTCAATAATGTTTGATGTATAAGTATTTTCAACTGGGGTTTCTGTAGTAATCTCTACTTTTTTTTCGTTTTGTTTCGATTTAAAATATAAATAAAAAAATAAAATAACTATTATGAAAATCAAAACAAAAACAACAATTTTTTTTTTCATTTAGGATACGTTCGATTGTAAAATATTATGTATATGAAGAACTCCAATAGTTTTATTTTTGTCATTATTTTTGTGAATACATAATGAGGTAATTTTTTTATTATTCATTATCAAAAGAGCTTTTGCAGCTAAAATATTTTTATCAACACTTACAGGTTTTTTTGTCATTATATCTTTGGCAGTTTTACTATGTAAATTAGAGTTTTTTTGATTAAACCTTCTAATTTGACCATCTGTTATAATTCCTACTGTTTTTTTAAGTTTATTTCTAACTATTAAGATACCAAGTTGTTTTTCACTTAAAATTTTGATTGCCTCACGCATTTTAAGTTTTTCACTTACAAATGGAATTTTTTTTCCATTTAACATCAAATCCTCAGCTGTCTTTAGTTGCGCACCTAAACTACCAGATGGATGAAGTTTTTTAAAATCCATTTTATCAAATTTTTTATATTGCATTGCTGATATTGCTAAAGCATCACCAATAGCTAGTTGTGCAGTTGTGCTAGATGTTGGAACTATACCTCCTGCTTCTTTTGTTTGAGGTATTAATAATTTTATATCTGAAGCTTTATATAGAATTGAATCTTTTTTAGATACAATTCCTATTAACAAAATTTTATTTCTATTTGCATACTTAATTATATTTTTAAGTTCCTCTGTTTGGCCAGAATAGCTAATAAGTATTAGGATATCTTTTTTTGATATACTTCCAAGATCTCCATGAGAAGAATCTCCTGCAGACAAACTAAACGATGGGGTACCAACTGAGGAGAGAGTTGCAGCAATTTTTGATGCTATCAATCCACTTTTTCCTACACCACATAAAATTACTTTAGATTGACAATTAGCAATACTTTTTACAGCTTGAGTAAATGAGCTATTAATTTTTTTTTTTAAATCTTGTAATGCTTTTATTTCAAGATTAATTACATCTTTTGCCGTTGAAATAAATTTTTTTTTTTTCATTAGTGTGACCAAATATCATCCTTAAATTCCGACAAGTCTAGCTGAACCCTTGTCTTTAAGAATTTCAAACAATCTTCATATAATTTAACTCTATTTTCTCTTTTAAGAATTTTATAAAGCTCGTCATGAATCGCATGAAGGTATATCACGTCGTTTGCACAATATTTTAATTGCGCTGGGGATAGTTCTCCACCGAAATCAGAACTTTGGAACTGTTTGCTAATATCTATATTTATAAACTCTTTAATCAATGTTTTAAGAGAATGGTTGTCAGAATAACTTCTTGCTAGTTTGCTACAAATCTTTGTGTCGAGAACATTATTTACATCAGTATTTAAATAATACTTGATATGTGCCATATCAGCTCTGGAATAATGAAATATTTTTATAATTTTGTCGTCATTTAATAATTTTACTAGATTTGGGGCCTTGTAATTGTCCCTATCAAATTGAATAATATGTGCATCAGAATTACCAGATGATAGTTGAATTAGACAAAGAGGATCTCTCTTTACATTGAGACCCATAAATTCACCATCAACAGCAATTCGGTTGCCCAAATTTAGGTTTTCAGGTATATCCCCTTTGTGAAGCTGAATATTATTATTCATTCTTAAACATATATATATGAAAGCAAAAAATTGTCTAATTTTTGGTGGAAGTGGTCAAATTGGAAGAAACTTAATAAGAAAACTTACAAAAAATAACTACAAAGTTACAGTAGTTACAAGAAACATTCATCAAAAAAGCTATATAATAAAAACTCAAGCAAATGTAGGGTATATTGACATAGTAGAGTCAAATATTTTTGATGAAAAAAAAATAAGACAACTTCTAAAAAATTCAGATATTTGTATTAATCTTATTGGTATCCTATACGAGCAGAAAAAAGGAAACACATTTAAAAATATTCATACGATCTTTCCTTCTCTTTTAGCGAAACTAGCCAAAGAATATAATCTTAAACATTTTGTTCATTTGTCAGCACTAGCTGTTGCAGAAGCGACAGACTCTGATTATGCAAAAAGTAAATTAGATGGAGAAATTCAAGTTTTAAAAAACTTTCCTTTAGCAACTATTTTAAGACCTTCCATTGTTTATTCTGTAGATGATAAATTTACAACTACTTTCATGACAATGCTTAAAAGGCTTCCTATATTTCCTCTTTACTACAACGGTAAAACTAAGTTTACGCCAATACACTGCTCAGATCTTACAGATATTATATACAAAGTTATTTCAAGTAATATTGATTCAAAAATTATAGAGTGCGTGGGTCCAGAAGAAATTACTTTTAAGGAAATAATAAAAAAATTATTAAATCTTATTGATAAAAAAAGATTTTTATTGCCACTACCGTTGCCCATAGCAAAATTTTCTGCAAAAATTTTTGAAATTATGCCAAATCCTTTACTTACTACAGATCAACTTAAATTATTAAAGTATGATAATGTTATATCGGGAAAATATAAAACGAATTTTGACATAGGCGTTCCTAGTAAAAAGTATTTTGATCAAGAAGTTAAAAAATATTGTTACATGTGGAGAGAAGGGGGTCAGTTTTCTACAGAAAAATATAAAGTAAACTAAATTTTAAAATTAAAATAATTTAAGTTAAGCTGATTGAATTTTTTTCTCTATAAATTCTGGAACATCCTCTTTATCACTCACATCTTCTTTTTTACCTTTAGGCTGGTACGCATAAAGTAGATGAAGTTTACAATATGAAAAATCTTTCAAAGATGATCTGCCACAAAAATAAAATGATTTTTCATCTGGATGACCGATTGGCCACTTACAAGAATTTTCGTCAAGCTCTTCCAATTGTTTAGGGCTTTCTGGCTCAAAGTTTTTGTCAATGATTAATGATTTAAATTTACTTTTTCGACTTCTTCTAGTTTTGTTTTGCTTTTCATCTAGTGAACTTTCAAAATTCTGATTCGATGTTGCAGTTCGTGTTTTAATTTTTGCAGATAAATTAAGCCTGTGTGCTTTTCCAATTACAGCATTTCTGCTAATTCCGCCTATGATTTCAGCAATTTGGCTAGCTGTATTACCTTTGCCCCAAAGTTCTTTTAATTTTGCTACCTTTTCTTCAGTCCAGCTCATTATCAATATATTGTATCTTGTTTATATAAAACAACAATATACTGATATTGGTTTAAATTAAACAATCAAAAAATATGAGTTATCAACACTAATTTTAAATTAACAAAATATATATGTTTTCAATCCTTACTTGTATAAATAATTAAACTTAATAAAAAAAAAATAGATTTATGAGTTATTTAGCAAAAAACTATAATAGAAAAAAAATTTCCTTTAAATTTGGCAAAGGTAGTTATTTATATTCCACTGACAATAAAAAATATTTAGATTTTGTGCAGGGGATAGCAGTTAATTCTTTAGGTCATGCACATCCTAAATTAGTAAAAACTGTAAAAGATCAATCAAAAAAATTATGGCACGTATCTAATGCATTTCAAATTCCTGAGGGAGAAACATTGGCTAAAAAGTTATGTAAAAAAACTTTTGCTGATTATGTAATGTTTCAAAATAGTGGGGCTGAAGCTACAGAAGCAGCAATTAAAGTAGCTAGAAGATATTTTTATTCAATAGGTAAACCAGATAAAAATAGGATTTTATGTATTAAAAACTCGTTTCATGGAAGAACTTTAGCAGCAATTTTTGCTAGCGGATCAAAAAAAATGACTGAGGGATTTGGTCCAAAAGTAAAAGGGTTTGATCACTTCAGTTTTGGTAATCATAATTCTCTTAAAAAAAAAATTAAAAAAAACACAGCTGCAATTATGGTTGAAACAATTATGGGTGAAGGTGGTATAAAAGTCATTCCTGATTGGTGTTTAAAAGAATTAAGGGTATTATGTAATAAGAAAAAAATACTATTAATCCTTGATGAAGTTCAATGTGGAATAGGAAGATCTGGTGATTTTTTTGCTTTTGAAAAATCTAAAGTAAAACCCGATATTGTACCAATTGCGAAAGGAATAGGCGGAGGATTTCCTATAGGAGCAGTTTTAATGAATAAAAAAGTTGCCTCAGGTATGACACCAGGCACTCATGGATCAACATTTGGAGGTAACCCTTTGGCTATGTCTGTTGGAAATACTGTAATAGATATTATATCAAATAAGAAATTTTTAAATAATGTAAAAAGTTTATCAAAATATTTTTTATTTAAGCTTAATAAAATTAAAGAAAAATATCCAAATCTTATTAAGCAAATAAGAGGAAAAGGTTTTTTGATTGGTATACAATTATACAAAGATCAGACTGAATTTATAAAAAAATTGATGAACAATCAGCTATTGACTATTAGAGCTGCAGAAAATGTTGTTCGGATTTTACCTCCATTAAATGTCAAAAAAAATGAACTAGATTTAGCATTAAAAATTATTGAAAAGGTTTGTTCACAGATAAAATAATATGAAACATTTCATTAATTTAAAAGATATACCCGCAAAAGATCTTAGAAAGATTATTATTGATGCTAAGAAAAGAAAAAGTTTAAGAAAAAAACTAAGTACATTAGAGGTCGATAAGGGTGCACCCTTAAAAGGAAAATTATTAATTCAGATGTTTGAAAAATCTAGTTTGCGGACAAGATTAAGTTTTTATTTAGCTATCAAACAATTAGGTGGTGGTACTTTGACTTTGAGATCTAATGAACTTCATTTGGGTCAAGGTGGAGAGAGCATTGCTGATACAGCCAAAATTCTTTCGACTTATGGTGATGGATTTATGCTTAGAACTGATAGTGATAAAAAGGTTGAAAATTTTGAAAAATATTTATCTATACCCGTAATTAATGGTTTAAGTCCTTCATCTCATCCAACACAGGTTTTATCAGATGTTTTTACTGTTGAGGAAATAATGAAGAAACCTATTTCTAAATTAAATATTTGCTGGATAGGTGACTCAAATAATGTTTTAGATAGTTTAATAGCTGCATCAGTAAAATTTTCTTTCAAGCTAAGCATTGGTAGTCCAAAAAAATTTGAACCAGGTAAAGAAGTTAGGGCTTGGGTCAAAAAAAATAATAAAAAAATTTATCTTTATAATGATGCAAAAAAAGCAATTTCTAATGCAGACGTAATTTTTTCAGATAAAGTTATTTCTTTAAATGACAAAGTTAATAAGAAAAAAAAAATAAAAGCGTTTAAGAATTTTAAAATTGATAAAAAATTAATGAGTTATGCAAAAAAAAGTTGTATTTTTCTACATTGTTTACCTAGAGGAGACGAAGTGAGTGATGATGTTTTCTTAGGAAAAAAATCTCACGTTTGGCAACAAGCACTCAATAGAGTTCACGTACAAAAAAGTATTTTATTATATTGTTTCGGAAAATTAAGGTAGCGGCAAAGGACTGTCTGAATTCTCATTTAGATATTTTATAACAGAGGCTCTATCTTTTTCTTTTCTAAGACCTGCATATGCCATCTTTGTTCCCTTTATCCATTTAGCAGGTTTTATTAAAAATCCATTCAGTTCTTCAAAAGTCCAATTCTTATCATATGCAGCTAATGCTTTTGAATATTTATAATCTTCGACACCTCCAACTTTTCTACCTACAACATTATATAAAGCAGGTCCTATAGCATTTTTCCCGCCCTTAACTATTGAATGACAAGCAGCACATTTTTTAAAAACTTTTTCTCCATGCGCAATATCTCCCATTGCCATTAATGCTGATATATCAATTTTGTCTGATGTCGTACTTGAGCTAGTTGCGGATACGGTGGTTGCAGCCTCTACTTCAACTGAATAACCAGGTGTCTCAGGTTTCTCTACATGGAATATAACATCAGATAATTTTCCAATACCAATAACAAGCAAGGCAACCATTAAAACTGCAGCAACTATTTTATTTATTTCGAAAGAATCCATTTTTTCTAAATTTTGTAGTGAACGTATAACATGATAAATTAAAAAAAAGCTAAAATTTAATGTATAAATTTGCCTCTATAGTTGTTTAATGAGTATAATAATTTGAAAATATAATGAAAACTTTAGTAATTATACCCTCTAGAATGTCTGCTACTAGGCTGCCAGGCAAACCTTTGCTAAAAATAAATGGTTTATCAATTATTTCACATGTATCTAAAAAAGCAGAAGAGGCCAATATTGGAGATGTGATTGTGGCTACAGAGGATCAGGAAATTATCGATGACGTTAAAGGAAACGGTTTCAATGCTATTTTAACTAGCAATAAACACAAAACAGGTACAGATAGAATTCATGAGGCATTCAAAAAATCAAATATTAGAAATGTTGATTTTATTATGAATTTACAAGGTGATGAACCAGCAATCGACATTGATGATATAAAAAGCTTGAATGACAAAATGTTAAAAAATAATTCTAATTTAGGAACTCTTGCCGCAAAAATAAAAGATAATAAAAACCTTAAGAATCAAAATATAGTTAAAGTAATCACTGAAAACAGCTTAGATGAGGATCATTTTCCAAAGGCAATGTCCTTTTCAAGAAAATCTGAGCAGATAAATAATATTTATCACCATATTGGAATTTATTGTTATTCAACAAATTGTCTTAAAAAATTTGTTCACTTAGATCAATCCAAAAATGAAATAGAAAATCGATTAGAGCAGTTAAGAGCATTGGACAACAATATTGATATCAATGTTTCACTCGCAAAGTCTTCTCCAATAGGAGTAGATACTGAGGAAGATTATCTAGCCTTGAAAAAAATAATGGAATATAAGGATTGATGAGTAAAATTTATTTTCAAGGAACCTTTGGTGCATATTCTCATTTAGCAGCGCTTTCTATTGATCCTAAAGCAGAAATATTACCTTGTAAAACTTTTGATGAGTGTTTTAACAAAGCATCTGAAGAACCAAATAGTAAAATTATAATTCCAGAGTCAAATAGAATTACTGGTAATATTGGAATTGAATATTTAATATTTAAACATAGGCTAAATATTTATAAAGAGCATTTTCAAAAAATTGAACACAACTTATTAGGGCAACCTGGTGCTAAATTAAAAGATATAAAAGAAGTATACTCACACGCGCAAGGATTGTCTCAGTGTTCAAAATTTATAAAAGAAAATAATTTAGCAGAACATATTAGAGCAGATACTGCTGGATCTGCTGAAATGATTTCTAAAACAAAAGATATCAAACAATCTGCGATAGCGTCTTCCTTAAGTGCTGAAATTTATGGCTTAGAAGTAATTAAAAAAAATATAGAAAATGAAAGTGGAAATTTGACAAGATTTTTAGTTATGGGAAAAAATATTTCTCAACCAGAATTTAAAGATAAATCTTATATAACCTCTTTTTTATTTAAATTGAAAAGCAAGCCAGCTGCCCTCTATCAATCATTGGGAGGTTTTGCTATTAATGGTGTAAATTTAACTAAACTACAAAGTTATCCGGAAAAAAATAGTTTCGACTCTTATTTTTTCTTATGTGATTTGGATGGACACATCGAAGATCCAAAAGTTCAGAAATCTCTTGAAGAGCTAGGTCTACATTGTGAGGATTTTCACGTTCTAGGTGTTTTCGAAGCAGATAACTTGAGACAAAAAAAATAAGAAACTTTTCTTGTAGATTAGAAATTTTAACTGCTATAATGGTTCTGGAGGCTAGAGGTGGATGCTGCTTGAACCCGACCAGATCTTAACGGAAGCAGTCGTAGAGACAGTTATTCAGGTTCTAGTCTCCTTATAAATGTATGAATAATAACTCAAAAGTATTAGCACTAAAATATAGACCACAAAATTTTGATGATCTTATAGGTCAAGAGGTTGTTGCAGAGACTATTACCAATTCGATTAAAGCTGACAAAATACCAAATGCATATTTGTTCACTGGAATAAGGGGAATTGGAAAAACCACAACTGCAAGAATTGTTGCAAAAGCACTTAATTGTTCAAATGGAATAGAAAATAAATGTAAAATTAAATGTGATAATTGTGATGCGATTACAAACTCAAATCATATCGATGTTCTTGAGATGGATGCTGCAAGTAAAACAGGCGTAGATGACGTGAGAGATTTAATTGAATTTTCTAGATATGGGCCAACATCTGCAAAATATAAAATTTTTATAATTGATGAAGTTCATATGCTTAGCAAGCAAGCATTTAATGCATTATTAAAAACTTTAGAAGAGCCACCTGAATATTTAAAATTTATTTTTGCAACAACAGAAATAAAAAAAATTCCTATTACTGTTGTTTCTAGATGTCAAAGATTTGATTTGTCTAGAATTAAATCTTCAGAATTATTAGAATATATAAAATTAATTAAAGATAAGGAAAATGGAAAAATAACAGAAGATGCTTTAAAGCTTATAGTAAAAATTTCGGAAGGTTCTGTTAGAGATGCTTTATCATTATTAGATAGAGCATTATTAAGTTTGGATGATGGAAAGGAATTGGATTTAA
>CACKBU010000020.1 GCA_902598485.1 uncultured Pelagibacteraceae bacterium
ATCAGCTGCTGTAATTATATTATACTCGCTATTTTTTGCACCACCTCCTGTAACAAAAGAAAATTTAGCCGAAAAAACTAAGACTGAACAGAATTCAGATGCACCTAGTCTTGATCAAAAAGAAAATGTAACCGAAATTTCACGAGAAGAAGCGTTACAACAAAGTGAAAGAATTCAATTTGAAAACCAAAGTATTGTTGGATCTATTTCATTAAAAGGAGCCGCAATAGACGATCTAACTTTCAAAGAATATAATGTTAGTTTAGAAAGCGATGAAAAAGTAAAATTTCTTGCACCACGAAGCTCTAAAGAAGGCTATATAATAGAAAGTGGTTTTATAACTACTGATAAAAATATCGATATTCCAAATGCAGATTCAATTTGGTCAGTTTCTGGTAATAAAAAATTAACTGATCAATCTCCTATAAAACTAAGTTGGACTAATGATCAAGGCATTACTTTTGAAAAAGAAATTGCATTAGATGATAAGTTTTTATTCACAATAAAACAAAGAGTTTTAAATTCTACTGATAAAAACTATGACTTCTATTCTTATGGACAAATTATAAGGAATCAAATCCCAGAAGGTTTAACCGATTTTTACATTCTTCATGAAGGCCCTATCGCTACATTAGACGAAGAATTAATTGAGGAAGATTATGACGATATTGAAGAGAAAAAATTCTCAAGAACTGCCCAAAAAGGATGGTTAGGTCTAGGAGATAAATATTACATATCAACTCTAATTCCACCAAGAGAAAAAGAATTTAAAACTACGATGGATTACAAAAACAAATACAGAATAAACTTTGTTACAACAGAACCATTAGAGTTAACTGGAAACTCTTCTATAGAAGAAAACTTGCAAGTAATAGTAGCTGCAAAAAGAGTTGATGTAATTGATGGGTACGCAGAATCATTAAAAATTGATAAATTTGATCTTACGATTGATTGGGGATTCTTATACTTTTTAACACGTCCTTTGTTTACTGCTTTAGAATATTTCTTTAAAATATTTGGTAATTATGGATTAGCAATTATTGCTGTTACCGTTTGTATTCGTGTAGCATTTTTTCCACTTGCTAATTTTTCATTCAGAAGCATGGCTAAAATGAAAGCTCTTCAGCCAGAGATGGTAAGACTTAAGGAAGTACACAAAGATGACAAGATGAAATTGCAACAAGCAATGATGGCTCTTTACAAGAAGGAAAAAGTAAATCCCATGTCTGGATGTTTTCCAATTCTGATTCAAATACCTGTATTTTTTGCTTTGTATAAAGTTTTATTTGTAACGATAGAAATGCGTCATATGCCTTTTTATGGTTGGATCCAAGATTTAAGTGCTAAGGATCCTACTTCTATATTTAATTTATTTGGATTGTTTCCTTATGACGTACCTTCTTTCCTTGTAATCGGAGCATGGCCAGTTGCTATGGGAGTATCAATGTGGGTACAACAAAAGTTAAATCCAGCTCCAACAGATCCAATGCAAGCAAAAATATTTATGTTCTTCCCTTTATTTTTAACAGTAATTTTAGCACCATTCCCAAGTGGGCTAGTAATTTATTGGACAGTTAATAACATTTTAACAATGGCTCAGCAGGTTGTAATAATGAAACGTACAACAGTTAAAACTGTAACCTAATTAAAAAATAATAAATGGACCTTGAAAAGATATTACCTAAAGATGGGCCACCAATTAATGAGGTAACTAAATATATTGAAAAATACAAAAATGATTTAATAGTAATAAAATACGGTGGAAACGTTTTAATTGACAGAAATGTATTTAATAATTTTATAACTGATCTTAGTGTTTTAAATAAATTAGGCCTTGCAGCTGTAGTAATTCATGGTGGTGGACCTAGAATTAAAAGAGAACTAGAAAAATCAAATATTCAATCAAAATTTATAAGAGGACTAAGAGTAACTGACAAAAGTATAATTGATATTGTTGAATCTGTTTTGATTGATTTTAACAATGATATTGTTGATTCTTTAAAAGACAAAGGCACAGAGGCAATCTCTATTCACACAAAAAATAATAATGTTATAAAAACTATACCAGAAGCAGAAGAGCTAGGATTTGTAGGAATACCAAATGAGATTAATAATGAACAAATATTAAATATAATTAATCAAAATAAAATTCCTATAATTTCTCCATTAGGATTAGGTAAAGAAAACCAAACATATAATATTAATGGAGATACTGCAGCAATGGCCGTAGCAAAATCTTTAAAATCAAGAAGACTTTTATTGATGACTAATGTTGATGGTGTTCTAGATAAAAATAAGAAATTAATAGAGGAAATTTCTTCATCTGAGGTTCTTAAAATGATTAAAGATAAAACTATTACAGAAGGTATGATACCTAAAATAAACGCATGCTTAGACGCCGTAAATAACGGTGTAACAGCAGTTGGTATAATCAATGGCACAAAGCCACATTCGTGTTTATGGGAAATATTCTCTGACAAGGGCTCTGGGACCCTAATAAGACAATGAAAGAATTAAAGAATATCAAAAACATATTATTTGATTGTGATGGGGTACTCTATAGTGATCTTGAAGGAGTATTTGGTCAAGTAAGTAAAAAAATGACTCAATATATTTCGAATAAATTAAATGTAGATTTAAAAGAGGCAAAAGAATTACAAACAAATTATTTTCATAAATATAACACTAGTCTTAATGGTTTAATGATACATCACGATATACCTCCAAGAGAATTTTTAGACTATGTGCATGATATTAATTTAGATTTTTTAGAAAAAGATACTGCTTTAAGGAGTGAGCTTGAAAATATTAATCTAAACAAATTTGTCTTTACAAATGGCAGTAAAGAACATGTTAAAAATATTACTACTCACTTAGGAATTGATGATCAATTTGACGGTGTATTTGATATTGTTGATGCTGAGTACAGTCCAAAACCTGAGGCAAAAGCATTTGATCTGATGGTCAAAAAATTTCAAATTGATCCAACTGAGACACTTTATATTGAAGATATCGCAAAAAACTTATCTATAGGAAAAGAAAGAGGAGCAAAAACAGTTTGGTTAATCAATGATGAATACTGGGGGAAAAAAGAGTCTGATGAAGAGTATATTGATTACAAAATTGAAAATCTTTCTTTATTTTTAAAAGAAATAAGGTTATTAAAAAACTCATAAAACTATGAGTATTGAGAAAATTATAAATGAAGCTTGGGAAAATAAAGACCAAGTAAGTCAAAATTCAGATAAATCTTTAAAGGATGCTGTTAATCAAATTATTGATGATTTAGACAGTGGAAAAGCAAGAGTAGCTGAAAAGATCAATGGTGAATGGGTTACACATCAACATCTAAAAAAAGCTATCATGTTAAGCTTTAGAATGTACCCAATGGAAAATTTAAATGGTCCATACAGTAGCTGGTATGACAAAGCTCATTTACTTAAAGGAAAAACAGCTGGATGGACAAAAGAAGATCATGAAAAAGCTGGTTTTAGAATGGTGCCTAATTCACCTGTAAGAAAAGGATCATTTGTTGGAAAGAATGCAGTTTTGATGCCATGTTATGTAAATATTGGTGCTTATATTGATGAAGGAACAATGATGGATACATTTAGTCGTGCAGGAAGTTGTTGTCAGATTGGAAAAAATTGTCATATCTCAGCTGGTACTGGAGTTGGAGGAGTATTAGAACCTGCTCAAGCATTACCTACAATTATTGAAGACAATGTTTTCTTAGGAGCAATGTCAGAAGTAGTAGAAGGTGTAATAGTTGGAGAAGGCTCTGTCCTGAGTATGGGAATGTATATTGGACAATCAACAAAAATTGTTAATAGAAAAACTGGTGAAATAACTTATGGAAAAATCCCACCCTATTCAGTGGTAGTTCCAGGATCCTTGCCGGATAAAAACAATCCACAAGCGCCATCTTTGTATTGTGCGGTAATAATTAAACAAGTTGATGAAAAAACAAGATCAAAAACATCAGTTAACGATCTTTTAAGAGATTAAACATGCCAACAATAAATGAATTAAAATTAGCTAAAGAGCTAATTAGGTTTCCATCTGTTACAAAAACTGATGCTGGTGTAATTAAATTTTTAGAAAAAAAATTAAAAAAACTTGGCTTTAAAACTAAAATACTCGAGTTCAAAGATAAAAACAGTTATCCTGTAAAAAATCTTTATGCAAGACTTGGTACCACAAGTCCAAATTTTTGTTATGCAGGCCATTTGGATGTAGTACCACCTGGTAATTTAAATGATTGGACTGTTAATCCCTTTAAACCTGCAGTTAAGAAAGGATACTTAATTGGCAGAGGTGCAAATGACATGAAAAGTTCAATAGCTGCATTTGTTACTGCGGTAAGTAACTTTTCTGAGGTAAACAAAAAATTTGGTGGCTCCATCAGCCTTCTAATTACTGGAGACGAAGAAGGAATTGCAATTAATGGGACGAAAAAAGTTGTTGAGTATTTGAGAAAAAGAAAAGAAAAAATAGATTTTTGTCTAGTTGGAGAACCTACTAATCCAAATAAATTAGGAGAAATGATTAAAATCGGTCGTAGGGGTAGTATGAATGGAAAATTGTCTATCATTGGTATTCAAGGTCATGTAGCTTACCCTAACAGAGCAAACAATCCATCTACATCTTTAGTCCAAATACTAAAAGAGTTGAAAGAAATTAAATTTGATAAAGGAACAAAAGATTTTCAACCTACAAATTTAGAAATAACAAAAATTAATATTGATAATTCAGCTGATAATGTAATTCCAGGATTAGCTAGTGCATCCTTTAATATTAGATTTAATAACAAACACACATCTTACAAATTAAAAAACAAAATTAATAAAATAATAAAACAAATTTGTAATAAAAATAAATCAAAATATAAAATTGAATATAGTGTTTCTGGTGAGGCCTTTTTAACTAAGCCTAACAAAACTACATTTATGATTCAAAATACAATTAAAAAAGTTACTAAAATTAAACCAAAATTATCAACAACTGGTGGTACGTCAGATGCAAGATTTATAAGAAAAATAGCTCCATGTTTAGAATTTGGGTTAGTAGGAAAAACTATGCATAAGGTAGGCGAATGTGTGTCCTTATCTGATTTAAAAAGATTAACTTTAATTTATACTAAAATCTTAGATAACTACTTTAAGTGAAAACTGGCTTAATTACATCAGATACATCTCAAAATCATGATACAGGTCCTGGGCATCCTGAACAAATAGCAAGAGTATCAGTCATAGTAGAAAATTTTAAAAAGCTTAATAATAAAAATCTTATATGGAAGAAACCATCTAAAGTTTCAGATGATATTCTGTTAACCACACATGAAAATAATTATTTAAATTTAGTAAAAAGCTCTTTTCCAAAAAAAGGTTTTTCTTCACTTGATGGTGATACAATCATTTCACCTGGAAGCAAAGATGCAACTTTCGATGCAGTTGGATCAATAATTACTGCAATTGATGGAGTAGAAAAAAAAGAATTTAGAAATGCATTTTGTGGTGTTCGACCTCCTGGACATCATAGCTCACAAAATAAGGCTGCTGGTTTTTGCATTTTAAATTCAGTAAGTATTGGTGCAAATTATTTGTTAAAAAAATATAAATATAAGAAAGTTGCAATAATAGATTTTGATGTACATCATGGAAATGGAACACAGGATATTTTTTATGAAAATGAAAATGTTCTTTTTATATCAACACACCAATATCCTTACTACCCAGGAACTGGTTCAGAACAAGAAAGAGGTAAATTTAACAATATCTTTAATATACCTTTGCCAGCTGGCATAAGTTCAGAAGAATATTTAAACGTGTTTGACCGTGTGGTGAAAAAATTAGAAGAGTTTAAACCAGAATTTATATTAATTAGCGCTGGTTTTGATGCCCATGAGGATGACCCTCTTGCTCAATTTAATTTAAAAACAGATGATTATTTCACTATTACCAAAAGAATATTAGAGGCTTCTAAAAAATTTTGTAATGGAAAAGTTGTTTCAATTTTAGAGGGCGGTTATGACCTAAATGCACTTCGAGACAGCACTAAAAGACATGTTGATGCTCTTTTAGAATTTAATTGATAATTCTTAAGAAAACTCTAAATAAAAAATTTCATGAAGTTATATAAAATAAAAAAATCTGGTATTGATAATAAAGGAAGAGGACTTTATGCAACTCGTGACATTAAAGAGGGAACCAAAATAATTGACTATGTTGGAAAACTTATAACAAAAAAACAAACACAAGTTTCTGATAAATACGATAATAATAAACCAATATATTTATTCACAATAAATAAAAGATACGATCTAGATGGAGATTTTCCATGGAATACCGCAGGTTTAATTAATCATTCTTGTGATAATAATTGTGATTATGATGGAAAGGGATTGAAAATTTGGGTCAAAGCAATCAAAGATATTAAAAAAGGTGAGGAGTTTACCTGTGATTATGGATTTGGTTATGATGAAAATTACAAACAATTTCCTTGTAAATGTAAATCAAAAAACTGTTGTGGGTATATTGTAAGAGCTGAGTCTAGATGGCGAATAAATAAAAAGTTTGCTATGAGCAATAAAAATAAATTAATAAAGAACTCTAAATAAAAATAAACCACTTGGTGGTGCTGGAGGAGCACACAGCGTTCTTTTTTTTGACTTAAATCTCTTTTCAAAAGTTTTCAAATCCCATTTAGTTTCTCCCAAGTATTTTAAACAACCAACCATAGATCTAACCTGGTGTTGTAAAAATGATTGAGAACTAAATTGAAATTCAATTTTATTTTTTGATGATTTAATTTTGATCGATTTAATAGTTTTAATTGGACTTTTAGCGTGACAGCTTGAAGATCTAAAAGTTGAATAATCATTAGTTCCTAATAGCTTTTTTGCACCCTTTTTCATTAATTCTAAATTTAAAGGCCTACGAACATGCCATGCTCTATTTTTTTCAATTATTGGCTGGCTTATTTGATTAAAAATAAAGTATTTATAAATTCTTTGTTTTGCTGAAAATCTAGCATGAAATTTATTATTTCTTTTTTTTATATTTTTAATTGCTATGTCTTTTAAATTTAAAAAATGATTAATGGATTTTAAAAATTTAATTTTATCAGTTATTTTATTTTTGCAATCAAAGTGTGCAGATTGCTCAAATGCATGAACCCCTGCATCAGTTCTTCCTTGACCATGTAAAATAATTTTTTCTTTTAATAATTTAGATAATTTTTCTTGAATTAATCCTTGAATTGTTGGGCCCTTTTTTTGGACTTGCCATCCTCTAAAATTTGTCCCTACATACTCAATAAGTATTTGGTATCTATTCATTATAAAAATGAACCCTTTTTAATTTGTGTTCCCAAAACAAATTCTCCAATACTTTGAGGCTTTTTTCCTTGTCTTTGTATTTCTTTAATTTTTACTGATTTTTTATCTCCACATGAAATTTCTAAATGGTCAGATAAAACCTCACCTGGTTTTCCTTGTGCTTGTCCAATTTCTGCTTTTAATATTTTATATCTCTCACCGTTAAACATGAAATAAGCACCCGGAACAGGATAAAGTCCGTTTATTTTACCAATTATAATTTTAGCATCTTCTTTCCAATTAATCTGCCCCTCTAATTTTTGAATTTTTGATGCGTATGTAGCTGATGAGTGATCTTGTTCTATAAAATTTGCTTTATCCTCATATATATCATCTATATTATCTAAAATTTTCTCTGCAGCTAAACTTGATAGCTTTTCATTAATATCTTCAGCATTTAAATTATTTTCTATATTAATTTTATAAACATTACATACCGGTCCTGTATCTAGTTCCTCCCCTATTTTCATAATACTAATTCCTGTCTCTTTATCTAAATTCATAATTGATCTTTGGATAGGAGCAGCACCTCTCCATTTTGGAAGAATAGATGCGTGTATATTGATAAATCCTTTTTTAGTTAAATTTAAATATGACTTCGGTATAATTTGACCATAAGCAACAACTATTGCCAAATCTGCCTCTAAAGATTTAAAATATTCTAATTCATCTAAATTTTCTTTTAACGAATTTGGTGTTCTAAATTCTATATTTAAAGTCTCTGAAATTAATTGAATTGGTGACTTGTTAATTTTTTGACCTCTTTTAGATTTTTGAGGTGGTTGTGTATAAACACAAGAAATAGGATATCCATTTTGATAAAGTGATTTTAAAATTGGAACAGCAAACATGGGTGTACCCATAAAAACTATTTTTTTTAACATTGATTAAGCTTCTACAGAAGTAGATTTTAATTTTGATAATTTTTTAATTATCATTGACCTTTTTAATTTTGAAAGATAATCAATAAATAGGATTCCCTCTAAATGGTCCATCTCGTGCTGAATACATGTTGCCAGAAGACCTTCGGCTTTTAGCAATTTCTTTTCTCCATCGTAATCAAGATATTCTACTTCACACTTGCTAGGTCTATCAATTTCTGCAAACTGATTTGGCACAGAAAGACATCCTTCTTCATAAGTTGCTTTTTCAGGATCTTTATTTTTGATAACCGGATTTACGAAATATCTTGGCTCTTTTTTGCTCTCATCTTTACTTATATCCATTACAATAATTCTCTTTGGTACACCAACTTGTATCGCCGCGAGACCAATTCCGTTTGCGTCATACATTGTCTCTAGCATATCATCCATTAATTTTTGTTCTTCTTTACCAACACGATCGACTGGTTTAGAAATTTGTCTAAGTAATTTATTAGGTTCTGTTATTATAGTTCTGATAGCCATAACTTGATTTTATTATAATTTTTATACTTTTAAAGGAAGAACTTTAAGCAATAGTTTGTTTCTAATTAAATCAACATTTAATTGATTTAAAGTATTGATAATAAAATAAACTGTATCTTCATCAATATTTTCAATTTTGTCAGGTCCAATTACCTCGATTATTCTCAACAATGCGGCACCAATCTCATTATTATCTATCATTGTTTGAATATCGGCAGGCATTTCTGATTGCTTCACCTCATAAAGACCGTCATATTTTTTTGAAATTTCAACTCCATCAGATTTAAGCGCCTCTAGAAAAATTATATCTTTTTTTGATAAAAAATATTTTTTATCTTTTTTAATTTTCTTTAAAAATTTATCTAGGTCCTCTTCAATTTTAGA
>CACKBU010000021.1 GCA_902598485.1 uncultured Pelagibacteraceae bacterium
TTCAAAACCAAAATTTAATCTAAACTTAAATTCAGGTTTTAAAGAATTTTGAAAGTTAACTACTTTTAAAAGAAAATCTGGTTTCTTTTGTACAGTAGATTTAGATTTTTTTAAAATTTTTTTTGATTTTTTTTGTTTTTTATTTTTTTGTTTTCTTCGATTATTAATTTTTTTTACAGATTTATTTTTAATCTTAAATTTATTTGTCTTTTTAGATATTTTATTAACTCTTTTTTTGGTTTTTCTATGATTTTTAGAAATACTTTTTTTTATTTTTTTTTTCTTTTTTTTCATTTTAAGAGAGTTAATTTCTACCAATTATTTATTGATAAATATAGTCTCTTGTAACAGGTGTAGAAGAATAATTCTTTGTTAATTGAAATTGATATACAACTTGATCACCCCATTTAAATGCCATCTCGCAACCAGCGAGATAAAATTCCCACATCCTAAAAAATCTTTCATCGAACATTTCAATTATTTTATCTTTATTTCGAATGCAATTTTCTTTCCAATGTCTTAGTGTATGTGAGTAATGAAGTCTTAAAACCTCAATATCTGCAACAATTAAGCCTGCTTTTTCAATCGGTGTTGTTACTTCACTTAAACTAGGAGTATAACCTCCAGGAAAAATATACTTAGTGATCCAAGGATGTGGATCTCTTGGTGGATTAACTGATCCTATAGTATGAATTAATGATACCCCATCATCTTTTAAAAGTTTTTCAACTTGTGAAAAAAATTTTTTATAAAATTTTCTTCCTACATGTTCAAACATTCCAACACTGACTATTCTATCAAATTTTTCATTGAGTTCTCTATAATCCATTAACTTAAAGTTTAATTGATTTTCTAAATTAAGTTCTTTTGCTCTTTTCTTGCAGTAATTAAATTGATTTTCTGAAAGTGTAATGCCTGTTACTTCGCAGTTTGCACTTTTTGCAATATCTATTGCTAGAGAACCCCATCCACATCCAATATCTAAAACTTTTTGATTTGGTTTGATGTTGAGCTTTTTTATTATGTGTTGAATTTTATTATTTTGAGCAGTTTCCAATGTATCTGTTTCATTTTTAAAATATGCACATGAATATTGTCTTTTAGGATCTAAAAACAAGTCATAAAGATCATCTGAAATATCATAGTGATGAGAGACATTCATCTTAGATTTTTTTATAAAATTAAAATTAGTTAAATATCTATAAGAACCTCTTAATCTATTAAGCAAATAACTAAAAAAATTTAAGTTTCCTCTTCCAAAGTTCATCAAAGAAAGATCCAAGAAATCAGTTAATGTTCCATTTTCAATAGTTATTTCGCCATCTGTGTATGCTTCGCCAAAATATAAATCTGGATGAAATAGTAACTTATAATGAAGATTTTTATTTAAAATTTTAACTTTTATAGGGTTTTCACTTTTTGGATTTCCAATAATGTAGCTTTTTGAATTAGCGTCAACTAATATAAATCCGTCTTTTTTAAAAACATTATTTAAAAATCTAGCTAATTGCATTTATGCCGCCTTGGTATTTTTTAATGAAAAATTTAACTTTTCCAAATTATTGATTAAATCTGTTTCATCTTTAGAATTTAAAATGCTTAGTGGTGGTAAAAGATTTTTATAATATATTTCTTTTTTACTAAAATATGTGTGTAAACCTGAAATCAAATTAAATTTTTCAAATTCAGCTCTTATCTCACAAAGATTTTGGTTTACTGTCTGGTCATGTCCATCATTAAAATCATCATAAACTTTTCTTGCCAGTAAAGAAGTAGCATTACATGTAGCTGTTATAATTCCTGAACAGCCTAGCTGAAGTCCTTTAAATAATTTAGATTCCGATCCAGGTAAAACTGAAAAATTGTCAATTTTTAAGTTTTCAAAAAGATTGTAAGAACTATCTTTTACTCCAATAATATTTTTTGGGTATTTTTTTACTAACTCTTCAATACATTCAATACTAAACTTATAACCACAGAGTTTTTCAAAATTATATAGTACTATTTCACAATCAGAAATTGCCTCTACTATTTTGCTATAAAATTCTATTACTTCTTTGTCCCCATATTTATAGTAAGCAGGCGGCATAATTAAGAATCTATTGAAACCTAAAGATTTAGAAACCCTCATTAAATTAATTGTTTCACCCAAAGAATTTAAACCAGTACCAATAATATACTTTTCTTTGTATTTGCTTGAAGTCAGATGATTTAACAAATTAATTTTTTCAGAGACAGGTATAAGTTGAGCTTGCCCTGTACTTCCAAATATAGCTGCTCCGTGACAACCATTTTCTATAACCATTTCTGCGTGCTGAATGGTTTTTTTAATATCAAGCGTCAAATCATCATTTAAGATCGACATTGAGGCCGCATAAATGCCTTTAATTTTACTCATAGTAAAAATTTATATAAAAATATTAATTAGTAAAGTTTATAAATTAACTATGAAAATATTAGCTATTCAAAACAGGATGGGCATAGGTGATACGGTAATTTTTCTACCTTTTATTAAAGCCATTTCAAAAAAATTTGGAGCACCTGTTAGTTTATTGGTAAAAGAAAATTCAAAAGCTAACGAGTTTTTAAATCAAACAAATTATATTGATGAAATAATTCACTTAGAAAGAGATAATAAAATAAATCAAAAACATGATGGTTTCAAAGGATTTTTCAAATTAGTAAGCGATATAAAAAAATATAATTTCGATAAAGTTTTTATATTCAATTCTTCTTTGAGATATAACTTAATTTCTAGATTAGCAGGTATCAAAGAAATATTTCAATACCCGTTGTTTGAAAAACAAAATCAACATATTACGGAGTCTGCTAAACAATTAATAGAAAGATATCTAGATATCGAAATTATTGATAATCCAGAAATTCAAATTAATAATATTTTAGTTAAAAAAACAGCAGTAAACTTTAATATTAATAATGATGAGCTTAATGTTTTGTTGGGTGTTGGTGGTTCAGGTCCAACAAAAAGAATACCATCAAAAACTTTTCTAGACGTGATGGAAAAATTAGAAGCTTTTAAAAAATGTAGATTTTTTTTAGCTACAGGTAAAAATGAAGATGAGCAAAAAATTTTGAGCGAATTATATAATACAAAATTCAAAGAAAAATGTGTTACCCTAGACAATCTTAGTATAAGAGAAATTTTACCTGTTATTAAAAATTGTAATATTGCAATATGTAATGATTCAAGTTTCTCACATCTATCTTCAGCATTAGGAATTAAAACAATTACACTAATGGCAGATACTCCATTAATTTATGGTTCTTACAACACAAATATGTATCCAATTATTCCTGATGGAGAAATAACAGTTTCTCACAATACTCGTGGTAAAGACAAAATTAATCCAGATAAAATCTACGAAAAACTATTATCAATAATTAATTAAGAAATATCTTTAAGAACTATCTCTTTTGCCTCATTAACAATAGCTGATAATCTTGAAGTTTCTGGAGAAATATCGGGGTGAATTTTTTTTTGAATTTTTTGGTAAGCTTTATTTAGAGCTTCTTTAGTTGGTTTTTTTTTAATGTCTAAATTTAAAATCTTATATGCCTCAGATGTTGATAATGATGACGAGTTATTATTTTGATATTGATTAAAAGAAAATCTTCCAGAATTTCTTAAGGTTTGAATAAGCCTATAAAGAGAAAGCAATTGAAACAATGATAAACCTTTAAGTTTAACTAAAGCAAGGCTTGCAAGAGTTAATGGCAATGTGAGTAGAAATTTTCCACCAATAGCAAATAAAACTGCTAATAAAGCCAATAATAAAATTGTAATCAGCCTAACTCCTTTTGACATTTTTTTTGGAGAAATATTTGACCACCATCTTAATAAAAAATATAAGATGACTAAAATTACAAGTAGATAAATAATAATATTCATATATTTCCTTATTAGATGAAAGTACCACAACTTAAAAAAAAACTAGAGATAAAAACTTGTCACAATATTGATTGGGAAGACAATTATAGCTGGATTCATCAAAAAGATATTTTAGAAGTCCTAAAAGATAAAAGTAAGTTAGATCCTGAAGTGAAAAAATATTTAGAAGACGAAAATGCTTACACAGATCATCATTTAAAAGATACAAAAGATATTCAAAAAAAATTATTCGATGAAATTAAAGGAAGAATTAAATTAGAAGATGAATCTTTGCCCTATAAGGATCATACTTACGAATATTGGACAAAAACTACAGTAAAAGGAAATTATTCCATAAAGCTTAGAAAAAAAATTGGTTCAGAAAATATTGAGGAGATATGGAATGGGGATAAAGAAAAAGAAAAACTCAAAACTGAATATTTTGGTGTAGGAGATTTAGAAGTAAGTAATAATGACAAGTATTTAGGGTATTCTTTAGATCTTAAGGGTTCTGAATATTATACAATTTATTTAAGAGATATAAAAACAAATAAGATTATTTCAAAAGAAATTACAGAAACATCGGGAGGAATAACATTTAGTTTAGATGATAAATATATTTTTTATTCTAAACTTGATGAAAATCATAGAGCAAGAACAATATACAGGCACAAAATAGGAGATTTTGATGGCAAAGATGAATTAATATTTGAGGAGAAAAGCGAGGCTTTTACAGTAGGAATTGGAAAAAGCTCAGATGAAAAATATTTTTTTATAAATACTTCTGACCATAATACTTCGGAGCAATATTACTTTAAATCGGATGAATTAAGTCCATCTCCAAAACTTATTATTAAAAGAGAAAGAGGTGTTCTGTATTCTGTTAATTCATGGGATGGTAAATTTTATAATCATACAAATAAAAATGCTGAAGACTTTAAAATTGATATTTGTGACAATTTAGAAAATCAAAATTGGCAAACATATATTCCGGCAAAAGATGAAGTTTTAATTGGTGGATTAACATTTCTTAAAAATTGGATTATTCGTGGTGAAACATCAGATGCACTAGATAAATTATTTGTCAAAAATGTTTCTACAAATGTAGAAGAAGAATTAATTTTTTCTGATGAATCTGTTTATGTTCCAGGAGTAAGCTTAACTCAAAAAGATAGAAATACTGATGAAGTTCATTTAGGATATTCATCACCTAAAACTCCCTCTAGAGTATTTAAATATAATTTAGCAACAAAATCTAAAGAACTTGTTAAAGAACAAGAGATCCCATCTGGTCATAATAGAGATGACTATATTGTTGAGAGAGTTGAGTTTAAATCTCATGATGGGAGGATGGTTCCATTAACAATTACTAGACACAAAAAAACAAAAATTGATGGGTCTGCAAATGTTTTATTATATGGATACGGGTCTTATGGAAATTCTATGTCCCCAAGTTTTTCTTCTACAAGACTAAGTCTTATAAATAGAGATATAATTTGGGCTACAGCTCACATTAGAGGTGGTATGGAAAAAGGTATGAAGTGGTGGAAAGAGGGAAAATTAACAAACAAAAAAAATACTTTTGAAGATTATATTTACGCAGCAAAATATTTGATCGAAAAGAATTATACATCAAAAGGAAATATTATTGGAATGGGTGGATCAGCTGGAGGATTATTAATGGGAGCTGTAGTCAATCAATCTCCTGAATTATTTTTAGGAATTATTATGGCTGTCCCTTTTGTGGATTCTTTAACAACAAATCTAGATCATTCTTTACCTTTAACTGTGGGAGAATTTGATGAATTTGGAAATGCAAAAGAGAATAAAGAACACTTTGATTATATTTTTTCATATGCACCCTACAACAATATAAAAAAAATGGATTATCCGCATATTTTTATTACAACAAGTTTAAGTGATAATAGAGTTTTATTTGATGAACCTGCAAAGTTCACAGCAAAACTTAGAGACTATAAAACAGATAATAATTTGCTTCTCTTGAAAACCGAAATGAATGCTGGTCATGGTGGAAAATCAGGAAGAGATGGCGCAATAGAAGAAATTACTATTGACTATGCATTTGCATTAAAAATTTCAAAAAAAATTTAGTACACTTTAAATCTTGAAAAAAACAAATTAATTCCCATATAAACCTAGTAAGTCGCCTAATGGGGCTTACACTAATAAACTTGCTTAACAAAGGAGGATATTATGACAAGTAAGGATCTATCTATATTTAACTCACTTAGACCTTTTTCAATTGGTTTTGACGACATGTTCGACCAATTTGAAAATATGTTGGGAAATGGAAATTTGACGATGCAGTCGAATTATCCACCATACAACATCCGAAAGACAGGTAAAGACAACTATGCAATTGAAGTAGCATTGGCTGGCTTTAGCAAAAAAGACGTTGAGGTTGAGTTCGAAGACAATTTATTAACAGTAAGAACAAAACAAGTTAATAAGTCTGAGGACAGTGATGTTAATGGAGAAATTATTCATAAAGGTATTTCTCAAAGACAATTTGCAAGATCATTCACTATTGCTGATGATGTAAAAGTTAATGGTGCTGAACTTAAAGATGGTCTTTTAACAATATCTTGTGAAAGAATAATTCCAGAACATAAAAAAAAGAAGCTTATTGAAATTAAATAAGTCTTAAACCTTGCTTGTGGGGATTTCTCCCCACAAGTTTAAATAATTTATTTCTTTGCCATTATAGCATTCAAAGCAAATGCTAATAATCCAGCAGGTATAAGTCCGGTTGTTAACAGTAGTTTTAAACTTATTCCAAAATCTGGAATATTTTTCACAAAGTCTGGTAACAATGACATCCCAATTCCAAAAGACAAAGAAAGAGCTAAGATTAATAAATTTCTTTGATCCATTTCTGCCCTTGAAATCAATTTAATACCGGCAGCTACAATCATACCAAACATAATGATTGCTGCTCCGCCAATCACAGACTCTGGCATTGCAGCGATTATTCCACCTAATTTTGGAAATAATCCCATTAGAACTAAAACTATTCCTGCAATAGTTCCAACGTGCCTACTTACCACCCCTGTAAACGCAACTAGTCCAGCATTTTGTGAATAGGATGTATTTGGCATCGCATTAAATATTGCACCAAATGCAGTACCAACACCATCTGCCATAATTCCACCTGATATTTCTTTATCCGTTGCCTCTCGTTTAGCACCACCCATTGTCGTAGCACTTATGTCTCCAATTGTTTCAATTGTTGTAACAACTGACATAAACAACATTAGAATTATCGCTCCAGGTACAAAATCAATTCCATATTGAAGTGGCATTGGAAATGCAAACCATGCTGCAGATGCAATTTTACCATAGTTAACCATTCCTAGTGCTGCTGCAACTATAAAGCCAGCTACTATTCCAATTAAAATTGAGGCTGCAGAAGCCATTCCTTTTCCTCTAAGATTGAAAAAAATAGCAACTATGAACACTGAAGCGGCAACTGTTAAGTGATTTGCATTTGCAAAGATTTCAGGTTTATTATTCATTAACCATCCACCTCCACCAGCATACATAAAACCAACTTTCAGCAAACTAAATCCAATCATTAGTACAACTATACCGGTGACTAATGGTGGGAATAGATGCCTTATGGGTTTTAAAACTTTTCCAATAAAAATTTGAAAAATTCCTCCAATGAACGCTGCTGTAAAAACCGCACCTAATCCTGCTGCTTTAAATGGAAGCATAATCGGTATAAACGCAAAACTTGTTCCTTGAACAATAGGAAGTCTTGCACCAATTTCTTTGTATCCAACTGTTTGAATAATTGTTGCAACACCCGCAACAAACAAAGCCATTTGAATCAAAAAAATTTTTTGTTCAGGCGTTTGACCAAAAACTCCAGCCACAATAATAGGAACCGTTATATTACCAGCAAACATTGCTAGAACGTGCTGAATTCCTAAAGGTATGGATTTATTTAATGGAAGTTTCTTGTCTGGACTGTTTGTAGAGCCCGCTTTTGTTTTTCTTGAAGCCATATAACCTCCGTCGTTAACTAAATATACGTTACATTATTGGCTGTGAATTAATATAAAAAAACTGATTAGTTTAGAATAACTCCACTTTAGATAATAAAAAAAAACCTATAATGAGCAGATTTATTTTAATTAATAAATTTTAAAAGCAACCGTTTGAAACAAAACCCACAACTATATTCTCTGAATTTATTTCAAACCTTCGTTCACATGGAACAAGGTATTTTTTACTATTATAAACAAACTCAAAGTTCCCTTTAGCATTCTTAAAGTCTTCATCTGGTTTTCCAAGCTCCATCTGAAGTTCACTAGCTGATTTTCCAAGAAATTTACTTAATTTTTCATTTTCCTTTTCAACAATAGCATCTGTTTTATCTTTAACAGTTTGGCACCCTGAAAAAAAAATTAATATAATTATAAGACTTATTGCTGATTTTAATTTTGTCATAAGTTTAAATTAACATTTTTTGTTTCACAAATTATTAACTTTTAAGTTGTATTAATAATTTATTTCTTATTAATCTAAGTTTAATTATAGTAACAATTGTGTTCTTTATTTGATGATTCAAGCATATGAATGAAAAAGCCCTAGAAAAAATATTAAATATATTTTCAAAAGAAGTTTTGCCCTTAACTGAACAAGGTGTTGCCAAAGGTAGTAAAATATTTGGTGCCGCAATAATAAAAAAAGATGATTTATCTCTTGTAGTCGCAGAAACAAACAATGAAATAGAAAATCCATTGTGGCATGGTGAGATGCATACTTTAAAAAAATTTTATGAATTAGATGTAAATACAAGACCAAAAGAAAAAGACTGCATGTTCTTAAGTTCACATGAGCCCTGCAGTATGTGTTTGAGTGCAATCACATTTTCTGGATTTGATAATTTTTATTATTTGTTTCCGTATACTGCCACAAATGATGAATTCAATATTCCACATGACTTAAATATTCTCAAAGAAGTATTTAAAATTAATGATGGAGAATATAATAAAGAAAATTTCTATTGGAAAAGTCAAAATATAAACTTACTTATTGAAAATTTACCTACTTCAAAAAAAGAAAATA
>CACKBU010000022.1 GCA_902598485.1 uncultured Pelagibacteraceae bacterium
TAACATATATTAAATTAAGTATATCTCGTAAATATGAAAATTCTTGTTACTGGAGGTGGTGGTTATGTTGGTACAAGGTTAGTAAATAAATTACTAGATTTAAATCATGAAGTTATAGTAGTAGATATTTTTTGGTTTCCAAACTTTTTAAAAAAAAGAAAAAATCTTAAAATTATAAAAAAAGATATAATTCAGTTAACTGATAAACATTTCAAAGATGTGAATACAATTATCCATTTAGCATCGATTGCAAACGATCCAGCATCAAATCTTGATCCCAAATTAACTTGGGAAATATCTTGTCAGGGTACAATGCATTTATGTGAATTGGCAAAAAAGAACAAAATCAAAAAGTTCATTTTTGCCTCTTCTGGAAGTGTTTATGGGATAAAAAAAGAACAAAATGTTACTGAAAATTTATCTCTACTTCCAATAAGTGATTATAACAAAACAAAAATGGTTGCTGAAAGAGTAATCTTATCATACAAAAAATTCTTTTCATGTTACATAATTCGGCCAGGTACAGTTTTTGGTTACTCAGAAAAAATGCGTCTAGATTTAATGATTAACATTTTAACTTTTCAAGCGATGACAAAAAAAACAATAAACGTTTTTGGGGGTAAACAAACTAGACCATTTATCCATATAAGCGATATGATTGATATTTATATTTTCTTTTTGAAAAAAAATAAAAAACCAGGGATTTATAATGCATCATACGGTAACCTTTCTGCTTTAAAAACTGCAGAAGAGATTAAAAAAATATTTAAAAAATGCAAAATAAAAATAATGAAATCAAATGATCCCAGATCGTATAGACTGAGCTCACAAAAACTTAAAAAAACTGGATTTAAATTTAAGATATCTCTCCACGAAGGTATAAATGAATTAAAAAAATATTTTGAAATTGGAAAGATTAAAAATACAAAAAGTGCTTACTCAATCAACTGGATAAAATCTAAAAATTAAATGAAACATATAATTGTGCTAGGAAGTAATTCGTTTGCAGGCTCCTCTTTTATCAATTATGCGTTAAACAAAAATTACAAAATAATTGGAATTAGTAGATCAAAAGAAAAAAGTAAATTAGAATTAAAATACAAAGATAACCTCTTAAAAAAAAAAAATTTTAAATTCTATCGGCTGGATATTAATAAGGATATCAACAGAATTATTAAAATTATTAAAAAAATTAAAAATCCTGTATTTATAATTGATTTCGCTGGACAAGGCATGGTAGCAGAAAGCTGGAACAATCCTGATCAGTGGTTTAGAACAAATGTAATTAGCAAAATTAATCTTATAGAAGGATTAAAAAAAATAAAAATTAATAAGTATATTCGTATATCAACACCAGAGGTATATGGATCTTCTTATAAAATGCTATTGGAAGAAAATGTTGACAATCCAACTACACCATATGCTTTAACACACTCCACAATTGATAAGTATTTAAAACTTCAAAAAAAAGAATTTAATTTTCCTGTATTGATATTAAGATTTTCAAATTTTTATGGTGAATACCAGCCAATTTACAGAATTATTCCAAAAACAATTATTTCTATCTTGAAAGGAAAAAAACTTAGCTTACATGGTGGTGGATTATCAAGTAGATCATTTATTTATATAGATGATTTTTCAAATGCTATTTTTAAGGCTATAAATTTAAAAAAACAAAAACAAATAGTGATTAATGTTTCTTCAAAAGAAATAATAACTATTAAAGACTTAGTTAAAACAATATGCAAAAAAATGAACGCTAATTACAAAAATATAGTAAAAATTTCAAAAGATAGACGAGCAAAAGATAAAAAATATTTCATGAATTCAAAAAAAGCAAAAAATATTTTGAAATGGAATAACTCTATCTCTTTAGATCAAGGCTTAAACAATACCATAAAATGGTATGTAAAAAACTTTAATAAAATAAAAAAATTTAATGAAAATTATATTCATAAAATATGAAAAACACTAATTTTTTAACTCAACAATATATACAAAACAAAAAATTTAATATCTCCCACAATTATCTTTCTAGTCAATTTAATGATTATAAGAAAATTTTTAAAAAAATTGAGAAATTAATTAAATTCAATGATTATACCCTTGGTTTTGAAGTTGAAAAATTTGAAAAAAAATTTGCTAAGCTGATAAATGCAAAACATTGTATCGGTGTTGGTAGTGGAACTGATGCAATTTATTTAGCCTTAAAGGTTCTGGACTTAAAAAATGGTGATGAAGTAATTACAACACCCTATACATTTTATGCAACTATAAATGCAATTGTTCAAGCAGATTGTAAACCAAACTTTGTAGATGCTGGACAGGACTTTAATATTAATCCAGATTTAATAGAGAAAAGTATCACAAAAAAAACTAAAGCCATATTAGTTGTGCATTGGTCAGGTCGTATTTGTGATATGAAAAAAATAAATCAGATAGCAAAAAAATATAAATTATTTGTAATCGAAGATGCATGCCACGCAGCGTTATCTTTTAAAAAAAATAAATTTGCTGGCAATTTTGGTGACATAGGATGCTTTAGTTTGCATCCTTTAAAGAACCTCAATGTATGGGGTGATGGTGGAATGATAGTTACAAATAATAATAAAATTAATAAAAAACTTAAATTAATAAGAAACCATGGACTAGTTGATAGAAATAATATTAAATTTTTTGGAGTAAATTCAAGACTAGACACTTTGCAAGCTATTGTAGCAAATCATTTACTCCCAAAACTTAAAAACATAACTTTTTCTAGAATTAAAAATGCAAATTATTTAGATGATAATTTAAAGCATATAAAACAAATTTATATTCCTAAAAGAGAAAAGAGTTCAAGAGAGGTTTTTCATCTTTATTGTATTCAAGTAAAAAACAGAGATAAGCTTGCAAGATTTTTAATTTCAAAAGGCATTGATGCAAAAAAACATTATCCAATACCAATGCATTTACAAAAGCCTTCAAAGCAAATGTTTGGTTATAAAAAGGGTGATTTTCCAATGGCCGAAAAATTATCAAAAGACACTTTATCTTTACCTGTTCATGAATATGTTACAAAAAAACAATTAGATTTTATAATAAAACAAATTAAATTATTTTATTTTAAATAATAGACTTCAAATAAAAGATATATTTTCTTAATTAATAATTTAATTACTTATTTCAAAATCAAAAAATTTCAAAAGTTTTTTGTAAATTAAGCTTATAATGAGTTAAAAAAATTTTTTATAGTCTGACAAATATAGATAATATCTTTTTTTTGTAAAAATTCGTTAATTGGTAATGACAATATTTCTTTTGACTGTTTTTCAGTATTTTTAAGATCTAAATTTTTTTTATATATTCTTTTATATGCTTTTTGCATATGTATCGGTATTGGGTAATGAATACCTGTATCAATTCCGTTAGATTTCAAATATTTAATTAATTTTTCTCTTTTATTAGTCTGTATAACGAACAAATGGTATGAATTAAATTCAAATTTTTTTTCTAATGGCAAAACAATTGGTAAATTTTTTAGATTTTCAAAATATAATTTTGCAAGAAATCTTCTTTTTTGTAGAACAGATTTAAGATATTTAATTCTTTTAATTAATATTGCGGCTTGAATAGAATCCATTCTTGACACATAACCAAAGGTTTCACAAAAATTCCTATCAATTAAACCATGATTTGTTAATTTTTTTATATACTCATATTTGTTTTTATTATTTAAAATAACAAACCCACCATCACCACAAGAATTCAGATTTTTAAGTGGATGAGTAGAAAAGCAACCTATGTCTCCATATGTTCCGCTTGTCTTACCAAAATACTTCGATCCAATTGCCTGAGCACAATCTTCAATGATCTTTAAGTTATATTTTTTTGCGATTTTTCTTATGGTGATCATATTTGCCATTCTACCAGTTAAATGAACTGGCATAATAGCTTTTGTTTTTTTAGTAATTTTTTTTTGTATTTTATTTTCATCAATCATTTGATTATTTTTGACATCTATAAAAACTGGTTTGGCACCTAAATGAACAATTGAGGCAGTAGAAGCGACAAAGGAGTTAGATTGTGTTATAACCTCGTCATTTTTTTTTATACCAAGAGCGTGCAAACCTAAAGTTAAAGCATCTGTCCCACTATTTGTACAAACACAATATTTTGAATTAGTTAGTCTTGCAATTTTATTTTCTAACCTCTCTACAATATCAGAATTTACATATTGTCCGCTTCGTAAAACATTTATAATTGATGGTAAAATTATCTTTTCCTGACTTTTCCATTGTTTAATAAGGTCTAATCTTTTTATTTTTTTTTTCACTTTAATAAATGTTGCAAATGTTTTAATAAATTTGTTTTATCTAAAAAGCTTTCATTATTTACTACTGAAACTTGGTAACCTGCGCTTATAGAAGACACAAATAAAGCTAAATCGTTTGGAGCATTAACAAATTTAAATAATGAAAAAACTGCTAATAAACTGTCTCCTGCACCAACCTTATCAACAATTTTTTGATGAAATGCAGGACAATAAGAAAAACCATCCTTATTACTATATGCGATAGCACCTTTTGAGCCTCTAGTAACCACTATATTATTAGGAAAAATTTTTTTCTTTAGTTTTAATATTAAACTTTCTAATGAACTTGTCTTGTCTTTAAATTCATATTGTAATTCACTTGTATTTACAATTACAGCTTCGGGGTATTTGTATTTAAAAAGTCCATGAAATCCTCTATTTGAAGAATTAATTTGTGCATTAAGAGTATAATTATATTTTTTTTTACTTATAAAATCAGAAATTTTTTTTGTAATCAAACCATGTCCATAATCAGAAATAATATAAAAATTATTTTTCTTAGTTGATTTCAGTTTTGAAATTATTTTATTTTCAAAAGTATTATTTATTTTATGACTATCTAAAGAATAAATTCCAAATAACTTAGAATTTGTATTTATATCAACAAACCTATTCTTAACTATTTCATTAATTTTATTGCTTTTTACTATGTCAAAATTTATACCTTTAATTCTTAAATTGATTTTTTTTTTGGGGTAATATGAAATTAAATTTATTTTTTTTGAAAAATTTGCCAAATTTTTTGCTATAGCTAAACTTCCTCCTTGAAACTGTTTATCTTTTTTTCTTTCAAAAACTAAGAAGGGATCTTTTCCTGAAGTACCAATAGGTTCACAATAAGTGTATTTATCAGTTATAATTTCACCTAAAACATTAATTTTAAGATTTGATATTTTTTTTAGATAAATCTCTATATCTGAAAAAGAATATTTTTTTTTAATTTTCTTTAAGAATGATTTTTGCTCATCATTAAAATTTTGACTGAATGAATTTATCAACTTACTTGAACTAAAGATTTTACCGGATGTATATCTAATTTGAGCATTAATTTTCTTAACAAATTTTTTTTCCTTAAGTATATTTTTAGAAATATCTTTTTCTGATTTAGAATATTCTGAACCTTTGCAGTATATGTCAGGTTTAATTTTTTTTAAATTCAATTCAGCAGTTGGATAATCACTTTCAATTACATAATCTATAAAATTTAAAGCACATAAAGATTTCATTCTATCAGAAATATTAAAATATGGTCGACCATATCCTTTATTAACAAATTTATCACTGGTAACTGAAACTATCAAAATATCTCCCATTTTCTTTGCTTCTTCAAAATGAATAATGTGCCCCAAATGTAATAAGTCAAAAACACCATGACACATAACTATTTTTTTTTGTTTAAATTTTTTTCTAAGACTTGCGATATTTTTAAAATTTATAATTTTTGACATGATCTATTAGTTTAATTTGAATTCTTTATAATCACGATATGAAGATAGTAAATAAGGAAAAAATGATTTTTTTGAAACTACAACAATATCACCATGATTAAGATACATTGAGTGCCAATATTTTTCAAAATTTTTTGTTTCCACAATTATATTGTTTACATTAAATTTATTAGTATGAGAATAAGGTATTGGAAATATAGCATGACATTTTTTACCTTTTTCAAAGGATTTAATATAAAATATTATCTTATTATATTTTGTTCTATCCGTATTTAAACTACATCTTTTGTTTAGATTTTTATTATTAATTTTGTATAAAAATAAATCGAATTTTTTAAAATTTACTCTTTTAATCAAATTATGGTCTTTTATCTCTATATCAGAAAGAATTATATCTAAGTTTAAAATATCTAAATATTTATAATCTAAACCGACTCTTGGCACAGTATTTTTATATAAAACTCTTTTTTCTAAATTTGTAGCTAAAAAAGTATTTATACCTAATAATAAAGAATGTCCGTAAGTAGAATAATAGCTTGCCTCATAAAAATCGCTCCAATTCAAAGAAGATTGTAATTCAACTATATAATTTCTCATAATTAAATTCTTATAAATTAAATGATTAGAAAATTTAGATTCATCATTTGGTATGTTTAAATAAATATTTTTATTTTTTAATTTATCATCAATGTTTAAGACTTGATTTTTTTCCCAGAAAAATCTCTCTTCAAAAGGAAAAATACTATTATCTTTACTATAATTTTTTGGATAATAATCGGGTAATTTTAAACAAAAAAGAAATATTACAAATAGTTTTGCAAAATTTTTATTTAACTTAGTGTCAAACAATTGCACTGAAATTATTGCTAAGTAGATATACTGTAGAGAATAATCAATATAAATTGGGTGAGGTATATTCCAGTTGATTATTTTATATTTAAAAACTATTCCAAATAGTAAGCTTAAAATAAATAAAATTATTAAAATTAACAAATTTTTATTTTTATAAAAATTCTTTTTTTTTAAATTTAAACTTTGTAAAAGTAAAAAAATAAAAAATATTTGTAATAATGAGGAATTGATAATTGTAAAATTATAAATA
Organism: uncultured Pelagibacteraceae bacterium; assembly: GCA_902598485.1. Classification (GTDB taxonomy): domain Bacteria; phylum Pseudomonadota; class Alphaproteobacteria; order Pelagibacterales; family Pelagibacteraceae; genus Pelagibacter. The sequence continues at coordinate 6,905 of CACKBU010000022.1, forward strand.
TTTGAACTCTCAGAAATTATAAGATCACTTACTGCAAACCTCGCTGTACCAAGAACCAAAAAAATATACATTAATACAAATGGTGTAAATGCTAAAGTTGAGGCCAATAAAAACTTAATATTTTTTCTTAAAAGTGAATGTAAAATCAAAAATAACATTGGTCCAAATGATGTTGTAAAAAAATACATTGGATTAATAAAAAAAGACCAAAAAGATCCTAAAAAAATTAAAACAAATGCAAGATAATTTTTGTCTTCAAATCTTAGAGATATTAAAATAAAAATATTGAATATTAAAATGGGGAAATTAATATATGATTGATGATCAAAGATATTAAAATGAAAAATAAATGTAAAAAATATAAAAAGATGCCAAAAATTAATTCTTTTTTTTAGTGACCAAATAACTAAGTAAAAAACAAATATTTCTAATAGCTTAAAAACAAACTGATAGAAAAAGTATCCATTAAAAGTTGGTAATTCATAATTTAAGAAAGACAATAAATTTAAATAGGGATTATGAGGTATTATAGGTAAACCAAAAATATTATTTTTTTCAATTAAAATCTCAAAAAATCCCCTATTTTTACTTAAATTATGTATATAGTTTATAAAAATATTATCAGAAAAAAAATATGTTATATGGCTAACTTTGTAACAAGCTAATAAAAATAATATAAAAAAAAATAAAATAAAAAAAATATTTTTATATGTGTATTTTTTGTAAAGAAAAATATTTAAAAAATTAATAGAGTTCATTTTGAAAAAAATAATTAACTTAATTTTTAATATAGATCCATTTATATTTGTATATCCTCAAAAAAAACTAGGAATTTTGAATAAAAAAAATGTAATTAAAAATATATTTTTCTATTCAAAAAACTTTAATTTAAAACAAAACATAAAATATGTTTTTTATTTAATTAGACTAATATTTTTAGATATTTCTAAATTGATTTATTCTCCATTAATTTTATTAATTTATTTAACAGAATATAGGTTTCTAAAATTAAGTCCTAATCAAATTGGTGTTTTAGCTCACCATCTTGATGCGATGATAAAATCATTGCTTTTAAATAACAAAAAACCAATCATTATCATTCCTAGCTATTCAAAATACAAAGATGTATTTACAAATCTACTAAATGACAAATTCATTTACTTTAATAACAGTCTAATAAGTATTTTATGTCTACCACTAATCCACTCTAATAAAATCTCAATTTCACCTGAGTTTGTTGAAACATTTTTTAATGAAAATAAAATAATAAATAAAAACTTCTATAATAAAATTTTGACAGATTATGAAGATAAATTTAAAAATTCATATGAGTTGTTTTGTTTTAATAAAAATAGGAGAGAATTTCTTCAAAAACTTACAAAGTTAAAATTCAATAATATAGATCTAAAAAAAACTTATATACTACATACCAGGGATAAAGAATTTTATAAAACTTCTAATTTAAGAACTTCGGATTTTGAAAATTATTTAGACTCGATAGAGTTTTTATTAAATCAAAATTATTCAATAATAAGAATAGTTCATACAAATCAAAAAAGTAATTTTGAAAGAAAAAATTATTACGAATTTGATTTTGAAACTTGCGAGGACAAAGATTTACAAATTTATCTTATAAAAGAGTCGAAGGGAATAATCTGTAACCACGGGGGTTTATCCAGTGTGGCTGCACTTTTAGGAGTTCCTATATGTCAAACAAATGTAATACCTTTTGATCATAGTCATGGTCACAAAGAGACAGATTTAATATTACATAAAAAACTCAAAAAAAATAATATTACATTAAATTTTAATGAAATTTTTAATTCTAACCTTAAATATTGTATTCCATCTGAAATTCAAAAATACTCAGTAAAAGTAATTGAT
>CACKBU010000023.1 GCA_902598485.1 uncultured Pelagibacteraceae bacterium
AAATTTCTGCCATATCTTCAGATGGTATAGATTTAGAATATTCTGTTAAAAAACCATCAGTTTTTTCATATAGATCTAAATTTAATCTATTAGAACAAGTTGAACATTCAGCGTAATTAAACGATGTTAGATTTAAAGAAGAAAATTTATCCTCATCAAAATATTCAATGTGAGTGTTTTGTATCATATGAAAAATTTCATGATGCATCATTCTTTCAAAATATTTTTTGTTAAAATTAATATCTAAAATTAACGTCCTGTTTTTATTATCAGGTATTCCCCCAGTATTAATTTCAGAGATGAATAAATTTTCACAAAATACAATATATTTTAATTTTATCTTATTAAGAAAATTAGAATTATATCGATTAATATTTTTTTCAATTAAAGGAAATTTTGAATTTAAATTATTTATATCAACTTTGTCACAAGTAATGTTCTTATTTGCACCAATTTTAAAATTACCTTTAGCGCTCAAATAACGAATATTATTGTCGTTTTTTAATTTATAAATTTCTAAATTTGGAATTTTTAATAGATTATAAATTTCATCAGCATTTACATGCGAAATATGAAAAATAAGAATAAATAAAAATAAAATTTTCATTAAATTATTATAGACGAATTAGATGAGATAATATTATCTTAGATTATTAAAAAATGAAAAAAGAAAGAAATAAAAATCCAATTCAACCAGTTAGCGGAACTAAAGTTCCAAGATTTGCTGGCCCAAGCACTTTTGCAAGATTACCTGAACTAAGAGATGTGAAAAGTTGTGACGTTGCAATTGTTGGAATTCCATTTGATGCTGGCACAAGTTATCGACCTGGAGCAAGATTTGGTCCACAAAGCATCAGGCAAGCTTCTAGACATTTAAGAACTAATTATCATCCTAATTATGATGTTGAGCCTTTTAAAATCCAACAAGTAGCTGATGCTGGTGATATCGCTTGTAACCCATTTAGTATTGATGAAGCAATTAAACAAATAGAAGTAGGTGCAACAGATTTATTAAATAAGGTTGGAGGAATTATAAGCTTAGGTGGAGATCATACTATTGCAGTTCCACTGTTAAGAGCAATAAATAAAAAAAATAAAGGCCCTGTATCTTTAGTTCATTTTGATGCCCACTTAGATACTTGGGATACATATTTTGGTGCACCTTATACTCACGGAACTCCATTTAGAAGAGCAAGAGAAGAAGGTTTATTTTTAGATGATGCCTCAATGCATGTTGGAATTCGAGGACCACTTTATAGTAGAAATGATATTAAAAATGATGAAAGTTTTGGATTTAAAATAATTCATTGTGATGAGTTTCAAACAGAAGGAACTGATAAAATAGCAGAAAGAATTAGAAAAAGAGTGGGAGACAATCCATTGTACTTATCAATTGATATTGATGTTTTAGACCCTGCATTTGCTCCAGGTACTGGTACACCAGAAATTGCAGGGATGACTACAAGAGAAATGGTAAATGTTTTAAGAGGTTTGTCTGGATTAAATTTAGTTTCAGCTGACGTTGTTGAGGTTTCTCCAGCATATGATCATGCAGAAGTAACTTCTTTAGCAGCAGCAACTATTGTTTATGAATTAACTAATTTATTTGCAAAAACATAAAGAAAGGATAACGTCAAAGCATGTTAGACAAAAAAAATTTTTACATTAATGGAGCGTGGGTTAGGCCAAATAGTTCTGAGGAAATTAAAGTTATTGATCCTGCTACAGAAGAAAATTGTGCAGTAATTACTTTAGGGAACAAAGCTGATGTTGATATTGCTGTTAATGCAGCTAAAGATGCCTATGGATCTTGGGCCTTTTCTTCCAAAGAAGAAAGAATTGGATTATTAGAAAAACTTTATGAAAATTATAAGAAAAGATGGGCAGATATTGCAGAAGCTATAACTCTTGAGATGGGTGCTCCAAAAGATTTTGCAACAAAATTACAAGCAGGTACAGGAGCAAGTCATATCAAATCATTTATTAGATATTTAAAAAATTTTGAATTTGAAAAACCGTTAGGAGATCATGCTCCTAACCAAAGATTAATTTATGAACCAAAAGGTGTTTGTGCATTAATAACGCCATGGAATTGGCCGATGAACCAAGTTTGTTTAAAAGTAATGCCAGCAATAGCTGCAGGTTGTACAATGGTTTTAAAGCCATCAGAATTAGCACCACTCTCTTCAATGATACTTGCTGAAATTATTGATGATGTAAAATTTCCAAAAGGTGTGTTCAATTTAGTTAATGGTGATGGAGCAACAACAGGTGATGCTCTTACAAGTCATCCAGATATAAATATGATTTCTTTTACGGGATCAACAAGAGCAGGAGCTTTGATTTCACAAAATGCTGCTAAAGATTTTAAAAGAGTAAGCTTAGAATTAGGTGGTAAAGGAGCAAATATAATTTTTAAAGATGCTGATCCAGAGGCTATTGAAAGAGGTGCTTTAAGATGTTTTAGAAATTCTGGACAATCTTGTAATGCGCCAACAAGAATGTTAGTTGAAAAATCAATGTATGAAGAGGCTATTGAGAGATTAAAAAAATATACCGAAAGTTTTGAGGTTGGTGACCCTAAAAAAGAAGGAGAACATATAGGTCCAGTTATTTCAGAAAATCAATACAATAAAATACAAACTTTAATTCAAAAAGGAATAGATGAAGGTGCAAAATTAGTTGCTGGAGGAACAGGTAAACCTGAAGGATTAGACAAAGGTTACTTTGTTAAACCAACTGTTTTTGCGGACGTAAATAATAATATGGATGTTGCAAGAACAGAAATTTTTGGACCAGTTTTGTCTGTTATTCCATTTGAAACAGAGGAAGAAGCAATAAAAATCGCAAATGATACTGCTTATGGATTAACAAACTATATCCAAACCCAAGACTCTGAAAAGGTACAAAGAGTTGCAAGAAAATTAAGATCTGGAATGGTAGATGTTAATGGAGCTGGAATTGCTGTTGATGCACCTTTTGGTGGCTTTAAACATTCAGGAATAGGTCGTGAAGCAGGCGAACACGGTTTAGAAGAGTTTTTAGAAGTAAAAGCCGTAGGTGGTTGGAGTTAATTTACTGACTTATCTTTTACACCCTCTAAAAACTTAAGGCATTTTTTCATTTCATTTAATTCTATGAACTCGTCAATTTTGTGAGCTTGTTCTATGGATCCAGGTCCGCAAACAACTGTACTGATACCTAATTCTTGAAATAAACCAGCTTCTGTTCCAAAAGAAACTACTTCTCTAGAATTATCACCAGTTATATTTGATACAAATTCACACGCTTCAGACTCATCTAATCTGTTAAAACCAACAACTTCACCTATCACTTCTTTTTTAATATATGAATCTGGAAATACTTTTTTCATTTCCGGTAGAAGTACTTCATTTGCATATTTATCAATTTCTTTCGTAACAAACTCTCCATCTTCTTTAACAACTGGTCTTGTTTCCCATTCAACACTACATCTATCTGCAATGACATTATGAGCAATACCACCTTTAATTCCACCAATTGATAAAGTTGAATGTGGAGGATCAAAAATACTATCTTTTTGAACTCTTTTTTTTAATTCTTCTCTAATTTCTAAAAGTTTTCCAACATATCTAGTAGCATATTCAGCTGCATTTACTCCTAAATGTGGTTTAGAACTATGTCCCGCAAGTCCTCCAAAGTGAACTGTGTATTCATTCATACCTTTGTGGGCGTCAATAATTTTCATTTTAGTTGGCTCACCAATTATACAAATTCCATTTTTGATTTCTCTTTTTTTTAATTCCTCTATTAATAAAGGGGCTCCAATACATGCGGTCTCTTCATCAAATGTGTAACAGAAATGTAAGTCTCTATCTAAATTACTTTCTTTGAAGATAGGTGCATAAGCAAGTGTACATGCAATAAAACCTTTCATATCACATGAGCCTCTTCCATATAATTTATCATTTTTAATAGTTGCAACGAATGGATCACTGCTCCAACCTTTAGATACGGGAACCACATCAGTGTGACCAGATAATATAATTGGTTTTTTTATGCTTTGATTTTTTGCTTTTAGAGTTCCAAAAAGATTTACTCTTTTTTTATCATCATCATAAACTTTGAAAGTATCTATTCCGATGTTATTTAAAATTTTTTCACAATAATCAATTAAATTACTGTTATCTTGACCTGAGATAGTTTTAAATGCGATTAAGTCTGTTAAAATCTTGATTGATTTTTCATATAAATTGTTATCTATACTCATAAACTTAAAACACTATATTATATTATGATTAAAGAGCAAATTACCTATAATGATTTTGATAAAGTAGATATTAGAATTGGTACTGTAATTTCTGTAAAAAAAAATGAAAAAGCGAGAAAGCCATCTTTAGTGGTTGAAGTTGATTTTGGAAGCGAAATTGGCATTAAACAATCTTCGGCTCAAATTACCCATTATTATAATGAAGAGAATTTAAAAGGAAAACAGGTTATTGCTGTTTGTAATTTTCCTGAAAAAAATATTGCCGGAATAGTTTCTCAAGTATTGGTTTTAGGGGCAATTGATGCCGATGGCAAAGTTACACTTGTTCATCCTTCTCAAAAAGCAGAAAACGGATTATCGATTGCTTAATAATGCATCCTGAAATTCTTTCTATAACTTTATTTGGAATTGTTGCAGCATTTACTCCTGGACCAAATAATTTTGTTGCTTTCTATTCTGGTTTTAATTTTGGTATTCTTAGAACACTGCCACATATAATTGGTGTAACTTTAGGATTTCCATTTTTGTTATTATGTTTAGCTCTAGGGTTGATAAATATTTTTAAACTTTATCCTTTAATTCAAGAGGTATTGAAATATTTAGGAACTCTATTTTTAATTTATTTAGCATACAAAATTTCTTTTTCAGGACCTTCTGATCAGGAAAATAAAAACAAAAATCCAATTAAGTTTCATGAAACTTTTATTTTTCAATTCTTAAATCCTAAAGGCGTTATTGCATCAATTATTCTTGTTTCAACTTATATTAATCCAGGAGAAACCTTTGTAAGTTATACGACTCAAATTATCATTATGGCCTTAATTGTTTCAGTGACCAGTATAACTCTGTGGACCTTCTTAGGTAAATTTTTCAGGAAATTTGCGACAAATCAGAAATTTATTAATTACTTTAATTATGCTATGTCACTGCTTCTTTTAACAAGCATAATAACTTTTTATTTATAATATGACCCCAGGAAACAAAAATTCTTATAAATCACTAAAAAAAATCACAGTTAATGACAAAGAGTATAATTATTACTCATTAAATGAATCAGAAAAAAATGGACTTGAAGGAATAGATAAACTTCCAAAATCTCTCAAAGTTTTACTAGAAAATTTATTAAGATACGAAGACGATTTAAGTGTAACAAAATCTCAAATAGAGGCGATTAAAAACTGGCTAAAGACAAAAAAATCTAAAACTGAAATTGCATATAGACCAGCAAGAGTTTTGCTTCAAGATTATACAGGAATACCTGCGGTTGCAGATTTAGCTGCAATGAGAGAAGCAGTTAAAGAAAAAAATAAAGATCCAAATACAATAAATCCACTGTCAGCAGTTGATCTTGTAATTGATCACTCTGTGCAAGTCGACCAATCTGCAAAAGCTGATTCTTTTGAAAAAAATGTCGACATAGAATTTGAAAGAAATGGTGAGAGATATTCTTTTTTAAAATGGGGACAGCAGGCATTTGATAATTTTAGAATAGTTCCACCAGGAACAGGAATTTGTCACCAAGTAAATCTTGAATATTTGTCAAAAGTTGTTTGGTCAGAAGAATTTAAAGGTGAAAAATATCTTTTTCCAGATACTTTAGTTGGAACGGATAGTCATACAACAATGGTAAATGGTTTATCTGTTTTAGGATGGGGTGTTGGAGGAATTGAAGCTGAAGCAGGAATGTTAGGTCAACCAATTTCCATGTTAATACCAGAAGTCATCGGTTTTGAAATGAAGAACAAAATGCCAGAAGGAACTACTGCAACTGATTTAGTATTAACTGTTGTTAAAATGTTAAGAGATAAAGGAGTAGTTGGTAAATTCGTTGAGTTTTATGGAGAGGGTTTAAAAAATTTAACACTAGCGGATAGAGCAACAATTGCAAACATGGCGCCAGAATATGGTGCTACTTGTGGCTTTTTTCCTATTGATGAAGAAACATTAAAATATTTAAAATTTTCAGGAAGAGATCAACAAACTGTTGATATCGTAGAAAATTATGCCAAAGAACAAGGTTTATGGGCGAGTAACGAGATAGAATTTACTGACATTATAACTTTAGATATGTCCACAGTTGTACCGACTATTTCAGGACCAAAAAGACCTCAAGACAAAGTTCTTTTAACTGATGCACCTAGTTCGTTTCAAAAAGTATTGCAGGAAGCTACAAATAAAAATGAAAAGTCAATTTCGAAAGTATCAAATACAGATTACGAAATTAAAGATGGCTCAATATTAATTGCTGCAATAACTTCTTGTACTAACACTTCTAATCCAAATGTTTTAATCGGGGCTGGACTATTAGCTAAAAAAGCTATTGAAAAAGGTTTGCAGGTTAAACCCTGGGTAAAAACTTCTTTAGCACCTGGATCTCAAGTAGTTACAGACTATTTGGCAAAAGCTGGATTAAATACTTATTTAGATCAACTTGGTTTTAATTTAGTTGGATATGGTTGTACAACTTGCATTGGAAATTCAGGGCCACTCCCAGAAAATATTGTAGAAGCGATCCAAAAAGAAAATATTTATGCTGTTTCAGTTTTATCTGGAAATAGAAATTTTGAGGGAAGAATTTCTCCACATATAAAAGCTAACTATTTGGCTTCACCCCCACTTGTTGTTGCATATGCAATAGCTGGGCATATGGAAGTTGATTTGTACAAAGATTCATTAGGAAAAGATAAAGATGGAAAAGATGTATTTTTAAAAGATATTTGGCCTTCAAATAAAGAGATAGAAGAAACTTTAAAAGACTCACTTAATGCTGAGATGTTTATACAAAGATACTCAAATGTTTCTGAGGGCCCAACTCAATGGCAAAAAATTAAAACTGATAAAAGTAGTATCTATAATTGGGATGAGGGATCAACATATGTAAAAAAACCTCCGTTTTTTGACTCGTTGCCAGATAAACCAGAAGGATTTAAAGAAATTAAGGATGCAAGACCATTATTAATTTTAGGTGATATGGTGACTACTGACCATATATCGCCAGCCGGCAGTATTCAAAAAGATAGTCCAACTGGTGAATATTTTATGGAACACCAAATTTTACCTAAAGATTATAACTCATATGGTTCAAGAAGAGGTAACCATGAAGTTATGATGCGAGGAACTTTTGCAAATATAAGAATTAGAAATGAAATGGCTCCTGGTACAGAGGGTGGTTTTACAAAGTTATATCCAGAAGAAAAAGTTCTTCCTGTCTATGATGCAGTTGTTGAATATAAAAAAAGAGGAACAGATTTAGTTGTAATTGGTGGAAAAGAGTATGGAACCGGATCATCTAGAGATTGGGCAGCTAAAGGAACAAAATTACTTGGGATAAAAGCAGTAATCGCAGAGAGTTTTGAAAGAATCCACCGATCTAATTTGATTGGAATGGGAATATTACCTTTACAATTTATCGAAGATGTAAATAGAAAAAATCTAAAATTAATTGGCTCTGAATTAATTAGTATTCTAAATATAGAAAAGGGTGTTAATCCCTCAGATGAAGTGACAGTTGAAATTAAATATGCTTCCGGCGAAATAAAGAAAATTAAAACTTTATGCAGAATTGATACAAAAAATGAATTAGAGTATTATAAAAATGGAGGTATTCTGCAGTACGTTTTAAGGAATATGATTTAGTTATGGACGAAGATTTATCAATTATAAATACAAATACTAGAAATGAAAAAATTAAGAATTTTTTTGTAAACAATAAAAATAAAATTATTTCAGGTATAATTATCTTAATAATTATTATAGTCGGTGTTTTTAGTTACGATAAATATTTAATTAATAAAAAAAAAGATATCTCAGATAGTTATAATTCAATAATCATTGATTATTCAGAAAAAACAAAAGAAAAAACAGCTAGCAGCCTGATTGAAATTATAAACAAGAAAGATCCAACTTATTCACCTTTATCCCTTTATTTTATCATTGATAATAATCTTGTAAGTGATCAGTCCAGAATTAATTCATTATTTGATATATTGATAAACGATACTTCGTTAGACAGTGAGATTAACAACTTAATTATATACAAGAAGGCACTCTACAATGCAGATAACGCTCAGGAGAGTGATCTTCTAAATATGTTAAGTCCACTGATTAACTCAAAAAGTGTCTGGAAATCACATTCTTTATATTTAATGGCAGAATATTTTTATGCAAATAATCAAAAACAAAAAGCTAAAGAATTTTTCAACCAAATAATAGCTTTAGAAAATTCAAATCCAGATATAAGACTTCAAGCAGAGAAAAGATTGAACAGAGACTTGAGTGAATAAATTAATTTTTACTTTCATTGTATTATTTTTTCTTAATAACTGTTCATTTAACGAAAACTCAAGAATTTGGAAAGATAA
>CACKBU010000024.1 GCA_902598485.1 uncultured Pelagibacteraceae bacterium
TTTATCAGATAAAATGTTTAATTTATAAAAATTTATATCTTCTACTTTTTCTAAATTTAAAAATTTTGGCAAACTACATAGAGGTATCTGAAAATCAAATTTACTTTCATCAATATTATTATAATCGCATACTTTGATTTTTTCATTTAAATTAGTAAGAATTTTACTTAATTTTGAATTTACTACAAACGTAATTTCTGTCGTAAATTTTAATAAATCAATAACAAACCTAGAAAATTGAATTGTATCACCAAGTCCTTGCTCATCCCAAATTAAAATTTTTTTATCTTTAATTTCATTCAATGATTTTGGTGAGGATATATGTACAAATTTATTTGTTACTGCATCAACCTTTTTTTTCAATCTATTTTCATATAACAAAAATCCATTTTTAAGATCTTTTAATTTAAGTTTGCATATAGATAAATTATTCAAATTAGTATAATCATCGGCTTTAATTTCTTTACTTTTATTGAAATAATAATGTGCTGTTTTTATTCTTCCTAAATCCAAAAATAAACATCCGATATTATAAAATGGTAAATTAGTTCTATTTTGTTTTAATTGTAGTTTGTAGATTTTTAAGGCCTCTAAAAATTTTTTTTGTTTCTTGTAGTTTGATGCTAGTAGATCCTGAATAGAAAATTTAAATTTTTCAAATTTAATAATTTTTTTACAAATATCTATTGATAATTCATAATGATTGTCAAAATAACTACTGAATGCTTGACCATATAAAATTTCCTTTTCCTCATTTAAATTTTTATTTTGTTCTAGCAAATATCTTAATTTATCTTTTTGATTTGTATTTATATAAATTGATATTAAATTATGAATTATTGATAATCGTCCTGGAGCTAATTTAAGTGAATCAATAAATTTTTGTTCAGCAATTTCATAATTTTCTTGCTGTAAATATTTTATACCTTCTTGAAATAAATTTTTTGCATTTTCTAAATTATTTCTTTCCATTAAATTAAAATTTGTTTATTTTATCATTAATAAATCCTGATAACATGTCAAAAAGATATAGTGGAAAATCCTTCAAAGACTCAAGTGTTAAAAAAAAACCTAAATTAAGCTTAAAAGAAAAAAGAAAACTCAAAAAAGATAAGCAAAAAAAGACAAATTAATCCCGAATTTTGAATATTATTCAAGCCAGTTATGAGTTTTTTTGAGTTTTAATATCCTTTTAAATATGTATAAAAGCCAGAATTTATGAGCAATAATATCAGAAACATCACCATCATAGCCCATGTTGATCACGGCAAAACCACTCTAATTGATAATTTAATGAAACAAAGTGGTTTATTTAGAGATAATGAAGTTGTTGATGAAAGATTAATGGACTCAGGTGAACTTGAAAAAGAAAGAGGAATTACAATTTTAGCCAAACCTGCTTCAATTAATTGGAATAACTCAAGAATAAATATAATCGACACTCCAGGCCACAGAGATTTTGCGGCTGAGGTTGAAAGAGTTTTAAGTATGGCAGATGGAGCACTGTTATTAATCGACTCTGCAGAAGGTGTTATGCCTCAAACAAAATTTGTATTATCAAAAGCACTTAAACAAGGATTAAAGCCGATTGTTGTTATTAACAAATTAGATAAAGCTGATCAAAGAGCTAATGAGGTTTTAGATGAAACATTTGATTTATTTGTGAGCTTAGATGCAAATGAAGAACAATTAGATTTTCCTGTTCTATATGCAAGTGGAAGATCAGGTTGGGCAGATCATGAAGTTGATGGTCCAAGAGAAAATTTATATCCTTTGTTAGATTTAATTGTTGATCATGTAAAACCTGCTGAACTTGACAAAACTAAACCTTTTGCAATGTTATCAACTTTACTTTATGCAGATAGTTTTTTAGGTAGAAGTTTAGTTGGAAGAATTACACAAGGTACTGCAAAAGCTAATCAATCTATAAAAGCAATCAATTTAAATGGTGAAAAAGTTGATGAGGGAAAATTAACAAAAATTTTTAGATATGAAGGAACTAAAAAAGTTCCAATAGATGTTGGTGAAGCTGGGGATATTGTAGTCGTTGCTGGATTAGAAAAGGCAAATGTTGCTGATACAATATGTGACTTGGAGGTTAATGAGCCTATTCCTGCTACTCCAATAGATCCTCCTACAATGTCAATTACAATTACTGTAAATACTTCACCTTTAGCTGGAACTGAAGGTAAAAAACTAACCAGCACGCAAATAAGAGATAGATTAGTTCAAGAAGCTCAAAATAATGTTGGAATTACATTCTCTGAAAATGAAGGAAAAGACTCTTTTGTTGTTAGTGGTAGAGGTGAGTTGATGTTAGAAATTCTTTTAACTCAAATGAGAAGAGAAGGTTTTGAAATGACAGTTAGTCCTCCAAAAGTTTTATATAAAACTGATGAAAGTGGAAACAAACTTGAGCCAATTGAAGAAATCACAATGGACCTTGATGAAGAACATTCATCTAAAGTAATAGACTCGATGAATAGAAGAAAAGGTAAACTAATAGAGTTAAAAGATACTGGAACTAATAAAAAAAGATTAATTTTTCATGCACCAACAAGAGGGTTAATGGGATACACAAGCAGATTTCTTACACTTACTAAAGGAAATGGAGTTATTAATAGAATATTCCATAATTATGGTCCTTTTGAAGGAGAAATGGAAGGTCGAAGAAATGGAGCATTAATATCGATGGAACAGGGAAAAGCTGTTGCATTCGCAATCTTTAACCTACAAGCAAGAGGAGAAATGTTTGTTACTCATAATGATGCAGTTTATCCTGGGATGATAGTTGGTCTTTCACCTAAACCAGGTGATATGATAATCAATGTAATGAAGGGTAAGAAACTTACAAATATGAGGACTCAGGGTACAGATGAGAATGTTGTACTCACACCTGTTAGAACAATGTCTATTGCTGAGCAATTAAGTATGCTTAATACAGATGAAGCTTTAGAGATAACTCCAGACTCATGTAGATTAAGAAAAGCAATTCTTGATCCACACGAAAGAAAAAAAAGCGAAAAAGCTATAGCTGCAGCCTAATCAAAAGTTTTGTCAACTAAATAAAGTCCTAAAGCAACGCATGGACCTATGCCAAATGCAAATAATAAAGTTCCAACCCCAACTGTTCCTCCTAAATACCACCCAATACTAACAACTGAAATTTCTAATGTTCCTCTTACAACAGCTATAGGAAAATTAGTTAATTTTTGTAATCCTATCATCAATCCATCTCTAGGACCTGCTCCTAAGTTTGATACCAAGTAAATACCCCCTCCTATTCCAACCATGATTACAGAAATTACAGCTAACAATAATTGATGAATATAATTTGATGGTGTTGGAACATATTTAATACAAAGATCAATCATAATTGCAATTATCAAAGCATTAAATATTGTGCCCATCCCTGGTTTTTGCCCAAGAGGAATCCATAAAATTAAAACAGCAATACTTATTAATAAAGTGATAGTTCCAATACTTAAATTAACATTTAAAGAAATACCTTGGGCTAAAACACTCCAAGGAGAGGCTCCTGTAAATGAAACAATTAACAATCCTTCACCTAATCCAAATAAAGACAAACCAAAACATAAGAAGAAAAATGTAGAAAATTTTGGTTTAAAATTAAATGGTTTTTCTGAACTCCATTTTACTTTTGGAATTTTTTTTATTTTTAAAAACATAATTGTAATAAGCTATATCTATTAATGAAAAAATCTAATATTGTAACCAGCAAATGAAAAAGTTTGTAGTTATTTTACTTGTTGTATTTTTCTCATCAATTTCTCTAGCTCATATAGGTCATTATAACAAATTTGACAAAATAGAAATGGAGATCTTGAGAAATGATGAAGTAATTGGATATAATAATTATTATTTTAAAAGAGATGGTGAAAAAACGATAGTAAAAAATCAATATAAATTTGAGGTAAAATTACTATCTGCAACAATATTTAAAGTAGAGGGATATGGAGAAGAAATCTATTTAAAAGATAATTTAATATCTTTTCAATCAAAGACACTTCAAAATAAAAAAGAAAAATTTGTTAACTTAAAACTAGATAAAAATAATAAAAAATTTGATATTAAAGGATCTTCATACTCAGGTGAAGCTTCTATTAAAAATATTATTGGAAATTGGTGGAGTCATAAAATTTTACAAGCAGAAAGCCAAATAAGCCCTATTTCTGGAAGTATAAAAGAACAAATAGTTACTTTTATTGATAAGGAAAATATTTCAATTAATGGCAAACAATACGAAACAGATCATTTCAAACTTACATCTAAAGATATGTCTCTTCCAGAAGATAAAAAATTAAATTTCAACATTTGGCTTGATAAAAAAACTTCAGTGATTGTTAAAATTACATATGAGAGAATGGGAAATTGGGAATATCGCTTAAAAAATCTTGAATAAAATTATTTATTTATTTTTTTAAAAAGATCGTTTGCACTTATCCATCCAGCCTCTACTCTAGGACCTACAAACCAATCTGCACACACTCCTAAATTTAATTTATTATTCCAATAACTTTTAACTTTTAAGGATTTAGAATTTGAAGAATATTTCCAACCATGATTTAATGAAGTTAATATTTTTGTTTTTTTAATTCCAGTAACTTTAAAAAATCGATCAATCAAAATCTTTGAATTTTTTTCTTTATTTTCCCTATTTTTATTTATTTTTTTATTTGCCCATAGGTTTGTGCTTTGTAATGTCCATAAATCATTATTACTTTTAAATCTTTTTTTACTGTTTTCTTTAGCTGCCCATCCTAAAATTTTGTCATCAAATAAATAACTTGATATGTTTTGATTTGTTTTTTCAATTTCGATCATGACTGTAATATTTGCATCCATTTTAATTTTTTGTTTGATGAACGGATCTTTTATAAATTTTTTTGATAATTTTTTTAATTGTGGGAATGGACAAGTTAATATTAATTTATCATAATATTTAGTTTGGTTGTTCTTAAAATCTAATTTCCATTTATTATTTATAAATTGAATCTTCTCTAACTCACTTTGAAAATTACATTTTAGATTCTTTATTAGATGTTTGCTAATATCATTGTTGCCTTTGCAGCCAATTATTTTAACATGATTTTTATTTTCTTTTTTTAACTTATGTAAAAAAACATGTTTGCCGCCCCATTTTTTTAAAATTTTTTTTTTACATAATTTTTCAACAAATTTTTTAAATTGAATTGATTTAGGAGAAATATATTGTGCACCATGGTCAAATCCTTTTGACTTATTTAATCTTTTAAAAGAAGATCTACCACCTGGACCTCGAGCTTTGTCATAAATATGTACAGAATTTTTTTTACTTAATAAATTAGCTATTGTTGCTCCAGAAATTCCAGAGCCAATTACACAATAACTACTCATTTTCCTGCAACAGTCATACCTTCTATCATCATAGTTGGTGAATTGACTGAATATTCAAATTCTAAATCATTAGCTAAAATTATATTTTTGAACATATCCTTAAAATTGCCAGCAATTGTTATTTCATTAACAGGATATTTAAATTCTCCATCTTCAACTAAAAAACCAGTAGCCCCTACTGAATAATCTCCTGTTACAAGATTAGATCCGTGGCCAATAGTTTCAGTAATATAAAGACTTCTTGAATTTTTTTTCATAAGATCCTCATAGCTTATATTTCCTTTTTCAAAATATAAATTGGTAGTTCCACCACTTCTTCCATTTGATTTTAAATTTAATTTTTTTCCATTGTAAGTGTCCACGAGATAATTTTTAAGTATTCCATTCTCTATAAGTTGTAATGTATTTGAATTTACACCTTCTGAATCAAAATTTTGAGAACCCATTCCTTTAATTATATCTGGTTTATCAATTATATTTATCGAATTAGCAAAAACCTGTTGATCAATTTTATCCTTTAAAAATGAAGTACCTCTTGCAATTGCAGAGGCAGATATTGCACTTGCAAAAGCACTTAACATCCCCTTTGAAATTCTTTTATCAAAAATTATGCTAATCTTCTCACTTCCAATTTTTTTAGGGCTCAATTTTCTAATAGTTTGCTTGGCAGCTTTATTTCCGAGATCTATTGCTTGCTTAATATCAGACAAATGACGTTTGCTAGAAAATTCGTAGTCTCTTTCCATGCTATTTTCATCTTTTGCAACTGTTACACAAGAAGCCGCAAAAGAAGAAGTTTTATAACCGTCACAAAAACCGTCACTATTAGCTAATATAAAATTTGATTTATTTTCAGTGAAACTAGATTCTGTATTTATAATTTGACTATCTGTTGAAGCAGACTCCTCTAAATCTTTTAAATATTTTATTTTTTTATCGTTTTCGAATCTTGTTTCATCGTACAAATTAAGGCTACTAATGTGTTTGGCTAATAAATTTTTATCAGGCAAAGAATTAAATTCATCCTCTGGTGTAATTTTTGTAGTTTCAAAGCACTTTTCAATTAAAGTTTTTATATTTTCATCTAGTAAATTTGATGATGAAATTGATGACCTTCTTTTACCCAAATAAGTTTCTATACTTAATGCCAATCCATCTGATCTATCTGAGGCTTCTAGGGATTTATTTCTAAAATTAACTGTTTCTGAAATTGAGTGACCAACTGTAACACTTGCATCAGTTGCTCCCATTTTTTTTGCTAAATCTAAACAATATGAAGCTTTCGATTTTAGAAATTCTTGATCCTTAACCATAATACTTTAAAGTTTTGTTCCACCAACTGTCATTTTATCGATCAAAATTGAAGGTTGAGCAACTCCCACAGGAACTCCTTGTCCTGCTTTTCCACAAGTTCCTATGCCTGGATCTAACATCATATCATTTCCTACCATCGATACTTCTTTAAGTATTGATGGTCCATCACCAATAAGTGTTGCGCCTTTAATTGGAGATCCAATTTTACCATTATTTATTTCGTAAGCCTCAGTACAATTAAATACAAATTTTCCAGATGTAATATCTACCTGGCCACCTCCAAAACTGACTGCAAAAATTCCTTTATCAACAGATTTGATCATCTCATCTTGAGTTTGATTGCCACTTAACATCATTGTATTTCTCATTCTTGGCAAAACAATATGTCTATAATTTTCTCTTCTTCCAGATCCAGTAGATCTTGTATTCATTAATCTTGCATTGTGCCTGTCTTGCATAAAATTTTTAAGAATACCATTTTCAATTAAAACTGTTCGCTCAGTTGGCGTTCCCTCATCATCAATAATTAAACTACCTCTTTTATTATCTATGGTACCATCATCAACAATTGTTACTCCCTCACTTGCAACTTTTTCTCCCATAAGATCGTGAAATGCTGATGTTTTTTTTCTATTAAAATCTCCTTCTAGACCATGACCAATTGCCTCATGAATTAATATGGCAGGCCAACCAGGTCCTAAGACTACTTTCATCTCACCTGCAGGTGCTGGTTTGCTTTCTAAATTTACTGATGCAATTCTAAAAGCCTCTTCACAAACATTTTTCCAATTATCATTTTTTAAATAATCATCATAAGATTGTCTGCCACCGATTCCATATACTCCCGTTTCTTTTCTTCCATTTTTTTCCAACATTACAGAGACATTAAATCTAATTAATGGACGTACATCGGTGAGCGCTTCTCCACCTGATCGAATAATTTCAATTGATTTTTGCTCTCCAGCAAAACTAGCAGTCACTTGTTTTACTGATCCATCTTTTTTTCTTAAAAAATCATTTACTTTATTTAAAACTTCTAATTTCGAGTCTAAAGTTTTTTGTTCAATTGGATTAATATCTTCATAAAATTTTTTGTTAGATTTTGGAATTTCATGATTATATGTGCCTTTAATTGATTTAAGAGTCGATTTAAGGTTTTCTGAAGAATTTTTTAGTGAATCTTTTGATATTTCATTTGAATAAGAATAGGCAACAACCTCATCTGAAATAGCTCTGAAACCAAATCCTAAATCAGAACTATAGTTTGAGCTTTTTATTTTATTGTCATCTAACAAAATTGACTCTGATTTGGACTCTTCTAAATAAAGCTCACCATCATCACAATTATTTAGTGTTTCAGACACTATTTTA
>CACKBU010000025.1 GCA_902598485.1 uncultured Pelagibacteraceae bacterium
AATGATAAATAAAAATACATATCAGGCAGACTCCATCAAAGTTTTAAAAGGTCTTGAAGCTGTTAGAAAAAGACCAGGTATGTATATTGGAGATACAGATGATGGAACTGGATTGCATCATATGGTCTATGAAGTTGTTGATAACTCCATAGATGAGGCATTAGCAGGATATTGTAAAAATATTAATGTAAAAATTAATCCTGATGGAACAATTACAGTAAATGATGATGGAAGAGGTATTCCTGTTGATATTCATAAAGGAGAAAAAAAATCAGCAGCAGAAGTAATAATGACTCAACTTCATGCTGGTGGTAAGTTTGATCATGATTCTTATAAAGTTTCAGGTGGTTTGCATGGTGTTGGTGTTTCAGTTGTCAATGCACTTTCAGAAAAATTACAGTTAGAGATATTTAGAGATGGAAAAAAACACTACATAGAATTTCAAAATGGTGAAGCTAAAGCTCCTTTAAAGGTAGCAGGGAAAGCAAAGCAAACTGGCACACAAATTACTTTTTTACCTTCAAAAGAAATTTTTTCTTCAACGAAATTTAGTGCAAATATTCTTATTAAAAGAATGCGAGAATTAGCATTTTTAAATAAAGGAATTAAAATAATTTTTACTGACGCAAGTCAAAAGAAAGAAAAAATATCTGAGTTTAAGTTTGATGGAGGTGTTCTTGAATTTGTAGATTTTTTAGATGAAAAGAGAGAAAAGTTACAAAATAAAAACGGAAATGATTTATTTAGAAAACCAATTTATATAGAAGGTAAAAAAAATAATATTGAACTGGAATGTTCTTTAAAATGGAATGCTGGATATACAGAAGATATTTTTCCATACACGAATAACATATATCAAAAAGATGGTGGAACTCATTTATTAGGTTTTAGAAGTGCATTAACCAGAGTAGTAAACAAATATGCTAATGAGAATAACTTGCTTAAAAAAAATAAATTGGCAATTTCAGGTGATGATATTAAGGAAGGTCTAACTTGTGTGCTTTCAACTAAAATTCCTGATCCAAAATTTTCATCTCAGACAAAAGATAAGCTAGTTTCATCAGAAGTAAGGATGATTGTAGAAACATTAGTAAATGAAAAATTATCTATTTGGTTTGATCAAAATCCTTCTATCGCTAAAATTATTTTAGCTAAAGTTATCCAAGCTGCAACGGCTAGAGATGTTGCTAGAAAAGCAAGAGAAAATGTAAGAAGAAAAGGAGCCCTTGAATTAAGTGGTCTTCCTGGAAAATTAGCTGATTGTCAAATTGGCAAACAAGAAGGAACTGAATTGTTTATTGTAGAGGGTGATTCAGCGGGTGGATCTGCCAAACAAGGAAGAAATAGAGCAAACCAAGCAGTTTTGCCACTTAGAGGCAAAATACTTAATACTTATGTAGAAGATTTAAATGTGAAAAAAAATGGTAACGGCAATGGAAATGGTTCTGATCAAAGAACAAAGGCTTTGTCTAAAATGATTTCTTCAAATGAGATTGTTACCTTGATTAATGCTCTAGGTTTGGATCCAAAAGCACAAGAGATTGATTTAAAAGATCTAAGATATGGAAAAATTATTATTATGACGGATGCTGATGTAGATGGTTCCCATATAAGAGCCCTTCTTTTAACTTTTTTTAATAATAAGCCATTTAATAAGTTAATTGAAAATGGTCATGTTTATTTGGCGCAGCCGCCATTATTTAAAATTAACAAAGGGTCTAAAGGTATTTACATTAAGGATGAAAAGGAGTTAGAAGATTACATAATAAATAATAGTAAGGAGTTAAAAAAAATTAAAAAAGGATCTAAAGATTATTCAAAAAAAATTGATGAAGAAAAATCAAAAATGAATATCCAAAGATTTAAAGGCCTTGGAGAAATGAATCCAGAAGAATTATGGAACACTACATTAGATCCAGAAACCAGAAATCTACTTCAGGTACAATACTCAAAAGATTTGAAAAAAGATCAAAGTTTAATCCATACTTTAATGGGTAATGATGTGGCATTAAGAAAAGATTTTATAGTTTCTAATGCTATAAATGTTAGAAATCTTGATATTTAAAAATGAAGTTCTTTGAAACTTCAAAATATCATTCTTTTAAAAAATCAACTTATATCACTCTTAGATGGATCGGAATTATTGGACAATTAATTGCAGTAAATTTTGTATATTTATTTCTAAATCCTAGTTTTGATTTCATTACGTCAAATTTAGTAATATTTTTAGGAATATTAAGTAATTTATATTTAATTTTTATTTATAAAAAAACACAATTATCAGATAGATCTGCTTTTATCTTCTTGCTAATAGATATTTTGCAATTAGGTATCCTTCTTTATTTATCAGGAGGAATAACTAATCCATTTGTAATTTTTATATTAATACCAAGTGTTTTTTCTTCATCAAATTTGAGCTTAAGAACTAATATATTATTAGTGACTTTAACAACAATTATAATTATTTTTCTAACTTTTAACTATGAAGATTTGCCAATTAATTTAAACAGCGATTTTCATAACAATCATTACTTTTACTATTCTATACCGATATCCTTAGTTGTTGCCTTGGTCTTTTTAAATTATTTTGCAATGACATTTGGTACACAATCTAGATTAAGAAAAGAAGCATTAGGAAAAATGGAAGAGGCAATGGCTAAAGAACATGAGCTATTATCTTTAGGTGGTCAAGCGGCTGCAGCGGCACATTCTTTAGGTACGCCGCTTTCCACGATAACAATAATTGCACATGATTTAATGAAACAATTTAAGGGGCAAAAAGATTTAGAAAAAGACATAGAGCTATTGAATAGTCAAGTGGAGCGATGTAATGAAATTTTAAAGCGATTAACTTTAAATCCTGTAGAAGAAGATGAATTTATTGATAAAGATATTAATATCCGAGATTATTTGCATGAAATTATTTCTTCATTTAAGGAAATAAGTAAAAAGGAATTTGTCTTCAATTTTGACCAGGACTCGAACTCAAAAAAGATAACCAAATCTATAGAATTAGTTTATGGTTTAAGAAATTTTATTGGAAACGCGAATAAATTTGCCAAAAATACAATTTTTATTAATTTGAAAAGTGATAGTGAAATAACTGAAATAACAGTTGAGGATGATGGCGATGGTTATCCAAGAGATATTTTATCGAAAATTGGAGAACCATATTTGAAATCAAATTATTCTAAAGACAAATCTAAAGAGGGTTTAGGTCTAGGCTTATTTATTGGAAAAACTTTATTAGAAAAAAATTTTGCATCAGTTAATTGTAGAAATTCAAAAACGCGTAATGGTGCTGAAGTTGTTATTAGATGGAAGAATAAAGAATTGTTTAATATTTAGTGGTATTTGTTCTTTGTTTCAAATAATGAGCTTAATTGAGATATCATAACATCTCCTAATTCATTTACGTCGGTAATTTTGATAGCTTTATTATAATATCTTGAAACATCATGACCAATTCCTATAGCCAAAACTTCAATATCTGATTTATTTTCAATAAACTTCACAATCTTTTTTAAATGTTTTTCTAAAAAGTCACCTGAATTTACAGAAAGAGTTGAGTCATCAACAGGGGCTCCATCAGAAATAACCATTAATATTTTTCTTTCTTCTTTTCTCTTTTTAATCCTATTATATGCCCAAGATATAGCTTCTCCATCAATGTTCTCTTTGAGCAATCCTTCTTTTAGCATTAGTCCTAAATTATTTTTTGCTTGTCTCCAATGGGTATCTGCTCCTTTGTAAATTATATGTCTTAGGTCGTTCAATCTTCCTGGTGTTTTCGGTTTAGAATTTTTAGTCCATAATTCTCTACTCTGTCCACCCTTCCAATTTTTGGTTGTGAATCCTAAAATTTCGACTTTAACAGAGCACCTTTCTAACGTTCTAGATAATATATCTGCACAAATAGCCGCAATAGTTATTGGTCTTCCCCTCATAGATCCAGAGTTGTCTATGAGCAGAGTTACTACTGTATCTTTAAAATCTAAATCTTTTTCTTTTTTGAATGATAAAGAATTATATGGATCCATGATAATTCTTGGAAGTTTTGAACTGTCTAATAATCCCTCCTCTAAATCAAATTCCCATGCTCTATTTTGTTTTGCAAGCAATTGTCTTTGAAGTTTATTTGCAAGTTTCGTTATAATATCTTGAAAGCCAATTAATTGTTGATCTAAATTTTTTCTAAGTTTTGTTGCTTCATCTGCATTTTCTAGATTTTCAGCTTTTACAACTTCATCAAACTGAGTTGTAAATATTTTATAATCTAAGTTGATATTATCTATTTTTTTTTGAGCTACTTGCTCAGAGCTTTGTTCATCTGACTCTGTGTCCGACAGCTGTTCGTCAAAGTTAAATTCATCAACACTATAATCAGCATCTAGTGAAGCTTCTGATACATTTTCATCTTTTTCATCTTTATTATCTTCTTTGTCATTATTTTCATCTTCATTTGATGGATTATCTTGTCCTTGATCTTGATTTTCTTCTTTTCTTTCGTCCTCATCTTCACTTTGAAAAATATCCATTTCTTCCAATATTTCTGAAAACTTTGAACTATAAATGTTTTGATCTTCAAGGTTTTCAAGTAAAAATTCTTTATGTTTTTCTATAGCATCCTCAAAGTCTTTTTCCCAAAAATTAAGCATTTTTGTTGTTAGAGGATTTAGCTTAATTTTATGAAAATTCTTAAGCATATATAATTCGAATGCCTCTGATACAGATACATCCTCTTTAGTTTTTAATTGATCTTTGCGTTTACGATTTATTATTTGATGATAATTTTCTTGAAAATTTTTCTCAATTCCTTTTAACATTTTTCCTCCCAGAGTTTCATAACGTATTTTTTCAGCGATATTATAAAGTGATCTAGAAGATGTATTTGAGGGAAGATTTTTTTTGTAAATTGTTTCATTACAAAATTTTTTTTTCAAAGCAGAGGAGTCTGTTTCTGCACGTAATCTTATAAAATCAGCCGGACTAGTTAAATTATCAATCTCTAGAAAATTAAATTCTTTTATTTTTTTTTCTTCAGAATTTGTTTTTTTTACATCAAAATCATCAGCAATTACTTTTGCTGTAGAAGTTAAAGCAATTTTGAATTTTTCTTTTAAATTATTTTCTTTAGTGCTCATTAGATTTGAATATTAATCAAAGATTCTGGCAACTCTTCACCAAAACATCTTTGATAATATTCTGCGATAGTATTTTTTTCAATATCATCACATTTATTAAGAAAAGTTACTCTAAAAGCGTAACCAGTGTCTTTAAATATCTCTGCATTTTCTGCCCAATGTAACACCGTTCTTGGGCTCATCACTGTTGAAATATCTCCTGCAATAAATCCTTTACGCGTTAAAGATGCTACTTTTATCATGTTAGCAACCTTTTCTTTACCCTTTGCGTTATTTAAGTTTTTATTTTTAGACAAAACAATGTCCATTTCTCTATCTAGGCTAAGATAGTTTAAAGTTGTAACAATATTCCATCTATCCATCTGACCTTGGTTAATTTGTTGCGTACCATGATAAAGACCTGTCGTATCACCAAGTCCAACAGTATTTGAAGTGGCAAATAATCTAAAAAATTTATTTTGTTTAATTACTTTATTTTTATCTAGTAATGTAAAATTTCCCTCAGCTTCCAAAACTCTTTGAATTACAAACATTACATCAGGTCTACCAGCATCATATTCGTCAAAAACAAGTGCAACTGGATTCTGTATAGACCATGGTAAAATTCCCTCGTTAAATTGAGTTACTTGTTTACCATCTTTAAGAACGATCGCATCTTTTCCGATCAAATCAATTCTACTTACATGACTATCTAAATTTACACGTATACATGGCCAATTTAATCTTGCAGCTATTTGCTCAATGTGAGTAGATTTTCCAGTACCATGATAACCTTGAACTAAAACTCTCTTATTGAACGCAAATCCTGAAATAATGGCTAAAGTAGTATCTCTATCGAACTTGTAGTTTTTATCAATTTCAGGAACGTACTCGTTTTTTTTTGAAAATGCGTCCACTTCCATTTCTGAGTCAATTCCAAAAGTTTGTTTTAGTGAAACTTTAATATCTGGTTCTGTGTTAAGATTTGGTGTCAATTTTTTCTCTATAGGTATTTTTTAATTGGGTATAAGCTAATGTTATAAGTTTAAGTTTTTCCTCGTATTTTTTATTTCCAGAATTCATATCAGGGTGAAATTTTTTCACAAGTAATTTGAATTTATCTTGAATTTTCTTCCACTTTAAACCCACAGAAACCCCCAATATTCCAAAAGCTTTTATATCTTTATGATCAAATTTAAATTGACGCATATGATTATAATCTCCATTTATTTTTTCTTTATCGAACTCATCTCTCAAAGTTGTATTCCATAAAACTTTGAAAAAATTATCTGAAGAGCTAAAGCTTTGTGTGGGTTTGTGCCAAGTCATGTCAGATTTTAAAAAATCCATTACTTGGTCATCATTCATTCCTGAAAAATAGTTCCAATTTTTATTAAATTCTTTTACATGCTCAAGGCAAAGCATTCGAAATTTTCTGCTATTATCTTTTTCAACTGGTGCCTTATATTCACCTATTTCATTACAATTATTCCAGTCACAAATATTTTTCATGATATATAATAACATATATGGATATAAATGAGTTAATTACAATTGTAAAAAATAAATTATT
>CACKBU010000026.1 GCA_902598485.1 uncultured Pelagibacteraceae bacterium
GCAATAAATAAAAAATTTGGACTTTCAAAACAAAAACCAAAATTTAAAGGACTTCTTACAACTGGTAATGTAGGAGATCAAAAAATCTACGCTATTAAACCTTTAACATTTATGAATAATTCTGGAATTTGTATTAGAGAATTAATTGAATATTTCAAAATAGATGCTGAGGATGTTATCGTTTTTCATGACGATCTAGATGTAGAATTTGGAAAGATAAAAGCAAAATTTGGTGGCTCTGATGCAGGACATAACGGAATTGCATCAATAGATAAGTTTATTGGCAAAGATTATTCAAGAGTGCGAATAGGAATTGGTAAACCAAAAGATAAAATGGAAGTTAGTGATTTTGTTCTTCAAAATTTCGATGAAGATGAAATGCTTGGATTGGAAAAGATTACCAATAACATCACAGATTCTATTTCAATACTTATCGACAAAAAATTAGATTTATTCTCTAGCACTGTAAATAATAAATAATGAGTTTTAAATGTGGAATTGTTGGTTTACCTAATGTGGGTAAATCTACACTCTTCAACGCACTTACAAACTCAAGCAAAGCCCAAGCTGCAAATTTTCCATTTTGTACGATAGATCCCAATGTGGGAGTAGTCCCCGTTCCAGATGAAAGATTGAACAAATTATCAGAAGTTTCAAAATCAAAAAAAAAAATTAATACAACTATTTCATTTGTGGATATAGCTGGTCTTGTTAAAGGTGCATCTAAAGGTGAAGGATTAGGCAATAAATTTCTGTCCCACATAAGGGAAGTTGATGCAGTTATTCATATGATTAGATGCTTTGACTCGGACGATATTCAAAATGTTAATCCTGACGTTGACCCTATAAGAGATCTTGAGATCATTGAAACTGAGATGATGCTAGCTGACCTAGAATCTATACAAAAAAGACTTGAAAAAAATAATAAAAAAAATGTGGACGAAGACCAGCTTAAGATTTTAGAGATTGCATTAGACTGCATTAATAATGATAAAGATATATCAATATTAAATTCTCAATTTGATACAAAACAACTTAATCAAAGTGGTCTTTTATCAATAAAACCAAAGATCTTTGTTTGTAATGTAGATGAACAAAGCGTACAGAATGGAAATAAATATACTAAAGACTTTATCGAAAAATTTGGAAAAGATAACACTCTGATTGTTTCTGCAGACATAGAAAACCAAATAAATGAATTAGAAGAAGATGAAAAAAAAAATTATATGGATATGATTGGTTTAAAAGATACAGGTTTAAGTGTGTTAATTCAAAAGGGGTATAAAATATTAGAACTTGATACATATTTTACCTCTGGACCTGAAGAAACAAGAGCGTGGACAATACAAAAAAATTGTACTGCACCTAAAGCTGCAGGAGAAATTCATACAGATTTTGAAAAAGGTTTCATTAAAGCTGAAACTATATCTTATGAGGATTTTGTAGCCAATAATGGATGGGTAAATTCTAAGGCTAACGGAAAAATGAGATTAGAGGGTAAAGACTATATTGTAAAAGATGGAGATGTATTAAACTTCAGATTCAACACGTGACCAGATTCTTTTCATACTAAAATAAACTAAAACAGTTAAAATAATTAAATAAACAATCGCTTTAAAGCCCATCTGATGTCGAGCTTCTAAATGAGGTTCAGCTGACCACATTAAGAAGGTCGTTACATCTTTTGACATCTGTTCTACTGTTGCATTTGTTCCGTCACCATACTCTAGTAATCCCTCTGATAATGGAGCAGCCATTCTAATTTTATTACCATACATATATTTGTTGTAATAAACTCCATCATCTAAAGTTACGTTGCTAGGAGCTTCTTCATATCCTTGTAATAAAGAATATATGTAATCAACTCCACCACCTCGAGCTTTAACCAAAACAGACATATCTGGAGGGTATGCACCACCATTTGCAGCTTGGGCAGCTTTTACATTGTCATATGGCATTACAAATTTATCAGATAATTTACCTGGTCTAGTGAACATTTCACCATCTGAATTTGGACCATCAGTTACTTCAAATGAAGCTGCTATAGCTTTGGCTTGAGCTTCAGAGAATTCTGGCCCTCCTGGCTCTGCTAAATTTCTATAACTTAAATACTTCATCGAATGACATGAGGCACATACTTCAGTATAAACTTGATAACCTCTTTGAAGAGAAGCTCTATCAAATTTTCCAAATAGACCTTTAAAACTCCAGTCAGTTTTTAGATATTCTACTTTTTCAGCAGCAAAAGAGTTTGAATTTGAAGTAATAATTAAGATTATTATAGAAAATAATTTAAATAAATTTTTCACCTTATTCTATTTTACTTTCTTTATTTCTGGCGGCAGCTAGATTTGGTGAACCACCTAAAACAGGTTCGGTAATACTAAGAGGCACTGGCAAAGTTTTTTCTTTAAAGCCTAGAACAGGAAGAATAACTAAAAAATGTAAAAAGTAATACGCTGTTGCAACTCGTGCTATCAACAAGTAAAGTCCCTCAGCTGGCATCGCACCCACATAACCAAGTATTAAAACATCAGCAACTAGTATCCAGTAAAATTGTTTATATAAAGGTCTGAATACCGCAGATCTTATTTTTGACGTATCTAACCAAGGTAAAACCGCTAAGATTAATATTGCAGATAACATAGCTACAACTCCTAGCAATTTATCAGGAACTGATCTTAATATTGCATAAAAAGGTAAGAGATACCATTCAGGAACAATGTGTGCGGGTGTTACCATTGGGTTTGCCTCGATATAATTATCTGCGTGACCTAAAATATTTGGTGCGTAAAATACAAAGAAAGCAAACACAATCATGAACATTAATAAAGCAAAACCATCTTTAATTACTATGTAAGGGTGGAAAGGTACAGTATCTTTAGAAGGTTTTTTTATATCTATTCCAACTGGATTGTTGTTTCCAGGAACATGTAAAGCCCATATATGTAAAACAACTAATCCTAAAATTAAAAATGGAATTAAATAATGCAAAGTAAAAAATCTAGTTAACGTAGGGTTGTCGACTGAATAACCTCCCCACAACCAAGTGACAATACCCTCTCCAACTAATGGAATAGCACTAAATAAATTTGTGATTACAGTTGCTCCCCAAAAGCTCATTTGTCCCCAAGGCAATACATAGCCCATAAATGCAGCCGCCATCATTAGCAAGTAAATAATTATTCCAATTATCCAAATTATTTCTCTTGGTGCTTTGTAAGAACCATAAAATAATGACCTGAAAATATGAATGTAGACTGCTAAGAAAAACATAGATGCACCATTTGCATGAATGTATCTAATTAACCAACCGTAATTGACATCACGCATGATGTGCTCAACACTCTCAAAAGCCATATCTGCGTGAGCAATGTAATGCATTGCAAGAGTTAATCCGGTAACAATTTGAGTGATTAAGCAAAAAGTTAAAATTCCACCAAATGTCCACCAATAATTTAAATTTTTAGGAGTCGGATAATCTGTTAAATGATTTGCAAGAGTTAATAGTGGCAATCGATCATTAAACCATTGTCCTACCTTCGATTTTGGTCTGTAATCGTGGTCACTCATTTTCTTTATCCAATTTTAATTGTGTTTGCATCAACGAATTCATATTTGGGCACTTCCATATTCCAAGGTGCTGGTCCTTTTCTAATTCTTCCAGAAGTATCATAATGAGATCCATGACATGGACAGAACCACCCATTATAATCACCTTTATCATTTAGAGGTACACATCCAAGGTGTGTACATACACCTAACATAACAAGCCACTCAGGGTTTTTTGCTCTATCTTCATCTTTTTCTGGATGAATTAAATCCTCCATCTTTACGGCTCTTGCCTCATCAATTTCTTCTTGAGTTCTTCTTCTTATAAAGACTGGTTTACCTCTCCATAAAACAGTCAATGTATTTCCAGGTGTTAATGAACTTACATCAACCTCTGTACTAGCTAATGCTTTAACAGAAGCGTCTGGATTCATTTGATCTATCATTGGCCACACCACTGCAGCTGCACCAACAGCTCCTACAGCTGTGGTAGCTGTAAATAAAAAATCTCTTCTTTTTGTTTTTTTTTCAGACACTTTTAGTAGCTTTTATTATTATCTTTTTTTGATTTAAAATAGTTAATATATGAATTCATATAATATAAAATAATTATTTTACTACTGAAAGAATGACACATAATTCAGCAATTTTAGGACCCAAAATAGCTTTGTATGAGCCTGATATACCTCAGAATACTGCTGCAATCATAAGAACTTGTGCTTGTTTGGGTGCTAAACTAGAAATAATTGAACCATGTGGCTTCCTATTATCAGATAAACGATTTAAAAGAGTGGTTATGGACTATATGGACTATAGTCAAATAGAATTTTATCAAAGTTCTGAAAAATTTTTTGAGGCAAAGAAGAAACAAAGAATCGTATTGATGACAACTAAGGGTTCAATAAATTATACTAAATTTAAATTTAAGCCTGATGATACTATTTTGTTTGGAAGAGAAAGTGCTGGGGTACCCGAAGAGGTTCATAAAATTATTAAAAATCGTTTAAAAATACCAATGAATAGCCAAGTAAGATCTCTTAATATTGCATCGTCTGTTGCCATTGTTTTGGCAGAAAGTTTGCGTCAAATAGAGTTAATATAAAATGGATATTTCAATCAAAAAAGACTTAGCGAGTAACTGGTTTAAGCTATTACAAAATGCAATATGCGACGATATTTTAAAAATTGAGGAAAATAAAGTAAATTTTGAATCAACTTCTTGGAAAAGAAACAATAAAAAAGATGAGGGTGGTGGTGAATATAGAATTCTTAAAAGTGGAAAAATTTTTGAAAAAGTAGGAGTAAATTTTTCTAAAGTTTATGGAAAATTTCCTAAGCAATTTCAAAAGAATATACCAGGGGCAAGCAAAGATCCTAAATTTTGGGCATCAGGAATATCAATAGTTATGCACATGCAAAATCCCCATATTCCTGCAATGCATTTTAATACCAGATTTATTTGTACAACAAAGAACTGGTTTGGTGGAGGTATGGATGTAACCCCAGCAATAAAAGATGAAAAAGAGAAGAAAAACTTTCATAAAATATTAAAGGCAATGTGCGATAGACATAATAAAAATTATTATAAAAAATATAAAAAGTGGTGTGATGAATATTTTTATCTACCTCACAGAAAAGAAGCCAGAGGTATAGGTGGAATATTTTTTGACTATAAAAATGATAATTTTGAAAATGACTTTAAATTTGTCAGAGATGTTGGTGTTACATTTCAAATACTATTTAATGAAATAATTAAAAAAAAATTAAAAAGAAAATGGACTTTAAAAGATAAAGAGTTTCAGTATATTAAAAGAGGTCGATACGCAGAATTTAATTTGCTCTATGATAGAGGAACAAGATTTGGACTACAAACTGGTGGTAATGTTGAAGGAATTTTAATGTCATTACCTCCGATCGCAAAATGGAAATAAAAAAATGGATAAAGAGCCAATAACATTAAACGGATTAAATAAACTAAAGGAAGAATTAGTTTTTTTAAAAGAAAAAAAAAGACCTGAAATAGTAGCTGCAATTGCTGAAGCAAGATCTCATGGAGATCTTAAAGAAAACGCTGAATATCATGCAGCTAAAGAAGAACAGTCTCATAACGAAGGAAGAATAACTGAAATTAACGACATAATTGCAAGAGCAAATGTTATTGATGTTACAAAACTAAATAATGAAGGAAAAGTAATTTTTGGATCTACAGTTTATTTAGAAGATTTAGATACTGGTGAAAAAATTAATTATAAAATTGTTGGAAGAGATGAGGCAGATTTAAAACAAAAACTAATTTTCTTTCAATCGCCAATTGGCAAAGGTTTGATTGGAAAAAATAAAAGTGATTTAGTTGAAATAAATACACCCTCTGGTGTAAAAAATTTTGAAATTAAAGACGTTAAATATATTTAACTTTTGACTATTTGTTGTACCTGCTTATCTGAAATCTTAAATCCGTTTTGAACCCAAGTTTCTTCTATCCTTTTTAATTTATTACCCAAGGTTTTACCCTCAGGGATTTGAAATTTAGACATTAAAAAATCAGCGCCTATTGGCAAAGTTGGAATTACTTTCTCTTTATAAGTATCTAATAATTTGATTAGTTTTTTCTCTACTTTGTTTGAGATAAATATTTTAAAATTAATTATATCTATTACAGCCTGTCGCCCATTAAAATAAAAAAATTTATTCAAGTTTTTCTCTGTAAAGTTGTTTAAAGTTACTTTTTCTCTGTAAAAAAGATCTATTAATTTTATTCTT
>CACKBU010000027.1 GCA_902598485.1 uncultured Pelagibacteraceae bacterium
AGATCAAAAAAATATTAAACATGTAGTTTTGAATGCAAAAAATCATGAGAATGAAGCTGAAATAATTGCTAATGCCGGAAAAGAAAATTCATTAATAATTACAACAAGTATCTCAGGAAGAGGAGTTGATATACAACTTGGTGGTAAAAAAGGTTCTATTCAAGAAGAACAACTTAAAATAAATAAAAATAAAATTAAATCCTTAGGGGGTTTATTTGTAATTGGTACAGAAAGAATGGAATCTAGAAGAGTCGATAACCAGGCTAGAGGAAGATCTGGAAGGCAAGGAGATGAGGGTAGTTCTATATTTTACGTAAGTCTAGAAGATGATTTAATGAGAATTTTTGGATCAGAGTCTATGAATAGTATGCTTGAAAAACTTGGACTCAAAGACGGTGAAAGTATTGATCATCCTTGGATAAATAAAGCATTAGAGAGAGCTCAGCAAAAAGTAGAAGCTAGAAATTTTGATATAAGAAAAACACTCATCAAATTTGACAATGTTCTTAATGATCAAAGGCACGTTGTGTTTTCACAAAGGAAAAATGCAATGAATAGTGAAAATATCTTTGATTATTCAGATGAATTTTTAAAAGAAATATCTGATGATTTAATTAAGTTAAAAATTTCAAATTTATCCAATCCTAAAAGTAATGAATTTAATAATAAAACTAAGCAAATAGTTGGAAAAAGCTTTGAAGAAAATGAATTTAAGGGTTTAATTGAAGCAAAAGATAAGGATTTTAGAGAAAAGATTTCTAGTAAATTTCAAGAAACTAGAAAGGAACGAATTAAACTTTTGGGTGAAGATCATGCAAAAGAAATTGAAAAAAGAATTTTTCTTCAATCAATAGATTTAAATTGGAAATCACATATACAATATTTAGAACAATTAAGACAAGTAATAGGCTTGAGATCTTACGGGCAGAGAGATCCATTAGTTGAATACAAAAAAGAAGCATTTGAATTATTTTCAAATCTTCTAGAAAAACTAAAATTAGATTATGTAACTATTTTAATGAACTTAAAGGTAGTAATGGAGCCAAATAACGAAGAAAAAAATTCTAAGAAAATAAATCCATCTGATAATCCAAAATGTTTATTGTTAATAAAAAAAAATCAAAAAATTTCTAGAAACGATAGATGTGAGGCTACAGGAAAAAAATTTAAAAACTGTTGTGGAGCTTTATAGAATTTAAATTAGTAAAAAGATTGAAGAAACTAAAATTAATCCACCAATAATCGCTAGTAATATTTTTTTTGATTTAAAAATTTGATCAAAGTTATTTTTCTTAATTGTTAATGTACTTAGATCTTCAGTACTAGTCATAAAACCATCATTCCTTCCAATTTTTAGAAATTTATTTTTTCTCTCAGTCATTATTTCTTCTGAGGATAATTCATCAAAATAATTTAAATTTTTTATTAAAGTTTCTCTCACGTTATTTAATATAATATCTCTATCTCTATGCGCACCACCTAAAGGTTCTTCAATTATTTCATCAATAACTTTTAATTTTAATAAATCTTTAGCTGAAAGTTTCATAGCTTTCGCAGCATCAAGCATTTTTTTTGGATCTCTCCAAAGAATTGTTGCACATCCCTCAGGGGATATTACTGAATAAATTGCATTTTCTAGCATAAGGACTTTATTTGATGAAGCTAATGCAATTGCTCCACCAGAACCACCTTCGCCTATAATTATTGCAATAGTTGGAACTTTAAGTTCCATGCAGCATTCGATTGATTTTGCAATTGCTTCGGCTTGTCCTCTCTCTTCTGCTCCTACACCTGGATATGCTCCTGGAGTATCAATAAAAGAAATTATCGGAATATTAAATTTGTTTGCTAAGTTCATTAATCTTATAGTTTTTCTATAACCTTCTGGCCTCATCATTCCAAAATTTCTCTCAATTCTGCTATCTAAATCTTCTCCTTTCTCTTGGCCTATCACTAAAACTGATTTTCCATTAAATTTTGCAAATCCAGTTAATACTGATTTATCTTCTCCATAATATCTATCTCCAGATAGTGAGATAAAGTCATCAAATAAATTATCGATAAAAAATTTTGCTTTAGGTCTATCCTCGTGACGAGCGACCATAGTAGTCTGCCAAGGATCTAGATTGGAATAAATATTTTTTAATTTTTCATCTATTTCTGTTTGAGTACTTGAAATTTTTTGAGTATCGACTTCTGATAATCCCTCTTGATTGTAAGGATCTTTCAATTTTTCTAGTTCGTTTTCTAGATCTTTAATTTCTGTTTCAAAATTTAGATAATTTTTCATGTTTTATTTATAGCGGATGGTTAAAATACAAAAAAGGCAATAAAATGATATCAAATAAGGTGTAATTCTTATTAATTGACTTAAATCATTTAACAGATACAAATTCATTATCGGGAGAGACTATTTATAGCGCCGAAGGAGCAACCACCCCGGAAACTCTCAGGCAAAAGGACCGATTAAAGCATAACACTCTGGAAAGAGATTGATTTCCGCCGAAGGAGTAAAGCTCTCAGGCAAAAATACAGATGGGGTACGAATTAAGTGCTATGCGAGAAAAATACATTAAAATTAATAATCTTCAAGTATCTGAAAAGCTATCAAACTTTGTAAATGATGAATTATTAAAAAATACAAATGTATCTTCAGAAAATTTTTGGTCAGGTCTAGAAAAAACGCTCGATGAACTTGCGCCAAAAAATAAAGAATTAATTAAATTTAGGGAAGATTTACAGAAGAAAATAGATGATTGGCATATCAAAAATAAAGGTAAAGAATTTAATTTAGATGAGTACAAAAAATTTTTATTAGAAATTGGTTATTTAAAAAATGAAGGACCTGATTTTAAAATAGAAACTGAAAATGTTGATGAAGAAATTGCAAGTATAGCTGGGCCTCAGTTAGTTGTGCCTGTCATGAATGCAAGGTATGCATTAAATGCTGCGAATGCAAGATGGATGAGTTTATATGATAGTCTTTATGGTACAGATGTAATTGAACAATCTGAAGATAGCGTATCTGAAAGATATGATCCTTTAAGAGGAGAAATGGTTATAAAATATGGAAGGGATTTTTTAGATAAGTACTTTCCATTAGCTGGGCTAAGCTGGAATAAAATTACAAGCTTTGCTGTAAAATATGGAAAATTAAAAGTTTTGAAAGGTGCTGATATTTTTGATTTGGAGGACGAAAATAAATTTGTTGGGCACAGAGGCGAAAGTGATAATCCTTCTGCAATTATTTTAAAAAATAATAATTTACATATTGAAATTCTAAAAGACTCAAGAGCTTTTGCTGCTCAACAAGATCATGCAGGTATTAGTGATATTATACTAGAATCAGCTGTGTCAACAATTTGTGATAATGAAGATAGTGTAGCAGCTGTTGACTCAGAAGATAAAATAATTTGTTATCGAAATTGGCTAGGCCTAATGAAAGGAGACCTTAGGTCAAAATTTGAAAAAGAAGGAAAATTATTTGAAAGAAAATTAAATCCACATAGAAGTTATATCTCAAAAGATGGTAAAGGTTTAAAATTACATGGAAGAAGTCTTTTGCTAGTAAGAAATGTTGGTCATCTGATGACTAACCCTTCAATTTTATTAAGTGATGGAAGTGAAATACCTGAAGGAATAATGGATGCTTTTATAACTACAGCAGCTGCGCTTCATGATATTAAAAATAAAAATAATTCAAGAACTGGATCAGTTTATATTGTAAAACCTAAAATGCATGGTCCAGACGAGACAGCATTTACAGATTTAATTTTTTCTAAAGTTGAGGAAGTTCTAAATTTACCTAAGTACACATGTAAGATTGGGATTATGGATGAAGAGCGAAGAACATCAGCAAATTTAAAAGAATGTATTAGAAGTCTTAAAAATAGAGTTTTTTTTATCAATACTGGTTTCTTAGATAGAACTGGTGATGAAATGCATACATCAATGGAAGCTGGTCCTATGATTAAAAAAGGTGAGATGAAATCATCTAAATGGATTAATGCATACGAAAATAACAATGTTGATATTGGTTTAAGTTGTGGGTTTTCTGGTAAAGCTCAAATTGGAAAAGGTATGTGGGCAATGCCAGACAAAATGAAAGATATGATGGAGCAAAAAACAGGACACTTAAAAGCAGGTGCAAACTGCGCATGGGTTCCTTCTCCAACAGCAGCTGCTTTACATGCTTTACATTATCATGAAATAAATATTTTTAACGAACAAAAAAAATTAATTGATAGAGAACCAGCTAAGCTTGATGATCTCTTAACCATCCCAATAGCAGATAGACCTAATTGGTCTGTAGAAGATATAAATAAAGAAATTTCCAATTCTGCACAAACTCTTTTAGGGTATGTTGTGAGATGGGTCGATCAAGGCGTAGGTTGTTCTAAAGTGCCAGATATTAACAATATAGGTTTGATGGAAGACAGGGCCACTCTTAGAATTTCATCTCAGCATATCGCAAACTGGATACATCATGGTATTACAACCAAAATACAAGTAACTGAAATAATGAAAGAGATGGCAAAAATAGTAGACGACCAGAACAAAGATGATCCACTATATGTTAAAATGAGCAGTGATTATGAAAATTCTATAGCATTTCAAACTGCGTGTAATTTAGTGTTTAAAGGTAAAGAACAACCTTCAGGATATACTGAACCATTACTTCATTTAAATAGATTGAAAAAAAAATCTAATCTGAGTTCGAAACCAAATTAGATCTATTTTTAAAAGCTGAAAATAAAGTTCCATCATCTAAACTTTCAATTTCTCCACCAACAGGTAATCCTTGTGCTAATTTAGTAATCTTAACATTCAAATTTTTTAAACTATCTTGAATATAATATGCAGTTGTTTGACCTTCAACAGTTGCACTAGTTGCGAGTATGACTTCTTCTATCTTATCTTTTTTAACTCTTTGCACTAAAGAATTAATTAATAAATCCTCTTTTTTTTGTCCAGCTGATGAAATAGTGCCTCCTAAAATGTGAAAATAACCTTTATATATATTTGAACTTTCTATACTCCACTGGTCAGATATATTTTCTACTACACAAATTTTTTCATATTTTTTATCTACAATTTTACAATTTTCATAATCACACTCTATTGAAATAGATTTTAGAGCCCCACAAATTTTGCATCTCGAAATATTTTTATAAACATCCGCTAATGATTTTGCTAAAGGTTTTACTAGTTCATCTCTATTATTAATTAACTTTAATACAATCCGCTTTGCTGATTTAGGACCCAAGCCAGGCAATTTTGATATCAGTTTAATTAAATCATCTATCTCATTACAATTTTCCATATTTTATAAGGGCCATTTGAAACCTGGAATTCCAAACCCACCTGTTGCTTTTGAAATTTCATCAGTTGTTTTTGATTTAAGTTGAGTTTTGGCACTATTATGTGCTGCAACAATTAAATCTTCAATTATAGTTTTGTCTTCTTTCATAATTTCATCAGATAACTTTATTGTTTGCATCTCTCCCTCTCCATCCAAAGTTATCTTTACAGAATTTGAGCCTGAAATTCCTTCAACTCTAATCTCCTTAATCTTTTGTTGGCTTTCTTTCATTTTTGCTTCAAGTTCTTTTGCCTTATCTAAAATTTTACTAAAATCAGTCATTATCAACTCCATCT
>CACKBU010000028.1 GCA_902598485.1 uncultured Pelagibacteraceae bacterium
TTGAAAATATTATAGACATTGGCTCTAATTCAGGTAATTGGACAATTTTGTTTAAATTTTTATATAGAAATTGTAATTTTTTTCTAATTGAAGCTGATAAAAAACATTCTTCCAGAATTAGAATGATCTCCAAGGATTACCATATTGGAGTTTTAGATAAATCTATAAGTTCCAAAAAATTTTATATTTATGATAGTTATAATGGAACTGGTAGCTCATTATTCAAAGAAAAATCTGATTATGATTTTACTATAAAAAAAATGAAAACATCTACACTTGATAAAATAATTTATAAAAAATTTAATAAAAAAAAATATGATTTAATTAAGTTAGATACCCAAGGATCTGAATTAAATATTTTAAAGGGTGGTATAAAAACTTTAAAAAAAACTAAATATTTAATAACGGAAATTCATTTTAAAAACTATAATATTGGTTCAGCAAGCCATAAAGAATTAAATTCTTTTTTAGAGAATAATGGTTTTAAAAAAATTGATATTTTATTTAATCATTACATGAAAAATAAGTTGTTTTTTTCAGATGTTTTGTACAAAAATATGCGCGAGGTTTAAACAAACTTATGAAAAATAAAAATTTAATTATCGGAGCCGCAACTGGTTATCAAAAAAATGAATTATACTTTTTTGTTGAAAGTTTAAGAAAAGTTTATTTTGATAAAGTAATTTTAATAGTGAATAAAAATATAACTGAAGAAACAAGAAATTATCTAAATTTAAATAAAATAGACATTTTTTTCACTAAATATAAGTCTAAAACAATTTTTAAGGACAGATACTCTCTTTATTCTGAGATTATTAAAAATCAATTAAATATAGAAAATATCATGTTAACTGACACTGCAGATGTTATTTTTTTTGATGACCCCTTTAACAATGATTTATTTTCTGAAATAAATATCTTTCTGGAAGATAAAACAATAGTTGAATGTGAAACTAACACTAGGTGGATCAAAAGATTATACGGCAATAATGTACTTAACCAAATAAATAAAAATAGAATATCATGCTCCGGCATAACACTCGGAAAAAGAGAAAATATATTAGAATATTGTGATCTTATGGTATTTGAAATAAAAAATTTTAAATATAGATCTTTCAATCCATTTTCTGCAGGTAAAGGATCCGATCAAGGTAATCATAACAAACTTGTTCATTCCACCCGATACAATTCAGTAAAAAAATTTTATAATGAAGATGGTTTTGTAGTCAACATGTCCAATTCCGATCCAAAAATAATTGAGTATAAAGATAATAATTTTTTCATCAAAAATCGAAAAATTTCTGTTCTTCATCAATATAACAGCCATGGAGCAATATTTAATGAAGTTAAAAAATTTATCCAAAATATTAAATAAATGATGAAAAAAATTTACTTATTATGCTTGTTCAATAATAAATATTAGCATAAACACTCATGAAATTCACAAATGCCCTCGTGGTGAAATTGGTAGACACAAAGGACTTAAAATCCTTTAAAGATAAAATTTATTATCTTCGTTAACAGCTTTTTCTAATCTTATTAAAAAATCTGGTATAGCACTTTTAACTCTACTCCAAGTTGGTATAAATGGAGCATCCATTGGATTTAAATAAAAATCTTCTCCTGCTTTAATTATATTTTTAGAAAATAATTCTACGGCCTTTTCCTCAGAATGAGAGTCAAATTTCAAACCATTCATTTCAGCATCGCCTCGATAAGCATCAATTAAATCAAGTGCTGACCTATAGTAAGTTGCTTTAAGAGATCTTAATTGCTCTCTACTAAACGAGTGACCTTGTGTAGCAAGTTTTTTAATAAAGGTTTTTATTATGTCAATGGACATTCTTGAAAGACCTTTATTTTCATCATCTGTAGATAAATCCTGATGCTTATGGTCATAAGTATCAGCTAAATCAACCTGACAAATATTTTGAGGAGAAAAGTTTCTTTGCATTTCCGACAAAATTCCAATTTCTATTCCCCAGTCTGATGATATTCTTAATTCTGGGAGAATATTTCTTCTAAAAGAAAATTCTCCAGCTAGTGGATATTTAAATGATTTCATAAAATCTAAATATTCACTTTTACCTATGGTTTTTTCTAAAGCGTTTAATAGTGGGAAAACTAATAGTCTGGCTACTCTTCCATTCATTTTGTTATCTGCTACCCGAGGGTAGAAACCCTTGCAAAATTCAAAATTGAACAATGGATTAACCACTGGATAAAATAATTTTGCCAGCATCCTTCGATCGTATGTTTTTATATCACAATCATGTAAAGCAACTGATCTTGCACTATTTCTTGCTATTGACATGCCAATACAATACCAAACATTTCGTCCTTTACCTTTTTCATTTGGTGCTAATGCTTTATTTTGTAATTCTTTATCTAATTTTTTTAAATTTGGACCATCGTTCCAAAGTATTGTGAATGGAGTTTCTAATTTTTCAAAAAACGTCCATGCCTTTCTGGCTTGTTTTTCATTAGCTTGATCTAGTCCTATTATTATGTGATGTAGATAATTAGTTTGAGCAATTTCAGAAACAATTTTTGGTAATGCATCTCCATTTAATTCGCTATAAAGACAAGGTAATATAAGTTCCATTTTTCTCTCTTTTGAAAAACTTAAAAGCTCTTTTTCTATTTGCTTTGTTGACTTTGTTCCAAAGTCATGAAGTGTTGAAATAATACCATTTTGCGAAAAATCACTCATAATTTATTTTATTAATTTTTGTTTATTTTAACTAGAGCCATTTTAATCACATCTGCCCAGCCTTCAGGAGATGGCTTATTTGTTGTTATTAAATTATTTATTGGAATTTCATCTAAAGTGAATTTATCATTGAATACTAAGCATGGAAAATCACTCTTTTTTAGCATTTCTAAATCATTGTAATTATCACCAACAGCTATTGTTTTTATATTTTTATTATTTTTTTTTAAAAATCTTACAAATATTTGAAGAGCTTTAGCTTTACTAACCCTATCGGTTAAATTAATAACTCTCCCTCCTTCTTGTAAATAAAGATCTTCATTTTTAATTATCTTAGATAATTCATTTCTATGATTTTTGGTTCCCTCAAATACAAATGGAATAGTGTATTTACGATTTAAAGCCAAATTTAGTTTTTTATCTTCTAAACCAAAAACTAAACTTTGTTTTTTTTTATTCATTTCAGACACCCATTTGCATTTATTTTGAAGGTTTATTGGAACTATATTTTTAAAAACATTTAAAAGATCATCCTTTTCTCTACTAAGAATTAATTCTTTAGGTAAATCTGAATTCAATAATTCTAATCCATTAATAGCTGATCCATTTTCAGAAATAAAAGGTAAATTTGATCCTAATTCGTAATTAAATTGTAAAATTTCTTTCTCTGTTTTACTAGTATTGGGTATTATAAAAATTCCTTTTGATATTAGTTGTTTTAAATAGTCTTTTATTTCATCAAATTTAAACGTATCTCTATGAAGCAGAGAGCCGTCTAGGTCAGTAAATATCAAAACTTTGGTTGTTTTTTTCATTAATTGATATTTATAAAATATTCTAATAAATAACAATTTTACTAATTAGACTTGTTCAATTATAAATATTAGCATAAACACTCATGAAATTCATTTATGCCCTCGTGGTGAAATTGGTAGACACAAAGGACTTAAAATCCTTGCCGCTTGCGGAGTGCCAGTTCGAGTCTGGCCGAGGGCACCATTAAATGAATAAACTTCAAATAATTTCTGACAAAAATATAAAATCTCTTCAGATTAGAAATATTTTAAGAAAAAAAATAAAATTTCATAAATTTAAAAGAGAAAACCTTGTAGTGGTTATAGGTGGTGATGGTTTTATGCTTCAAACGTTAAAGAAGAATAAGAATCTAAATAAAAAATTTTATGGAATTAATTCTGGTAATTATGGATTCTTAATGAATAAATTTTCATCAAAAAATATAATTAAAAATTTATCAGAAGCGAATATGGTTTCAATTTCACCTCTACAAATGACTGTAAAAAATAAAAATAATCAAATTAAAAGATCAATAGCAATTAATGAGGTTTCTGTTCTTAGGCAAAGTAGACAGGCAGCATCTTTATCAATCAAGCAGGGCATAAGAATAATAATTAAAAAATTAGTTTCAGATGGAGTTTTGGTTTCTACACCTGCAGGAAGCACAGCTTATAATTTATCTGTTCATGGGCCCATCTTGAGTTTGCATTCAAAAAAACTATCTATATCTCCAATTAGTCCGTTTAGACCAAGAAGATGGAAAGGTAAAATTGTTAACGACAAATCGAAAATAATTATAACTAATTTAAATCCATACAAAAGACCAATTAGTGCAGTAGCTGATAATTTAGAAGTAAGAAACGCAAAATCAATTAGTGTTAAGATTAACAACAGAATTAAGTTTAATCTTCTATATGATAAAAACAGGAGCTTACAAAAAAAAATAAAAATTGAACAATTGAGAAAAGAAACTAATTAATATTTATTTAATGGTTTTTATCTATAAAAAAATTTTTTTACTAAATAAATTTCTAAAAAATAAAATTACTAAAAATTTAATTAATAAATAAATTACCTTAATATTCATTTTGGTTTTCCCATTATTTCTTTGATAGAAATCTATAAAAATGTGTCCAATTTTAACATGTCTATACGCATTTGTTAATAAATCTGCTAAAATTTTGTATCCATTTAAATACATTTTTTTTTTTGATTTCAGAAAAAGTTCTTTTTTAAATATAAAAAATCCACTCATTGGATCATATGATTTGTTAATACTTATTAGGTTATAAAGATAAATTAAAAATAAAGATGATATATATCTAAATAAATTTAAACCTTTTACTTTTTTTTTATTTTTATTTTTAAATTTTCTTGATGCAATTACAATATCATATGAATTTTTTTTCATAGTAGAGACCATTTTCATAATATATTTTGGATGATGTTGTAAATCAGAGTCCATTATTAATACATGGTCATAAT
>CACKBU010000029.1 GCA_902598485.1 uncultured Pelagibacteraceae bacterium
AGCTGTTGCTCAAGGACTTTATGCAATTAACTGCTACATGGGAATGCAATGGGGTGAAAACCAACCAGAAGATCACGTTAGATATGCAAGAAATGATTTAATGGGAATGGTAAGAGAAGATTTAGGTTATGACATGGCTCGTCACGTAGACTCTACAGTACATATGTTTGATGAATGGGGTCTGCCTATGATGAAGAATGAAGAAACTGGAAGATACCTAAGAGAGGGTAAATGGCAGATTATGATCCACGGTGAAAGTTATAAACCGATTGTTGCAGAAGCTGCAAAAAAATCTGCAGATAAAATTTATAATAGAATAATGATAACTCATCTTTTAATGGATGAGGCTCAAGAAAATAGAATTGGTGGAGCAGTTGGCTTTAATATGAGAACTGGTGATTTCCATGTTTTTAGAGCAAAAGCGGTAATAGTTGCTGCTGGTGGAGCTTCACATATCTTTAAACCAAGAGCGGTTGGAGAAGGAATGGGTAGAACCTGGTATGCACCATGGAGTAATGGATCTGCATATGCATTACCTATTGCAGCAGGTGCGAAGATGACTCAAATGGAAAATAGAATTGTATTATGTAGATTTAAAGATGGTTACGGTCCAGTTGGAGCTTATTTTCTTCATTTAAAAACATATACACAAAATGCTAATGGCGAAAACTATGAGAAAAAATGGTATGATCAAACTAAAGAGTTAGTTGGAGAGTATATTGATCATCATCCAACACCAACTTGTTTGAGAAACCATGCATTTATTCAAGAAGTAGCTGCAGGTGGTGGACCAATCCATATGGTAACTACTGAAGCTTTCCAAGATCCACATTTAGAAACAGTAGGTTGGGAAAATTTCTTAGGAATGACTGTTGGTCAAGCTGTAGTTTGGGCATCTCAAAACATTGATCCAAAATACACAAATCCTGAGTTAACTACATCTGAACCGTATGTAATGGGATCTCATGCTACTTGTTCGGGCGCATGGGTCAGTGGCCCTGAGGATTTATCACCACCAGAATATTTCTGGGGTTATAACAGAATGCTGACTATTGATGGTTTATTTGGTGCAGGAGATACAGTTGGTGGAAGTGCCCATAAGTTTTCATCTGGATCTTTTACAGAAGGTAGATTAGCTGCAAAAGCTGCTGTTAAATACATTGAAGACAAAAAAGCCGAAGGGGTTAAAGTTTCAGATAAACAGTGTGAGGATTTCAAAACTGCAGTTTACAAACCACTAGAAAACTACACAGTTGCTAGAAATGAGATTACTGGTGGAACAGTTTCTCCTAGCTATATATCTCCAATCCAAGGTCTTCAAAGATTACAGAAAATCATGGACGAATACGTGGGTGGAATTACCTCAAATTACATGACTAATGGTAATATGCTGAAAAGAGGACTTGAGTTATTAGATTGGCTACAAGAGGACTTGGAGTATGTTGGAGCTGAAGATTATCACCAGCTTATGAGAGCTTGGGAGTTGAAACATAGAGCTTTGACTTCTCAGTGTGTAACGGAACATACTTTATTTAGAGAAGAGACTAGGTGGCCAGGCTACTATTATAGAGGTGATCATATGAAACTTGATGATGAAAATTGGCATTGTTTAACAGTTTCAAGACGTGACCCTAAAACTGGCAAGTTTAGTATGGAGAAAGTTCCTGTCTACCATATAGTGGATGAGAACGAGAAGAAAAAAGCTTCGTAGTAGATAATTTAATTAAATCAAATGGATATTTTATCTAAATCAGATGATGAAATATATGAATTAGCCAAACCTATTTGGGATAACTTGGTTAAATCATCTAATCTAAAAGATTATGGTGGATTTACTAGAGATTTCTCTACCCAAATGCTTTTTGGTGCCAACGAAGTAGAACTTGGTAAACAGTGGGCTAATAATAAGCTTATCACTAATCTTAAAGAGACTTTCGAACCTTTTGGATGCCTAAGAAGAGGTAATCACATAACTGTTTTGATCAAACAGACAAATAAAGAGATCCCAGGAGAGTTCCTTGGAAGGTTGGTGTTAGGAGTTGAGGACGATACAATTAAAGTTTTTGGGGCTACCATCTACTAGGCAAAAAAAATTGCTTAATAATAAATTATTGTTTGACAAATTTCGTTGTGGGTGTATTGACGAATTAAATGTTACTTTCTAACGTAAAAATTATCAATAAATTCTCAAATTTTAAAACCACATTTATTAAGGCAGGAATTATAGCAAGCTTAACAGCTTACTGGGGAGTGATTTT
The DNA here is from genome assembly GCA_902598485.1 of uncultured Pelagibacteraceae bacterium. GTDB lineage: Bacteria > Pseudomonadota > Alphaproteobacteria > Pelagibacterales > Pelagibacteraceae > Pelagibacter. The sequence goes on from CACKBU010000029.1 coordinate 2,259, forward strand.
AGTTGGAACTTTTATCACTTTTAACTAAGTTGTTTTTTAACAGCTTTTAAATTTTTTATGGAAGTATTTTTACCGATAGCTCAAGTTTTTGTTAACCCTATCGAAATACTTTTATTAAGCGCAATTGTTGGAGTACTTTCAGGTTTATTTGGTGTTGGTGGTGGGTTTTTGATGACACCTTTTTTAATTTTTTTAGGAATACCTCCTGCATACGCTGTTGCAAATGAAGCAAATAATATCTTAGCTACTTCAGTTTCTGGATCTACCACGCATTATTTAAAAAATACTTTAGATTATAAAATGGGTTCAATGATTGTAATTGGAGGTGTAATTGGAACTTCTTTAGGAATTTATACTTTTACATATTTTAAAGGTATTGGAAAAATTGATACAGTTATCTCTCTAGCTTATATGTATATATTGGCAATAATCGGAACTTTAATGTTGGTTGAGAGTTTGGGTGAAATAGATAAAGCAAAAAGAAACGTTGTAGTTAAAAAAAAATTACATGTTCATTATTGGATACATGGTCTTCCATTAAGAATGAGATTTCCAAAGTCAAAATTATATGAGAGTATTTTTACACCAATTATAATTGGTTTATTAGTTGGATTTATTGCAGCCATTATGGGAATCGGAGGTGCTTTTATTTTAGTTCCTGCAATGATTTATATAATTAAAATGCCTACTAAATTAGTTCCTGGTACATCTTTATTTGTAACAATTTTTGTAAGTGTGGTTGTTACTTTTCTTCATTCATTTAATTATGGGTCAATAGATTTATTTCTAGTTCTTATGTTAGTTGTAGGATCTATAATAGGAGTTCAGGTTGGGCAAAAATTAGGAGAAAGAATCGATAGTTCTGGTTTAAGAGCCTTATTAGCAATTTTATTACTGATAGTAGGTATAGCGATAGCATACGATACGTTTTTTGCAGACAAAATTATAAATGGAACTGCTAAAGCAACTAGTTCAGATTTAAACTTCTTTTCTAAATTTATAATTGATTTTTCTAAAGAGATGCCTTTCTTTTATGGACTATTTACAATTATGTTTGCAATTATTTTAGGTGTTGGAGCCGCTTTTATAAGACGATTTATCTCAAATTTTAGAAAAAAATTATTAGTTAAATCTTAATTAAAATAATTTAGATATAATTCGATAGTTGTAATACAAACCAACCCAACAGTTGCCATACCCACAAAGCCTACAACAAAAGGTTTGTAACCCATATTTTTAATTTCTTTTAGGTTGGTAGAAAGGCCAATTGCTGCCATCGCCATTGTTAAAAATATTTTTGAGGACAATTGAATACTTTCAATTGTAACCAACCATTTGTAATTATTTAAGTACATTAGATCACCTAAATTTCTAATTATTATCATGGCTACAAAACCTAATACAAAGTAAGGAAAAATATCTATTATTGAGTATTTCTTTTCTGTAGTTTTTCCTCGATTATAAAGAAATGCAAATAAAGGGATCATGATAACCAGAAAGGTATTCCTAATTAATTTTGTGACTGTTGCGATATTTAAAGTTTCAGGACTATTAAACTGCTGGTCATAAATCAATCCTGCAGCTGCAACTTGAGAGGTTTCATGGATAGAGGTTCCCAAAAACAACCCAATTAATAAAGGCTCACTTTCAAAATAAAAGTTAGCAAAATAAGGGTAAATAAGCATTGAAAGTATTCCAAACAAAGTAATATTAGCAATTGCATATGATACTTCATTTTTTTTTGCTCCAATAACAGGAGCAGTAGCCATAATTGCTGTAGTGCCACAGACAGTACTGCCTATTGAGATTAAGTAAGCCATTCTAGTTGGTATTTTTAATTTTTTAATAAGTAGTTTAATTACTATTAACACACTGATTATACAGATTATAATTAATGGAATTGCTATTTTTCCGAATTCTAAAAATTCAAATGGCTTTAATTGAATACCTAGACAAATAATACCTAGTTTTAGAATATATTTTTGTGTAAAATCTAATCCTCTTAAAAAACTTTCTCTAATTTGAAAAACATTTCCAAAAAACATTCCTAATAAAATAGCAATCATTGCAGTAGATATTGGGCTTTTTTCATAGCCTAATAGCTCAATACCAAGAATATTATTGAAACCTTGGGATAAAGTGTAAAGAACAAATGCCAATATAATACCTGGTAATACAACCAGGTATTTCTTAATATTCATGAAAGACTAAAGTTAATTAAGCACTTCTATAAAGTTTAGTCATAACAAATTCTTTATGACCCAAAGCTTCAGCACAAGTTAATCTACCGTTTGCTACTCTAAGTGTCGTTTTAATTAATTCATCACCTGCTTCAGATAAATTCATTTCTCTTGAAAGAATTTTTGAAACATCACAATCAATATGCTCTCCCATACCTTTTACAGTTAATGGATTAGCTGTTAATTTAACAACAGGTTCAATTGGATTTCCAACGATATTACCTTGTCCAGTTGGAAATAAATGAATATTAAAACCAGCAGCAGCTTGAAGTGTCACACATTCTGCGGCAGCAGATGAGGTGTCCATAAAATATAAACCTTTTCCTTTAGTTGGTTCTTCA
>CACKBU010000030.1 GCA_902598485.1 uncultured Pelagibacteraceae bacterium
TGAGACCATAATATAATCAAAACGAGTTGACTATAACTTTAAATAGGAACATACTTTCAGTATTAATATATTAATAATAGAGGGGTATATATGAAAAAAATAATATCTTTACTATCTGCTCTAGTTATTTCTGTTGTAAGTTTTGCAGGAATTTCAAATGCTGATAGCAAAAAGCCCATCGTGATCCCAACACATAACTGGTCATCTCAAATTGTAATGGCTTATGTTATTGGTGGAATTTTCGAAAGTATGGGTAATAACGTAAAATACGTAAACGCTGACTCACAAGCAGTTTATGAGTCAATTAGAATTGGAGATGTAACTATATCTCACGAGGTATGGGAATCTGCATTTGGTAAATCTTTTACTACTGCTTTAGACAAAGGTGGTTTATTAGATTGGGGTGATCATGAAGCAAGAACTCTTGAGGATATGGGATATCCAAACTGGGTTGCTGAAAAAGGATTATGCCCAGGACTACCAGATTGGACAGCTTTAAAAAATCCAGATTGTGCAAAAAACTTTACAACACCTGACTCTCCTGATGGAAAAGGAAGAATGTTGGAAGGTCCACAAACTTGGCATGGTGACTTAATTCCACAAAGGGTTGATGCACTAGGTTTAGGTGACTTATGGTGGGTTAAATTTGCTGGAAGTGCTGATGCACTTTGGGCAGAATTAGCTGCAGCTGAAAAAGAAGGAAGAGGAACAATCATCTTCAACTGGACGCCTAACTTTACAGATGGTGCTGGTTTTACATTTATTGACTTCCCTCCATACACAGCTGGTTGCAGACCAGAGGATGGTGGAGATGGTAAATGTGGTTCTCCTGATGGATACTTGAAAAAAGCAGTTCATGAGGATTTCCCAAAAACTCATCCTGATGCAGCAGCAGCGTTTAAGAAAATGTCATTCTCTACAAGTCAAATTGGAGCTATGGCAGCTTTAGTTGACATTGACAAAATGACTCACGAAGATGCAGCTAAAAAATGGTTAGCTGATAACAAGTCAGTTTGGCAAGCATTTACTAAATAAGGATTATAGTTAAAAATTAAAGATCTCCCCCAACTTCGTTGGGGGGGATTTTTTTTTAAGTCAATATGTGTAAAATGTATCAATGAAAAAATACTCTCTTATAATATTTTTTAGTTTTTTGATCTGCTCGTCAGTTTTAGCAAGAAGCACTGGCTGCAAAGAAGGTAACTGTGAAAATGGTTTTGGTAAATGGGTTTACACCGATAAAACTACTTATGAAGGGGAGTGGGTTAATACTAAAAAACAAGGTCAAGGTGTCGAAACCTGGCCTAATGGTTATATCTATAAAGGGGAATTTAAAAATAGTGAATGGAGCGGACAAGGAACTTTAGTTTTTCCTGATGGGTCTACCTATGAAGGACAGTGGTCTAAAGGCTTTATGAATGGTCAAGGAACATTTACTTGGGCTGATGGAAAACAAAAATCAGGTATTTGGAAGAACGGAAAGTTACAAGAATAATGTCTAAAGAAAATTATATTAATAAAATAAAAGATTTACCTGAGTCTCTAAGGCAATTTATTGGTCTTATATTTATTACTTTAATAGTAATTATATCTTTTAGTATTTTAAATGGAATTTTTGGACAAGGTGATGATTTAGTAAAAAGAATGAAGTTAGAGGAAGAAAGAATTGCTGAAGAAAAAAAACTAAGTGAGTTAATATCTAAACTACCCTCTGGAATATTAGTTTCATTTGATGGAACTGATCATTACAAATTAACGGATGATGTATATGAGCAAGTATGTAAAGCTACAAAACTAATTCCTCAAAGAGCAATAATGGGTGCTAATTTCTTAAATTTTAGAGCACATGAGCTATATACAATTAATGGAAATAAAATTGATGAGACTTTTGTCAAATGGGATGAAGAAAAAAACAAATGTTTTGCGGGTTTTACAGTTAGTGGAAATAATGTAGGTGTTGACGAAAGTATTACCATAAGTGGAGAAGCTTTGAGTTTTTTAAGTACTGGAATTGATACTAGAGTTTATTTTATTAAAAATTTTTAATTAGGAAAGGCAACAATTATTAACATTTTAATTTTATAGAATTTAATATAACTTTAAAACAATTTATGTCTGAGACTGTAATCAAATGCGAGTCGGTTTATAAAATTTTTGGAGAAAATGCCAAAAAGATGCTTGAAGAGTCTAATGGCAATGTAGACGCAAAAACCTTTCAGGAAAGAGGATGTATTGTTGGAGTAAATAATGCTTCTTTTGAAGTTGCAAAAGGAGAAATGTTAGTAGTAATGGGTTTATCTGGTTCAGGTAAATCAACACTTCTTAGATGTATTTCAAGATTAACGGATGCTACCGGTGGAAAAATTTTTATCGAAGGTCAAGATTTATTAGAATTAAATAATAAAGAGCTTATTGAGCTTAGAAGAAATAAAATGGGAATGGTTTTTCAAAGCTTTGCTTTGTTACCTCATAAAACAGTTGTTGAAAATATTGCTTTTCCTCTTCAGATAAAAGGCACTAATACTGAAGAGAGTATTAGTAGAGCAATGGAAATGGTAAAACTAGTTGGACTAGATGGAAGAGAGAATTATTTTCCAAGAGAACTATCAGGTGGACAACAACAAAGGGTAGGAATCGCAAGGTCATTAGCAGTAGAGCCTGATATATGGTTTTTAGATGAACCTTTTTCCGCATTAGATCCATTGATTAGAAAAGAAATGCAAGATGAGTTTTTAAGACTTCAGGAAAAATTACAGAAAACCATCATGTTCATCACTCATGATTTTGATGAGGCATTAAAATTAGCTGATCGAATAGCAATCATGAAAGATGGTATAATTGAACAATTAGATACACCTGCAAATATCGTACTAAATCCAGCAACTGAATATGTGAGAAAGTTTACTGAAGAAGTACCGAGAGAGAAGGTTTTGATTATTGAGGATGTAATGGATCCTTCAAGTAAAGATAATTTAGGAGATTTAAAAGTTTCAAAAGATGAAATTATAGAAAATGTTGCAGAAAAAATACTTACTCAAGAAAAATTAGTAGGAGTGGTTGACTCAAATAATAATATTGTAGGATCAATTAAACCTTCAAAAATAATAGATACAGTTTTTGGAGGAAGAAAAAACGGTAGTTAAAATATGGAGTATTTAAAAAAATATCCAAAATTATTTCAGTGGTTATTTTTATTAATTGTATTTTTTGCTTTATGTTTTGCAATTGATGTTCCTGAAACTTATAAATTTATAAGAGGCCAGGCTGAATTTGTTAAAGATCCAAACCAAAGTGTTTATTTTTTTCTAGGTAAAGAGGTTAGGTATTATGCCTTTGATGTATTTTGGAGATTGCCTCCTCTTCTAGGATGGCTGCCTATTTGGATAAACGACTCTTTATTTTTCTTAATGAATGAATGGATGCCAATGGAGTTTTGGAACGAAGATACCCAAGAATTTAAAACTCGACCATTGTTATTAGAGATAAGTAGAAATTTAACATCATTTATGACTTTTTTAATTGAATTAATTAGGGAAATTTTACTTGGAGGTTTAGAAACTATTGTTGCATTTACAAGTTGGGATTTTATTGATGCTTATCCATGGTTAGAGTTGCCAGGTTTACCTTGGACCATTGTTGCAGCTGGAGCAGCTATACTATCTTATAAATTAAGTGGAAAAGGATTGGCTTTGTTTGCTGGTTTAACAATGATCTATATTTCTATATTTGGTCAATGGAAACCATCAATGCAAACGCTTTCTTTTATACTTGTTGCAGCTCCACTTTCATTTATTTTTGGTTTAGGCCTGGGTATTGCAGCTTACAAAAGTAAACGTGTTGAAAAAGCATTGTACCCAATTCTTCTTGTAATGCAGACTATGCCACAATACGCTGTATTAGTTCCTGCACTTGTTTTATTTGGAGTAGGTGATCACGCTGCTGTAATTATTACTATGGTTGTTGCGGTTCCACCAATGATATTATTAACAATATTAGGTTTAAGAGCCATACCACCAGAAGTTATTGAAGCTGGAAGAATGAGTGGTTGTACTAATTGGCAATTAATGTTCAAGGTACTAATTCCAACAGCAAGAAGAGATATTTTAATTGGAGTTAACCAAGTTATTATGGTTTGTTTTTCAATGGCAGTTATATCTGCGTTTATTGGCGCGAAAGGATTAGGATTTAATTTGTTGTTAGCACTTAATCAACTCAATATAGGGTTGGCACTAGAGGCTGGTTTATGTATTAGTTTAATTGCAATTTTACTTGATAAAATGTCTTTGGCATGGGCAAATAAACAAACAGATTACTTTGGTAATCTGACATTTTTCCAAAGAAATAAAAATGTAATATTTTTTGGAGCTTCATTCGCAATTGGAATAATTCTTGCATATGTTGGGACTTTTATTTTCAAAGGTAGTTTTAACTACTTGTTTGAAATTCCTCATAATAAAGGAATTTCAACAGCAGATTTTTGGAACAAAGGCGTTGATTGGATTTTTGATACTTTCTTTGTGTA
>CACKBU010000031.1 GCA_902598485.1 uncultured Pelagibacteraceae bacterium
TATTTGGAATTGGTATTTCTGCCATGATAGGAAAAAATTTTGTAGGTATTCCTGGAAAAGAGTTTCCTGTTTTGTTTGAAGGTTTAAAAGACACAATACCACTTTTAGGTCCAATATTATTTGGACATTCAATTGTTTTTTATTTTGCTTTTGCCCTTCCCTTCATAACTAGCTATTTTTTAAAAAAAACGAAAATTGGATTAATTGTAAGAGCTGTAGGAGACTCACCTGAGTCTGCATCTAATCAAGGAATAAATGTTAAGTTAGTTCGTTACGCTTGTATACTTTATGGAGGCGCAATGAGTGGACTTGCTGGAGCATATTTATCCATGATTTATACTCCTCAGTGGATTGAAAATATGACAGGTGGAAGAGGTTGGATCGCATTAGCTCTAGTGGTTTTCTCAACGTGGAATCCAATTAAAATTTTAATCGGTGCGATGATTTTTGGTGGCTTAACGATTATTCAGTTTCATATGCAAGCAATTGGAGTAAGAATTCCTGTGCAATTTTTAACAGCTCTACCTTACATCGTTACAATAATAGTTTTAGTTGTAATTTCTCGTGATAGTAGAAAAATAAGACTAAGTACTCCTAGTTCATTGGGGAAATCTTTTCATAAAGACAATTAATTTAAAAATAATCATTTTTTTTTAGATAATTTAATTTAAATTTAAATAATTAAAAAATCAAAAGGGGAAATAAATTTATGCATAAATTTTTAATTCGTTCTTTCGTCTCTTCTTTAGTTTTATTATTTACATTAACTGTAGCTGCAATTGCAAAAGATGTTAAAGCAGCATTTGTTTATATTGGTCCAACTGGTGACCATGGGTGGACTTATCAGCATGATGTAGGTAGAAAAGCTGTTGAAGCTGCCGGATTTAAAACAACATACGTAGAAGGCGTTCCAGAAAGTGCCGATGCTGAGAGGGTTCTTAGACAGTTAGCTAACTCTGGTCATGACATTATCTTTACAACTAGTTTTGGATATATGAATCCTACTAACAAAGTTGCAAAAGAGTTTCCAAATGTAAAATTTGAGCATGCTACTGGATATAAAAGAGAACATCCAAATGTTTCAACTTACGCTGCTAGATTCTATGAAGGTAGAACTATTTTGGGAACAATTGCTGGGACTATGACAAAATCTAATGTGATTGGTTATGTTGCGTCTTTTCCAATACCTGAAGTAATCAGAGGTATCAATTCATTTACCTTAGCTGCTCAAAAAGTTAACCCAAATATCAAAACTAAAATTGTTTGGGCTTTCACTTGGTACGATCCAGGTAAAGAAGCAGAAGCAGCAAAAGCTTTAATTGATCAAGGTGCTGATGTAATTGCTCAACATACAGATAGTACAGCTATTGTTCAAATGGCTGAAAAAGCAGGAGTATATGCTTTTGGACAAGCAAGTGATATGGATAAGTTTGCACCAAAGGCTGTATTAACTTCAGTTGAGAATAACTGGGGACCATATTATGTCGATAGAGTTAAAGCTGTAGCAAATGGTACATGGAATCAAAAAGATACATGGCACGGTATAGGTGATGGTATGGTAGTAATCTCAGGTTTAGATTCTCAAATGCCTAGTGACCTACAAGCAAAAGTTAAAAAACTTCAAGCAGATTTAGCATCTGGCAAAGTTCATTCTTTCACTGGACCAATTTATGACCAAAAAGGAAATTTAATGGTAGCAGAAGGGAAAACTGCAGATGATGGTATGCTAGCAGGTATGATGACTTATGTTAAAGGTGTTGAAGGAGATATACCGAAGTAAGCTCTTAAACTTATAAAAATTTAAAAGGCCGGTTTTTTAACTGGCCTTTTTTATATTTGATGTTTTTTTTTTATTTCTTCAATTCTTAATTCTTCATAAATTTCAAAGGGCTGCACAATCCAAGGATTATCAGGAAGTTTTTTTGCACAAAAATCTGGCTCAAATGTTGATTTCTTTTTTTTAAATAAAGTAGCAGTTTTGATATCCTCTATTTTATCCTTTATTGGTTCATATTTTTTTAACCAGTCTATACTTTTGTTAAAAGTTATTCCTGTATCAGATAAATCATCGCATAAAAGTATTTTACCACCCATATTAGGTGCGATAGAACTCATTTCCCTTGAGAACACAATATCACCCTGCTCATCTTCCACTCCTTTACCACTGTAAGATTCAACTGCAAGATATGCACATTTTAATTTAAATATTCTGCTTAATACGTCTATCATTGGTGCTGCGCCACGCATGATGCCAATCAATATTGTTGGTTTATATCCACTTTCATCAATTTGGATTGCTAACTTTTCAACAGTCTGGTTGTACTCATCCCAACTGACAATCATTTTTTCTGTCATAATTTTTTAATATCTATTTATTTAAATAATAAAACTAAAACTGCAAGAACGATAAGTGCAATTATTGAAGATATTAAGATATACAACCTATGAATGTTTCTTCCTCTTAGATTAAAATAATGTCGTGCTACTCCAGTAATAACTGCTAACGCACATAATATTAACCAATTATACTGATGATAGACTAAGAAACTTGAGTGTCCTGAAAGCATTATAAACAATACTAAAAAAGTGGAATAATTATTATGAATTGATCTCTGTTTAGCTGCTAGAGATAAACTCATATCAAATTTTTCACCTCTTTTACTACTGCTGATGATGTTCATTTGATTCGGTATAATTACTGTAAAAACATTACCAAACATATTGGTTCCTATAATTAGTCCAACACTTAAAATTGCAAATTTTGGTCCAAACAATTTTGTTAAACCAAAGGAAACTGCTGCTAATAAAATAATTGCTGTAGATATAAATAGTACATTATTTTCAATCAATTTTGATTTACACAATAGATCATATATAAACCAAAAAATAATTAATGATAAAAGCGAGATAATAATGGCGTAACTAGGAGACATCAATAGGACACGTTTATCGACCATTAATACACCAGCGTTATAGTAATAAATTACTACTAAGAGCAACATTCCTGTTACAAAAGTTAGGTAACTTTGCCATTTAAAAATTACTAATCTATTTAAATAATCCTGTGGTGGTGAGGTTTTTAACCTTGAAAGTTTATAAAAAAAACCAGAATGCATCAGATATCCTTCTCCATCGACATCATTGCTTGTTATATTTTTATTTAAATTATTGTCTAAGTAATTAAATAAAAAACTGTTACCTACCCATAATATTGCAAATACTACATGGCCCCATCTTAGAATAACTTCTAACCATTTAATTGTATAAGGTAAAAATTCCATCAATATTTTATTTTATCTACTTTTTTATCCCAAATTTCAAAAGCTTTTAAAGCTTTTTCTCTAAGCATTTGTACCATTTTAATTTTTCTATCATCAATTTTTTTTGGAATTTCTGTATAAATAAAAGAGTCATCAAAATCTATATTTTTTGCATCTTCTCTAGTGTTTGCATAATATATTTTATCTAATCTTGACCAATAAATTGCTGAAAGACACATCGGGCAAGGTTCACAAGATGTATAAATCTCGCATCCAGATAGATCAAAAGTATTTAAATTTTTACAAGCTTCTCGAATTGCTACTATTTCTCCATGAGCAGTTGGATCATTTGTGGAAGTAACTTTGTTAGAGCCCTCTGCAATAATCTTTTGATCCTTAACTATAACACTTCCAAATGGACCACCTATAGTATTCGCACTTTTTATTGAAAGTTCAATGGCTTTTACCATAAATTTTTTTTTATCTTCCATTTTTTTTTTTTATTTTATTTTTAATTTTGTTAATACTCATTAAAATTCTTTCAGGTGTTGCTGGCGCATTAAGTTCTGGTGCAAACTGATAATTTCCAACTGAAGCAACTGCATCTTTAATCGCATAAAAAACGCTCATAGCTAACATTAGAGGAGGTTCGCCTGTTGTCTTTGCTTTATTAACAACTTTTTCTTTATTTATTCCATCTTTAAAAATTTCTACATTAAATTTTTTTGGAATATCACTTACAGCAGGAATTTTATACGTT
>CACKBU010000032.1 GCA_902598485.1 uncultured Pelagibacteraceae bacterium
TCGTGCTTATTATTTTAGTAGGGGGTCTAACTAGATTAACAGACTCTGGACTATCTATTACAAGTTGGGAACTTTTTATTGGCTCATTACCCCCTTTAACAAATAGTAAATGGATAGAATATTTTGATCTCTATAAAACAATACCTGAATTTAAAGAGCAAAATTTTAATATGACTTTAAATGAATTTAAAATTATTTTTTGGTGGGAATGGGTACATCGCCAATTGGGGAGATTAATTGGTCTAACTGTTCTTTTTCCAATGATCTATTTTACAATTAAAAATGGTTTTTGGATTTTAAAAGAATATTCAATTATTTTTTTCTTAGTGTGTTTTCAAGGATTTATTGGATGGTACATGGTATCAAGTGGATTAATTGATAGAATTGATGTTAGTCATTATAGATTATCACTACACTTAGTTACAGCTTTTATCATTTTGTCTATAGTTTTTTGGAAATATTTAAATCTAACTGATATAAAAATTAATCATATTAATATTCAATTAAACCCAATTAAATTTTTTCTTTTATTATTATTTTTACAATTAATAATTGGAGCATTTGTGTCCGGGATGGATGCAGGAAAAATTTATAATACTTGGCCATTAATGGGCTCATCATATTTTCCTGATGACAGTGTAATTAATGATTTATTTAATCTCACAGTATTTGATGATCAATCACTTGTTCAATTTATTCATAGAAATTTAGCATATTTAATTGTCATAATATATTTTTACATACTTTATTTTGTTTTAAAGAATGGAAATATAAATTTAAGGATTCCAATCTTCATTATTGGAATTTCTTTATTGTTTCAAATTTTTTTGGGAGTTCTTACAATTTTATCTGGAGTAAAAATGCTTTATGCATCTCTACACCAGATAAATTCTATTTTAATAATACTTTCAACTTTGTATTTTCTTTATATTACAAAATATAAAGAGGATATTTATTAGTTTCTATTGGTAGACATTAAATCCTCGAATTAGCTTACAGCTTTTAAATTACCCTTTGAAGATTTATTCAATGCTTGATCAAGATCCTCAATAATATCATCTATGTGTTCAATACCGATACAAAGTCTTACGTAACTTTGGGTAACACCTGATGCAGCTAGTTCTTTCTCATTTAATTGACTATGAGTTGTACTTGCTGGATGAATTGCTAAACTTCTAGCATCACCAATATTAGCTACGTGATAGAACATTTTTAAAGACTCGATAAATTTTTTACCAGCTTCAATTCCACCTTTAAGTTCGATACCAATCATTGGTCCATTTCCACCTTTAAGATATTTTTTAGCTCTATCGGCAATGGGTTTATCGTGCTCTGTAGAATAAATAACTTTTGTAACTTCTTTATGTTTTTTAAGAAAATCAACAACATACTCGGCGTTAGCACAATGTTGTCTCATTCTTAAAGCAACTGTTTCAAGTCCTTGAATTATTGCAAAAGCATTATCTGGAGCTAGAGCTGATCCCAAGTCTCTCAATAAACAAACTCTTGCTCTAACAGCAAAGGGAACATTAGCACCAGTTAATTCCGGTACAGCTTTTCCCCAAACAACACCACCATAACTTGCATCTGGTTCGTTAAATAATGGTTGTCGCTTAGGATCTGCAGTCCAATCAAAGTTACCACTATCAACAATACTTCCTGCAACTGCTGTACCATGCCCACCTATATATTTTGTAAGTGAGTGAATTACTACTGCAGCTCCGTGTTCAATCGGTTTGCATATTACTGGTGCAGCTGTGTTATCCATAATTAATGGTATATTATATTTTCTTCCAATGTCAGAAACTTCCTTTATTGGAAAGACTCTTAAATATGGATTTGGTAGAGTTTCACCATAAAAAGCCCTAGTTTTATCATCTATTAACTTTTCAAAATTTTCAGGATTACTTGGATCTGCATATCTTATCTCTATACCAAGTTTACTAAGCGTATGTGTGAATAAAGATACTGTCCCACCATAAAGATCGGTTGAGCTTACTATATTATCACCGGCTTGAGCTACATTTAATACAGCAAACGTTGAAGCGGTTTGACCTGAAGATACAGTTACACATGACAGACCTCCTTCAAGAGCTGCAACTCTTTTTTCCAGAACATCATTTGTAGGATTCATTATACGAGTGTATATGTTACCAAATTCTTTAAGAGCGAAAAGGTTAGCAGCGTGCTCTGTGTTGTTAAATTGGTACGATGTTGTTCTATAAATTGGAACAGCTACCGCGTTCGTCGATGGATCACTCCTATAGTCACCACCATGTATGGCAATAGTTTCAGGGTTATTTCTTTTTTTAGTCATTTTACTCCTTTTTTAGTGCTTCAACATTATGTTAGGCGCACAATACAGTTCAAATGCCTACCGATTTTATTAATTTTAAGAAATTTCCTTTTTAGCAGTTATATGCCCGCAATAGGATCAAATCGGCATGTAATTTCTAGCATATAAGCTACATATTTCAAGCTAAATATAAAATTGACTTTGTAATTATTAATAGTATTAATCCTCGCACAATGACAAAATTCACTAAAAAAGACCAATTAAATTCATCTTGGTATGAAATAGACGCGAAGAATGCAGTAGTTGGAAGATTAGCGACTGTTGTTTCCAATATCATAAGAGGCAAGAACAAAACTACATACACACCTCATATGGATGATGGTGACTTTGTTGTTGTTAAAAATATTGAACAAGCAAAATTTACTGGAAAAAAATTTCAAGATAAAAAATATTACAGACACACTGGTCATCCAGGTGGAATTAAAGTTACAACACCTGAGAAACTTCATGAAAAAAAACCTGGAGAAACTTTAAAAATGGCAGTTAAAAGAATGTTACCTGGTGGAGTATTGGGGAGAAAACAATTAACAAAATTAAAAATTTATGCAGGAAATGAACATCCGCATTCAGCACAAAATCCTACTGTAATAGAGTTACATAAATTAAACAGTAAAAATATAGTTAGAAACTAAGATGGAAAATACTCAATCAGCATCAAAATCTCTAAAATTAAAATTAGATTTTAAAGATAGTAAATACGCTACTGGTAGAAGAAAAACTTCGATCGCAAAAGTTTGGTTAAAAAAAGGTTCTGGCAAAATTTATGTAAATGGTAAATTATTTAGTGATTATTTTGCTGACGAAACTCATAAAATGCAAATTACAAGACCCTTTGAGATAATTAATCAGGCTACTGAATATGATGTAAGATGCAGTGTAAAAGGAGGAGGACCTACAGGCCAAGCAGGGGCTATGGTTCATGGTATTTCAAAAGCTTTAGTATTATTTGATGAAAATCTAAAAGCCACCTTAAAAACAGAGAAACTTACTACCAGAGACTCAAGAGCAGTTGAAAGAAAAAAACCTGGTAGAAGAAAAGCTAGAAGAAGCTTCCAATTCTCTAAAAGATAATTTTTTTTTAATTTTTAACTGTTATAATAAAAAATGCCTAAGCTTAACGCATTAGTTGCTGGATCAACTGGATATATTGGTGTTCAATTAATTAAATTATTAGTTAAACACAAATATATTAATATTAAATACCTCTGTGGAAACTCTTCTGTGGGTAAACACGTCAAATTATACGACAAATCTTTATCTAAATATAAACTACCAAAAATTTTAAAATTTAATAAAAAATTATTAAAAGACGTTCATATTATTTTTACAGCACTTCCAAATGGGGAAGCGCAGGATATATCTAAACAATTGAGCAAAAATCATACTCTAATAGATCTTGCGGCAGATTTTAGATTAGAAAAAGCTTCTGATTACTTAAAGTGGTATAAACAAAAACATCGAGCAACTAATTTAATAAAAAAAAGTATTTATTTACTTCCTGAAATTAATAGAAAAGAGATAAAAAAATATAATATTATTTCATGTCCAGGATGTTATCCAACATCAATATTGCTT
>CACKBU010000033.1 GCA_902598485.1 uncultured Pelagibacteraceae bacterium
TTAAATTAAAGTATTAATTTTATGGGTAAAAAAATATTCTCTGGTGTTCAGCCTACAGGTAATCTTCATCTTGGAAATTATTTAGGTGCAATAAAAAACTTTGTAGACTTAAATAACGATAAAGATAACAAATGTATTTTTTGTGTAGTTGATCTACATGCAATTACAGTAAAGCAAGATCCCAAAGAATTAAAAAATAATATCCGGGAAACTGTTGCAACTTTTATAGCAAGTGGAATAGATCCAAAAAAAAGTATAATTTTTAATCAATCTAGAGTGGCTGCTCATGCAGAAGGAGCATGGATTTTAAGCTGTGTTGCTAGGATGGGTTGGTTAAATAGAATGACCCAATTTAAGGAAAAAGCCGGTAAAGACAAAGAGAAAGCAAGTATTGGATTATATTCTTATCCAGTTCTAATGGCAGCTGATATTCTTTTATACGATGCTACTCATGTACCTGTAGGTGATGATCAGAAACAACATTTGGAGTTGTGTAGAGACATAGCACAAAAATTTAATAATGATTTTGATGTAGAAAATTTTCTTCAAGTTCCAGAACCTTTAATTCAAAAAGAGTTTTCTAGGATAATGAGTTTAAAAGATGGTTCAAAAAAAATGAGCAAATCAGAATTATCAGATTTAAGTCGAATAAATTTAACAGATGATAAAGATCAAATAATAAACAAAATAAAAAAAGCAAAAACTGATCCTTTACCTATGCCACAAGATATAAAGGAACTTGACGAAAGATTAGAGGCAAAAAATCTTTTGGGAATTTATTCGAGTTTAACAAATTCTACGTTACAAAACTCCGTAAAAAATTTTTCAGGTAAAAATTTTTCAGAATTTAAAGAACAATTAGCTGAAGAACTTGTTAATGAAATAGAGCCTATTTCTAATGAGATAAAAAAACTTTTAAAAGATAAAAAATTTCTTGATGAAATTCTTCTAGATGGAGTTGAAAAAGCAAATATGATTGCTTCTAAAAAGATTGAAAGAATTAAAGAAATAGTAGGTTTTTAATAAAAATTTATTATCAAGTTTTAATTTTTAAAATATTCACTATATATAATTTATGTTCGTGCAAACAGAATTAACACCAAATCCAAATTCCTTGAAATTTCTTCCTGGGAAGAAAGTTTCAAATAGTGGTCCTTATGAAATTACAAATAAAGAAGACATGAAAAATGAATTAGTGAGAAATATTTTGTCAATAAATGGTGTTGAGAGTATTTTTTTAGGTCAAGATTTTATTTCAGTAAATAAGAGGGAAAATATTAAGTGGGACGAAATTAAACATATCGTAATTTCTCTAATAAATGATTTTTATGCAGATGGTAAAGAGTTTGTAATTGATGAAAATATAAAAGAGGAAGATTTGGATTTAAGCGAAATTGAATCAAAAATTGTAAAAATCTTAGAGGAAAAAATAAGACCTGCTGTTGCTAGAGATGGTGGAGACATAAAATTTAAAGAGTTTAAGGACGGAATTGTTAAGGTTCAATTACAAGGGAGTTGTTCAGGATGTCCAAGTTCAACTATGACTTTAAAACAAGGTGTTCAAAATCTTTTATGTCATTATTTGCCAGAAGTAAAAGAGGTTGTTGCCATACAATAATTAATTATGAGAAAATTTAAAAGATCAGGCTTTTTAAAAAATAAAACCTTTAATATAGTTTCTAGATTTTTTTTAAGTTCTTTTATTGTGATTTCATTCTTTTATGTGGCTCCCATAATTATCAACTTTAGTTATAAAAATCTTAATAATAAAGAATTTACAAATAATTCAAAAAATATTTTAAATAGAACTCTAAATAAAGATGAAATTATAGAGGAAGATCTGACATCAGATGCTAATGAGAGAGATTTATTATATGATATTTTAGAAGAGAATAATTCCGAAATTAATCTAGTTAGATATACAACATCCGAGATTGACTCTTTATTTAAAGAGGTAAATTATAATTTAAAAGATGTAAGAGATACAAAATTAGTAAAACCAATAGATATTGGTCTACTTCCGAATGAAATTAAAAACATAGCTAACACAAAAAAAAGAAAAGATATGTTTATAAAAATTGTTCTCCCATTAATAGTAAAAGAAAACAATAAAATTAGAGTTGATAGAAAAAGGTTATTTATAATTCTAAATAAGAATAGCAATACCGATATTGAAAAAAAATGGTTGGAAAAAAAGTATAAACAATATGGTGTAAGAAAAAATGATTTATCTACTTTAAAAATAAGAATGGATGAAATCCCAGTTTCATTGGCAATAGCTCAAGCAGCTAAAGAAACTGGCTGGGGCACTTCAAGATTTGCTTTAAAGGGAAATGCTTTATTTGGACAATGGACTTGGTCAGGAGAAGGATTAAAACCTAAAAATGCAGATGAAGGTAAAGATCATAAAGTTATGAAATTTCATAGTTTGCAGCTGTCTGTAAGAGCATATTTAAGAAATTTAAATACACACTCAACATATAAAAATTTAAGGAAAGCAAGAACAGAACTTAGAAATCAAAATAAAACTTTGGATAGTCTAATTTTGTCTAAACACTTAGACAAATATGCAGAAACAGGAAGCCAATATATAGAGGTTTTACAAAAAATTATTGAACAAAATAACTTAAAGGATTTTGATGAAGCGAGATTGTTGCCATCAAGCAAAGATTTAGAAAGTTTAATTTAATTTTCTTTTATAGGAAATTGCACACCAAACCATCTCCATTTTCCATCATCATTCAGTGAACAATTAATTCTTCCTCTTCTTGGTTTGAACGGTTCTCTAAATTCAATCGTTAAAGAGTTGTTAGCAAATGTTGTTTTCGATTTGTCCCAAATATCTCCCTCATTAGAATAGCAATTAATATTAGATAAATTTCTTTGCTCTTTGAAAAATTCAACTTTGAAATTTGGAGGGTTTGTGTTTTTGAATAATTGTTTTTCCTCAGGAAGTATTCTTTTATATTCAAGTGGAAAATAATTTATTATTGATTTAAATCTTTTTATTTTTCCATATTTTTCATTAATTGGAAATCTAGGTAACTCAAATTTGTCTTTATTTAAATCAATAACACCAGAATGCTGACCAAAAGCATATTTAAAATTTTTAGATATATAGTCTTTCATAAATTTAGAGTATTCACCAAAAGGATATGAGAATAGGTTAGGGACATAACCAAGTTCCCTTAGAAAAATTTTATTAGCCGTTTCAATATCTAAAATAAACTCTTCATTGCTTACATCTATGAGATATTCATGTGTATGAGAATGATGTCCTATATTTGCAAATTCATTACCTTCAACCTCTTTAATTTGCTCCCAAGTCATGTAACCTCTTTTTCCCACTGGTTCAGTTGAAACAAATAAAATAAATGGAATTTTATTTTCTTTTAGATAAGGCCATGCTTCAGTATAAAAAGATTCAAAAGCATCATCGATAGTTATAAGAATTTCTTTTTTTTGTTTTGGTTTATTAAACTGTTCATCAAAATTATTTGGATTATGAAAATTAAAATCTGAGTTCTTAATAATATTTATATGTTCCTTAAATATATCCATTTTAATATTGGTTGAGGGGTACTTATTCTCATTAAAACGGTGATACATAATTGATAGAATTCCTTCATCATTGGAATAGTATTTGATATTATTTTCATCTGATTTAGAACTGATATTAGAAAATAAAATAATTATGAATAAACTGATAATTGATGTAGCCAGT
>CACKBU010000034.1 GCA_902598485.1 uncultured Pelagibacteraceae bacterium
TTAAAAATTTTAGAGGAACCTAATGAAAATATAAATTTTATTTTAATTAATAATAATAAAAGAGTGCTTGCAACTCTTAAATCCAGATGTTTAAATTTTAAAGTTTTTTTAACAAAAGATCAGTCTATAAGAATTGTTAATCAACTACTAAACGATGACATAAATACTATTATTGATAAAAAGTTATTTGATTATTATGCCACTCCTGGAAAATTATTTAAATTAATTAAGTTATCTGAAGTATATGACTTAGATCTTGTTAATTTTGATTTAAAAACAACATTAACAACAATAATTAAAGATAAAATTTATAAAAAAGATAAATCAATAATTGAAATCATTTATTCTTTTATTGAACTTTATTTTAGAAACAATATATCTATGGAAAATATTAGTTTATTAAAGTCATACCGTTATTTTTTAGAAAAAATTAACAACACTAGAACTTATAATTTAGATGAGGAAACATTGTTCATGGAATTTGAGGATAAAATACTAAATGGATAAGACTTTTTATATAACCACACCTATATACTACCCATCAGCTAAACCCCATATGGGTCATGCATATTCAAGTATTGTTGCAGATTTTTTTGCAAGATTTAAAATAATTGATGATTATCAAGTTCATTTTCTTACAGGTACAGACGAACATGGATTAAAAATTCAAAGATCTGCTGAAAAAGCGGGGAAAGAACCTTTAGAATTTTGTGATCAAATTAGTCAAACTTTTAGAGATCTTTCAGATACTTTGAATTTATCAAATACTGATTTTATTAGAACTACAGAAGCTAGACATAAAAAAACAGTTCAGCATCTTTGGAATGAACTTGAGAAAAATGATGATATATATTTATCAAACTACTCCGGATGGTATTCAGTATCAGATGAAGCTTTTTATAACGAAGACGAAATTGAGGAATTAGACGGAAAAAAAATTGCTATATCATCAAAATCTCCTGTTGAATGGATTGAAGAAGAATCTTATTTTTTTAGGCTTTCAAAGTGGGAAAAATCGTTATTAGATTATTATGAAGCTAATCCAGATTTTATTTCTCCACAATCTAGGAAAAATGAAGTTATTAGTTTTGTAAAAAGTGGTCTTAAAGATCTTTCTGTTAGTAGAAAAAGTTTTTCATGGGGTATACCTGTTCCAAATAATAAAAAACACGTCATATATGTTTGGCTCGATGCTTTAACAAATTATTTAAGTGTATTAAACTATCCTAATACAAACGATGATTTGTTTAAAAAATTTTGGCCAGCGTCAATACATTTAATTGGAAAAGATATACTTAGATTTCATGCTGTTTATTGGCCTGCCTTTTTATTAGCAGCAAAAATTGATTTACCAAAGAGAGTTTACGGGCATGGATGGATATTATCAGGGGAAGAAAAAATGTCTAAATCTAAAGGAAATATTCTTGATCCACTAGAAATAATTAAAGAGTACGGTCTAGATCCTTTGAGATATTACCTAATTAAAGAAGTTTCTTTTGGGAATGATGGAAATATATCTCAAGAAAGACTAGAAGATTGTATTAATAGTGATCTAGCCAACAATTATGGAAATTTATGTCAGCGTGTAACCGCTTTTGCAATAAAAAATTGTAATGGAAAAATTCCATTAGAAATTAAATTTCATGATGAAGATTTATTAATACTCAATAAGTATAAAGATAATTTAGATAATATTAGGTTGCAAATTGACAATCAAAACATCAATTTTTACATTGATTATATTGTAAATTCTCTTTTTGAAGCTAACAAATATTTTAATGATCAAGAACCATGGAAGAAGAAAGACGATATAATTAGATTAAATACTATTGTTTACACTACTTTAGAAATTGTAAGAAAAATAAGTTTTTTACTATATCCAATTATTCCTGAATCTTCTTTAAAGGCATTAAAGATTTTTGCCATTGAAGAAAAAGATATAAAATTAAATACAGTTTCAAATAATGAGTATTTAACAAAAGGTAATAATATTAATAAGATAGACATACTTTTTAAAAAAATAGAAAAAAACAATGATTGATTCACACTGTCATCTAGATCATGAACCATTATTAAGCGATTTAGCTAATGTAATAAAAAGATCAAAAGAAGTTGGTATAGAAAAATTATTAACTATCTCAACTTCGTTTGAAAGTTTTTCTAGAGTAAAAGATTTAGTTAATAAAGATGAGATGATCTTTGGAACTATTGGCATTCATCCTCATGAAAGCTCCACAGATAATATCACCTCAAAGCAGATCATTCAAAGTCTCAATGAAAACTCAAAAATTATTGGAATTGGAGAAACCGGGTTAGATTTCTATTATAATAATAGTGAAAAAGACAAGCAGATAGCAAGTTTTAAAGAACATATAGATGCATCCATAAAAACCAATATTCCATTAATTGTTCATTCAAGAGATGCAGAAAAAGAAACTTTTGAGATTTTAAATGAATATAAAAATGAAAACATCAAAATTTTGATGCATTGTTTTACTGGATCTAAAGAATTCTCAGAAAAACTAATGACATTAAATTCATTCTTTTCAGCAAGTGGTATCATTACTTTTAAGAACTCATTGGGTTTACAAGATACGTTCAAATCTATTCCAATGGATAATATCTTAATTGAAACTGATAGTCCTTTTTTAGCACCCGTTCCTAAAAGAGGCAAAAAAAATGAACCATCATTCATTGATTTTACTGCTGCAAAATTAGCTGAAATTAAAAATATTTCCAAAGAAGAACTAATAAAAAAAACTACAGATAACTTTAATAAACTATTTTTTAATTCAATCTAATGAAATTTATTATTTTAGGCTGTGGTAGTTCAATGGGTGTACCAAGACCAGATGGTTTCTTTGGAAATTGCGATCCTAATAATAAAAAAAATTATAGAACAAGATGCTCAGCTTTAATTAAAACTTCAGATGAAAATATTCTTATAGATACATCTCCTGATCTAAGACAACAACTTTTAAGACATAAAATAAAAAAAATTAATAAAGTTTTATATTCTCATATGCATGGTGATCAAACTCATGGAATAAATGATTTGAGATCATTTTATATAAACAGCAGAAAACAATTAAATGTTTATGCTGATAAATATACTTCTAATTATCTTAATTCTACATTTTCTTACATATTTAAAAGTTATTCAAAAGAATATCCTGCAACACTAAAACTTAATAAACTACCAAAAAAAATATTTACAAAAAATA
>CACKBU010000035.1 GCA_902598485.1 uncultured Pelagibacteraceae bacterium
AGTTGTCAAAAAATATAAGGGAAGAGGATGTTACACAAATAAATTCACTAACAAATTTATTTGATCAAGGAAATAATTCTCTTTACGAGATAGCTAATTTAATGAATAGTTTAGATTTGATAATTTCATCCGATACATCAATTATACATTTAGCAGGTATTTTAAATATAAACTCTGTTTTACTCTTGAATTATAATTCTGATTGGAGATGGTTTGATGATTCAAAATCTACAATCTGGTATCCATCTATTAAAATATTGAAACAAAATAAGTTTGATGATTGGACCAATGTATTTGTTGAATTAAAAGAAATATTAAAAAATTATATTTCTGACAAAAAAAAAGGGCAGTAAAAACCGCCCTTTTAGAATTTTTAAAATAAGTTCAGGGTATTACATGCCCATACCACCCATGCCACCCATGCCACCCATACCACCAGGCATACCACCAGGCATTCCACCAGCAGCATCTTTTTCCTCTGGTTTGTCGGCGATCATTGCTTCTGTAGTTACTAGTAATCCAGCAATTGAAGCAGCATCTTGTAAAGCAGTTCTCACAACTTTAACTGGGTCTATGATACCCTTTGAAAACATATCACAATACTCTTCGTTCTGAGCATCGTAACCGTTAGTTTTTTTCTTCTGCTCTAATAATTTACCAACTACCACTGAACCATCTACACCAGCATTTTTAGTAATTTGTCTAATTGGAGCTTCTAATGCTTTTCTAACAAGATCAACACCTGCTTTTTGGTCATCACCTTTTGCTTTAACTTTATCAAGCTCTTGAGCAGCATAAAGAAGAGCACATCCACCACCAGTTACAATACCTTCCTCAACGGCAGCTCTAGTAGCATTTAAAGCATCTTCAACTCTGTCTTTTCTTTCTTTAACTTCAACTTCGGTTGCACCACCAACTTTGATAACTGCAACTCCACCAGCTAACTTAGCAAGTCTCTCTTGAAGTTTTTCTCTATCGTAATCAGAAGTAGTTTCTTCGACTTGTTGTTTGATAGAAGCACATCTAGCTTCGATATCAGTTTTTTTACCACTACCATTAACGATAGTACTGTTATCTTTATCAACTTTGATTTTCTTACAAGATCCAAGATCATCAAGTTTAACATTTTCAAGTTTGATACCTAGGTCCTCAGATATAACCTGACCTCCTGTTAAAATAGCAATATCTTCAAGCATAGCTTTTCTTCTATCACCAAATCCTGGAGCTTTAACAGCTACAACTTTCAAACCACCTCTAAGTTTGTTTACTACTAAAGTTGCTAAAGCTTCGCCTTCAACATCTTCAGAAATAATCATTAATGGTCTACCAGCTTGAACAACAGCTTCTAAAAGAGGAACCATTGGTTGTAAATTAGTTAATTTCTTTTCATGTAATAAAATAAAAGGATTATCTAATTCTGTAGTCATTTTATCACTGTTAGTAATAAAATATGGTGATAGATATCCTCTATCAAACTGCATACCTTCAACTACATCTAATTCTGTTTCAATACCTTTGTTTTCTTCAACAGTAATTACCCCTTCGTTTCCAACTTTTTGCATTGCTTTTGCAATCATCGTTCCGATTTCTTTATCACCATTTGCAGAAATTGTACCAACTTGAGCAATTTCATCACTGTCTTTTACTTTTTTTGCTGATGCAACAAGGCTATCTTTTACTGTTTCTACAGCAGCATCTATTCCTCTTTTTACATCCATTGGATTCATGCCAGCTGTTACATACTTCACACCTTCTTTGACAATTGCTTGCGCTAGTATAGTTGCAGTAGTAGTACCATCACCAGCTTCGTCGTTAGTTTTACTAGCAACTTCTTTAACCATTTGTGCACCCATATTTTCAAATTTATCTTCAAGGTCTATTTCTTTAGCTACAGACACACCATCTTTAGTAATTCTAGGTGCACCATAAGATTTATCCATTACGACATTTCTTCCTTTTGGTCCTAAAGTCACTTTAACAGTGTCAGCTAAGATATTTACACCTCTAATCATTGCTGCTCTTGCTTCAGCATCAAATTTAACAACTTTTGCCATTATTTTTCTCCTTTAATTTAAATTACTTACCTGAAATACCCATAATGTCAGACTCCTTCATTATGCTGTATTCTTTGCCATTAATTTTGACTTCAGTTCCTGACCATTTGCCAAATAAAACTTTATCACCAACTTTAACATCCATTGGAATTATTTTTCCATCTTCAGTTTTTGCACCACCACCTACAGCAACAACTTTGCCTTCTTGAGGTTTTTCTTGAGCTGTGTCAGGGATAATTATTCCTCCAGCAGTTTTTTCACTGCCATCTAATACTTCAATTAAAACTCTGTCATGTAACGGTTTAAACTTCATAAATTCTCCTCTATAAATCTTTATAAATATGATCTTCATATAGATATTTCACCGTCTATTTCAAGATCAGAAAGTCTTAAGGATATTAATATTGCTAGTAAATTCGTGATTTTATGGTTTATACCTTAAAATATGACCAAAAATTTAGATTCAAATGGCTTACAATCAATTGCTGATGATTATGATCTTTTTTATATAGACTTATGGGGTGTTGTTCATAATGGGGTTAATCTTCATGAAAAGGCAATAGCTGTTTTAAATGAACTTTTAAAAAAAAAGAAAATGTTAGTACTTTTAACAAATGCTCCAAGACCAAATAAAACTGTTCAAAATTTTTTAGAAAGGATGGGTATGGATAAAGTGCTTAGAGATCATGTATTTACCTCAGGAGAGGCAGCATTGAATTATTTGAAAAAATCTTACTTATCGAAAAAGTTTTACCACATAGGTCCACCTAGAGATTTTGATTTATTTTATTTATTTGAAAAAAATAAGTGTGAAGATATTAGTGATAGTGAATATTTATTGTGTACAGGGTTATTTGATGATCATGATAAGGATTTAAAATTTTACAAAGATTTACTTAAAAAGCATATAACGAAAAAAATGATTTGTACAAATCCAGATTTAATCGTTGATCGTGGCGCAGTTAGAGAGTTGTGTGCAGGTTCTGTTGCAATGGTTTTTGAAAAAATGGGTGGTGAAGTAGTATATTTTGGAAAACCACATCCAGAGGTTTATAATCAGTCAACTGACAATAAAAATAAAAAAATATTAGCAATTGGTGATAATTTAAATACCGATATCAAAGGTGCAAATCTTTTAAATTATGATTCTTTATTAATTAGTAACGG
>CACKBU010000036.1 GCA_902598485.1 uncultured Pelagibacteraceae bacterium
ACTATCAGAGGTTGGAATGCTTCCCGCTCAATTAATGGGTTTAAATCCAAATAATTTTAAAAGTTTTAATAATTTGGTGAGAAATAAAAATTTTATAAATAATTTAATATCAAATGTAAGTTCAATTCTTCATTTCTCACAACAAAAAAAATTTAACTCAATAATTATAAATTATGACGAAAAATCAGAGAGTATCTTCAAATGGTATCAACAATTAGTTGCAGAAAGTTTGGGTAAGAAAAAAAAAGGTATTTTACCTATCGTTTCAGTTATGCCGCGAGATAACCACAGTGTTATGCAACTTTACCTGGATGGATTCGAAAAGAATTTTTTTACTTTTTTTCATGTTAATGAAAAAAAATCATTAAAAATTAATAATAATTTAATTTTAAAATCTCAAAGTTATCTTAAAAATAAAAGTATTTCACAAATTGCATTAACACAAAAAAAAGCAACTGAAAATGTATTTAGGAAAAAAAATATTCCATTTAGAAGTTTTTATATTCATAAAAGAGACGAAAAAACATTGGGAGAGTTGTTCACTTTTTTTATATTAGAAACTATTTTGCTTGGAAAATGTCTTAACTTAAATCCATATGACCAGCCTGCTGTAGAATTAATAAAAAAAGAAACAAAAAAATTATTAGTATAAGTAAGAAATAAATATTACACGTGAGATCCCATAATTTTTTTCTTCTAAAATTTTAAAACCAGTGGGAAAAGAATCTTTGGTGTCTTTGTGCCTATGTAAAACAATTATTCCATTTTCTTTAAGAAGAACTTTGTTTTGTATATTATTTAACAAAATTTCTAAGTTTTTATGTTTATAGGGTGGGTCTAAAAAAATAAGATCAAATTTTTGATCTAATTCAGTTAAGGTATTATTTTCGTATGCATTTTTTTCAATAATCCTATAGTCATTTAATTTTAAGTCTAAAAGGTTTCTTTTTAGAACTAACAAAGCTTCTTTATAATTCTCAATAAAAGTTACATTATCAGCACCTCTTGATAAACATTCAATCCCAAATGATCCAACACCAGAAAATATATCTAAAATTGTAGACTTCTTAATAATTATTTCGAATTTATTTGAATGATTAATAACATTAAAAATAGACTCTTTAGTTAAATCCTTTAAGGGTCTTGTATTTAAATCTTTTGGATCTAGGATTTTTCTCCCCTTTAATGAGCCAGAAATTATCCGCATTAGTTAATCACTTTAAATCCAATATCTTTTCTATAAAACCCACCGGTCCAATTTAATTCGGATATATTATTAATAATGCTTTTCCTTGCACTCTCAAAATTATCTGAAAGAGAAACAAAGTTTAAGACCCTGCCACCAACAGCATAAATTTCATCATTGTCGGATTTTGTTCCTGCATGATAAATAAAATTCAATTTATCTAATCTTATTTTATTCAAATTGTTTAACTTAACATTTTTTTTTATTTTTTCTGGGTAACCTTTTGAGCATAAAACAATGCAAAGACTTTTTTTATCAGACCATTCGATATTTATATCGTTTAATCTTTCATTACAACATGCAAGAAAAATATCTAACAAATCTGTTTTTAATTTTGGAAGTATTGTTTGACATTCTGGATCTCCCATTCTTACATTATACTCAATAAGGTATGGCTCATTTTCTACGATCATTAATCCAGCATATAAAAATCCCTGATATTGAGTTCCTAAATCGGAAAGAGCTTTTAAAGTTGGGTTAATAATTTTATTTATTATTTTCTTCTCTAATTCTGCATTAATTAATCTCGAAGGTGAATATGCACCCATTCCACCAGTATTTTTACCTCTATCACCCTCTAAAACTCTTTTGTGATCTTGAGCAGTTTCGAAATTTTTAAATATTTTACCATCATGGATAGTAAAAAAACTCATTTCTTCACCAATTAAAAACTCTTCAATTAGTAGTTTATCTGCTTTACCAAATTTTCCATTAAAAATTTCGTCAACAGCATTATTGGCTTCATTTTTATTATTACATATATAAACTCCTTTTCCTGAGGCTAAATTATCTGCCTTTATAACTATAGGAAAGTTTGTATCGTCTAAATATTTTTTTGCATCATCTGTATTTTTAAAAATACCAAATTTAGCAGTAGGGATATTAAATTTTTTACAAAGTTCTTTCGTAAATATTTTTGAACCTTCTAATTGTGAGGCAATTTTATTTGGTCCAAAAACATTTATGTTATATTCTTTTAGATAATCTACTAAGCCATCAACTAAAGGTTTTTCAGGCCCAACAATAATTAGATCTATTCTGTTCTCTAAAATAAAAATCTTTAACTTTTCAAAATCTTCCATGTCAATTTTAATGTTTGTTGCGATTTCACTAGTACCTGCGTTCCCAGGAAAGCAAAAAATTTCTTTGATTTTATTTGAGTTTTTTAAACTTTGACAAATGGCATGTTCTCTGCCACCACTTCCTATTATTCCAACTTTCATATACAAATGTATAAACTAAAAATGATAAAAAAATTAGCAAAAATAAAATATTTACCAAATAATTTTCAAATTATTGAGGAGGGTGATTATGTTGAATGTGCAGTCTCAGGTAAAAAAATTAGATTAGAAAATTTAACTTATTGGAACGTAGAGTTACAAGAGCCATATTTTTCGTATAAAGAGGCTTCTGAAAAAAGAGAAAAAAAAAATAAATAATTAAGCTATTTCCAACGGTTATGAGACCAAATCCACTGCTCAGGTTTTCTTAATATCATTTTTTCTAAAACTTGATTCAATTTAATTGTTATGTCCTCAATTTTGTCGGCCTCTGAAAATTTTAAAGGTTTTTCAACGATAATTTTAAACTTTATACCCTCTTTTCTTTGAATATAAACAGGAACAATTGGTATATTAAATTTTTTTACTAATTGTGCTGGTACCGTTGTTGTTAATGCTTGAGAATTAAAAAAACTGGATAAAATTCCTTCCGACACTCTTTGGTCTATCATTAATGCAGTAGAAAAATTATTTTTTTTTAATTTAATTAATTTTTTCATACCACCAAGACCTTTTTTAATTTGATTTTTGCAAATATATTTTTCTCTTATGTTTTCAATAATTTTATTAAGAAAAATATTATTTAAAGGACGGTATATTGCTGATAATTTTATACCTTTTTTTTCTAAACTTAACGCCATGAGCTCAAAGTTACTA
>CACKBU010000037.1 GCA_902598485.1 uncultured Pelagibacteraceae bacterium
ACATTATTTGCACTTCTCGCTATTATTTTTCCAGAATATTTTTCAACCGCTTCTTTAGCTTTAACGGCATATTTTTTAAGTCTTTCGTCATCTTTTATTTCAGTATAATTTGCAATCCAATAAGCTTTCATAATTCTCCTTTTTAAATTTTTTTAATTATGATACCAAATTTATGTGAAAAAATTATTTTTAAATTTCTTTGGTACATCATTATTTTTGATATTTTTATCATTAACCCACGTTAATGCTGATGAATTATTTAATAAGGGAAAAGAGGTTTTTCTGGGAACTGGAAATTGTGCAGCATGTCATATGCTCTCAGATGCTGGATCGAACGCAATGGTTGGCCCAAATTTAAATGAAATTAGACCTGATATTCAAAGAATTATAATGGCAATTAGAAACGGTATAGGAGTAATGCCCGCAATGGAGGGTATACTAACTGATGAGGAAATAGAAGCAGTTGCTCACTATACTTCTATAGCTGCGGAACAATAATAAAAATTCTAACTATAATTTTTTATCCAATGTTTAGCTATATCTACTCTCTTGCAGATCCAAATATCCTTAAATTTTGTGATGTAATTCAAAAATTTTTTAAGAGACTGTATTCTACCAGGTCTTCCAATTAATCTGCAATGCAAGCCAACTGACATCATCTTTGGTGAAGTTTTTCCTTCCTCATAAAGGGCATCGAAACTATCTTTTAAATAATTATAAAATTGTTCACCCGAATTAAATCCTTGATTGGTTGCAAACCTCATATCATTGTTATCAAGTGTATAAGGAACCATTAGCTGTTTTTTATTTCCTTTTTTTATCCAATAAGGAAGGTCATCACTGTATGTATCGCTACAGTATAAAAAACTACCATTATCAATTACTAAATCTAGAGTATTTTCACTACATCTACCAGTGTACCAACCAGCAGGTTGATTACCAAAAATCTTTTTTATAGATTTGACTGCAAGCTTCATATCATTCTTTTCTTTTTTCTTTGATACATTTTGATAGTCAATCCATCTCCACCCATGACTAGCAACTTCATAATTTGCTTTTTTTATAGCCAAACAAACTTCTTTATTTCTTTCCAATGCCATACCGACTCCAAAAATAGTAAGTGGAATTTTCTTTTTATTAAATAGATCATGAATTCTCCAAAAACCTCTTCTTGATCCATATTCATAAATTGATTCCATATTTAAGTGTCGACCTTTAATTGGTTTTGCTCCTATAATTTCTGATAAAAATACTTCTGAAGTTTTATCACCGTGAAGAGTACAATTTTCTGCTCCCTCCTCGTAATTAAGCACAAATTGCAAAGCCAACTTAGCATTACCAGGCCATTTTACCTTAACTTTTTTGGAACCATATCCCACCAAATCTCTTGGGTATTTTTTTTTCATTTTTTCAAAATAATTTTATCTTTTTTAAATTTATAAATAACAAGATTGTTTCCTTTTCCTTTTCTATCAACAATTAGAAAATTCATATTTTTCATAGAAATTAATGGAAAGTGCCAAATACCAGCATTGTAATTAACCCCAGTTTGTTTTGGGACTAAAAAGGATTGGATTTTATTTACATCTGGCTTATCTCCTTTTGGTGCTACAAATACTAAAAACTTTGTATCTTCCATTGGTATAAAGGCTTGGCTTCCTAAAGGATGTTTTTCCATCATATCAATTTTCATAGGAAACCTTCTTTTTTTTGCTTTAAAAATACTAACAATTGCTTTCCCTTTGTTTTTAGATGCATCTACGTTTATCAAATTATCAAATCTTTTTGCATACCCATCATTAATATTTATAGGATTTTTTTTTGATGTATCTATTAATTGACCAAATTTAGAAAAATTTTTTTTAGTTATTTTTTTTGCTTTTATTATTTTCATCTTACAAAATTTCCGAATGCCCTTATTCTTGAAATTCCACCGTCTGGATAGATATTTATTCTAAGATAATTTTCCTTACTTCTCTTAATTAAGAATTTTTTAAAAACATGTTTCTTGTGAGCTGACAGTTTTGACTTATTTAAAATAAACTTCCAATTTTTTGAATTATTGACAATTGATTTATTGGACAGATTTTTTGAAATGCTTGCAGTTTGAATTGAACAACTATCGGGATAGTTTCCTTTAAAATGATGGGTATCTATCTCTAGCTTTTTTATTAATCCTGGTTTTCCAAATTTTATTATAAGCCAATCAAAGTTTTTTCCTCTACTTCTTCTTGTTTCCCAACCATCTCCCATATTTTTTCCTTTACCAGGTGCTATGATATTTTCAGCTCTGCCGAAATGTTCATTATTACAACCAATAATTGAAGCGCCATTTAAAACAGATGTAAGGTTAATAGTTTTGTTATTTAAAAAGTTTTTCTCCATTTCAATTTTTCCATAAAGCCTTAGTCTTGCAACTCCACCATCTGGAAAAATGTTTAGTCTTATATAATTAAAAACAGATTTGTTGTTTGATTTGAAGCTATGGTTTCGGCTTGGCCCAAGTTTTTTTTTGCTCAGTAAAGAAATCCATTTTGTTTTCTTATTAGGCTTTGTTTTACTTAAGCAACCCTCTAACGAAGCATGCGTGGGTTGGTTTCCATTGAAGTGTGTTGTGTCAATGTCTATATCAAATATCTTCCCAGGTTTACCAAGTTTTAAAATTAAATAATCAAAACCTTTTGATCTTCTTCTCTTTGTTTCCCATCCATCCATCCATTTGCCATGTTTGTCAAACAGTCCATCTTTAAAAACTGGAGTTTCGATGTT
>CACKBU010000038.1 GCA_902598485.1 uncultured Pelagibacteraceae bacterium
AATTGATAAATATGGAATACTAAAAAAAAAAAACTTTTATAACAAAGATGATATGGAAGATATAAAAATAGCTGAAGAAACGACTGAAGCGGGATTCAAAAAAAATTCATTTATTTATGAATTTATGTCAAGCATGAGACAGAAAATTAATGACCCTCTTGGACAGAGGGCCAAAAAAGCAAAAGAAATTAAGCAGCGATAACAGCTAAAAGTAATAACGCTACAATATTTGTTATTTTAATCATAGGGTTTACTGCTGGGCCAGCCGTATCTTTATAGGGATCTCCAACTGTATCTCCAGTAACAGCAGCTTTATGAGCCTCAGATCCTTTTCCACCGTGATTACCATCTTCAATATATTTTTTTGCGTTATCCCAAGCACCACCACCTGCCGTCATAGATACAGCAACAAAAAGTCCTGTAATAATTACACCAAGTAACATTGCGCCAACTGCAGCTAGGGCTGCAACTTGTCCACCGATTGATAGAATTATAAAATATAAAACTACAGGTGATAAAACTGGCAACAACGAAGGGATAATCATTTCTTTAATAGCAGCTACAGTAAGCAAATCTACTAATTTTGCATAGTCAGGTTTTTGTTTTCTTTTCATAATACCAGGGTATTTTTTAAATTGTCTTCTTACTTCAACTACAACTGCTCCACCTGCTCTTCCAACAGCTTGCATTCCCATTGAACCAAAAAGATAGGGCAACATTCCACCAATTAATAAACCAACGACTACATAAGGGTTAGATAAATCAAACGTCACTACGATACCTTCTAATGCAGATTCTGCTTCTTTTGAAAAATGCTTGATGTCCTCAGTGTAAGCAGCAAATAAAACTAAAGCACCTAAACCAGCAGATCCAATTGCATAGCCTTTGGTAACAGCTTTAGTTGTGTTTCCCACTGCATCTAAGGCGTCTGTTGTTTTTCTAACCTTTTTATCAAGATTAGACATTTCAGCAATACCTCCAGCATTATCGGTAACTGGTCCATATGCATCTAATGCAACAACCATTCCTGCTAATGCAAGCATAGTAGTTACTGCAATAGCAATACCAAAAAGTCCAGCAATAGAATTTGTAATAAGAATACCTGCAACGATTATTAATGCTGGTATAGCAGTTGCCTCCATAGAAACAGCTAGCCCTTGAATAACATTAGTACCATGACCAGTTGTTGATGATAACGCAACAGATTTAACTGGTCTATAACTTGTTCCTGTATAGTATTCAGTAATCCAGATTAATAATCCTGTAATAACTAGCCCTATGACACCACAATAATATAGATCCATACCATTAAATGTCTTATCATTTATTGTGTACTCGTTTGTAAAACCAATTACATGATCTGTAACAGGCCATAGTATTAATAAGGATGCTACTGCAGAGACAACAAATCCTTTATACAAAGCATTCATAACGTTATTACTTCTTCCGAGTTTAACAAAAAATGTTCCAACAATAGATGTTAACAAACATGCAGCACCAATGGATAAAGGGTAAATCATCATATTCAAATCACCAACAAAGAAAATTGAAGAAAGAACCATTGTTGCAACAATTGTAACAGCATATGTTTCAAATAAATCAGCAGCCATACCAGCACAGTCTCCTACGTTGTCACCAACGTTATCTGCTATTACAGCTGGGTTTCTAGGATCGTCTTCTGGAATTCCAGCCTCAACTTTTCCAACTAAATCAGCACCAACATCTGCACCTTTTGTAAAAATTCCACCGCCTAATCTTGCAAAAATTGAAATTAATGATGCTCCAAAACCTAATGCAACTAAAGCATTTACAATTTCTCTTTCATCTACTTCGGATTTTAATAATATATAATAATAAACAGCTATAGATAATAGTGCCAAACCAGCAACCAACATTCCAGTTACAGCACCTGATTTAAATGCAACTGATAGACCTTGAGCTAGGCCTTTTCTAGATGCTTCTGCTGTTCGTACGTTAGCTTCTACAGAAACTAACATTCCAACGTACCCTGCAATACCTGATAAAGCAGCACCTATTAAGTAACCAAGACCTACTAATGGACTAAATGCAATACTCACAATTACTAAAACTACAGCACCAACAATAGCAATAGTTTTGTATTGTCTTGCTAAATATGCTTTAGCACCAATTTGAATTGCAGATGCAATATCTTGCATTTTTGCATTTCCTGCACTTGAATTAAGAATGTTTTTACCAGTTAAAAATCCATAAACGATAGATAATAAACCAGCTCCAATTGTATATAATAGTATTGTTTCGACTGTTCCGCTCATATTAACCTTAAGTTGTTGGTTGTTAAATTTTTAAGTCCGCACAATACAAAAAAAGATAGAAAAGACAACGATTAACTTTTAAAACTGATGAACATAACCTTTGGATTTAGCTCGTATTTGCTTACCTTTTTCATCAAATATCAAAGATCTATCTTTACCAGATACAATTTTTCCAATTTTAGATATTTTAATTTTAGTTTTTTTAGAAGCTTTTTGAATGATTCTAGCTTTATTAATATCGGCAGTAAATAATATTTGATAATCGTCTCCATTAGAAATTAAATTAATTTTATTCAATCTTTGTTTTTTAATTAAATTACTCAA
>CACKBU010000039.1 GCA_902598485.1 uncultured Pelagibacteraceae bacterium
TATTAATTTATTCCATTCTATGGTCTCCGAAATACATTTTTGGGATGATTTATCAAAACCAGATAAATTAAAAAAAATTTCTACTTTTTTAAGTGATTTTCAAAATAATGAGGAATTATTGGAATATTTTGATCATTTTAACACAAATTTATCAAAAAAAACTTTGAATTCTTATTTAAAAAGTGTAAGTAACGCGTAATTATGGCTGTACCAAAACGTAAACAAACCCCTTCCAGAACTGGAATGAGAAGAGCCCAAACTATGAAATTTTCAACTAAAAATATAGTTGAAGATAAAAAGTCAGGAGAATACAGGCTTTCTCATCATTTAGACCTTAAAACTGGTATGTACAAGGGAAGACAAGTTTTAGACCCAAAAGAATAGTATATTATAATCTATTAAAATGTCAGATTTGATTAAAATTGCAGTAGATGCAATGGGTGGTGATGGATCACCGAAGAAAATAATAGATGGTATTATTTTAAATCACTCTACTAATAAAAATAATTTTTTTAAAATTTTTGGTGACAAAAAAAAAATAGATCCATTAATTAAAGGCAAAATACCTATAGAATTTTTTGAAGTAATTCACACAGAAAAAAAAATTGAAAGCACTGATAGTCCTCTAGAGGGTGCAAAAAGAGGTAAAGACACTAGTATGTGGCTTGCCATTCAAAGTGTTAAAGATAAAGAAGCAGATATAGTTATATCAGCAGGTAACACAGGTGCATTGTTAGTTGTATCGAAATTAAATTTAAAAATGATAGAAAATATAGACAAACCAGCTTTGTCTGCTTTATGGCCAAATAAAAAGGGTATGAGTGTTGTATTGGATTTAGGTGCCAATATTGAGTGTAATTCTAAAAATTTATCGGACTTTTCAATTATGGGAGCTTCTTTATATACTTCACTTTATCCGAATGACAAACCAAACGTAGCATTATTAAATATCGGTTCAGAAGAATTAAAAGGAAATGAGACTATCAAAGAAACTTATCAATTATTAAATGAAAAAAAATCAGATAATTATAACTTTGCTGGTTACATTGAGGGAAACCATCTTATGGATGGAGAGGTTAATGTAATAGTTTCAGACGGTTTTACAGGAAATGTTGCATTAAAAACGGCAGAGGGTACTGCAAATTTTATAACCAGTGAATTAAAAAAAGCGATGACAGGTACATTAATAGGTAAAATTTCATCTTTATTAAATATATCAAACATAACAAAATTTAAGAAAAGACTAGATCCAAGACTATATAATGGAGCAATTTTTATTGGTTTAGACTCTCCGGTTGTTAAAAGTCATGGCGGAACTGACTATATTGGTTTTTCAAACTCTTTAGATGTTTGTCATAGAATTGTAAAAGGTAATTTGATAGAAAAGATTAAGCAAAATATTTAATATGAGAATAAATTTAACTAAAAAAGACTTAGTTAATTTGGTTTATATGCAGCTTGGTTTTTCAAAACAAATATCAGAAAATTTAATTGAGGATTTTTTATCAACTATAGTTACTAACATCAAAAACGAAAAAAAATTAAAATTATCTAAATTTGGAACTTTTTCTATTAGACAAAAAAAATCCAGGGTCGGTAGAAACCCAAAAACTAAAGAAACAAAAGTAATTTCAAGCAGAGATGTCGTATTGTTTAAGCCATCAAAGGAATTTAAGGAATTTGTTAATTTAAAGGATAATGGATAAATCAAATAGCGCTTACAAAACTATTGGTGAAGTAGCTAGAATATTAAATCTTAAATCAAATGATAAAGGAGCTTTACCGACACATGTCATTAGATTTTGGGAAACTCAATTTAAACAAATTAAACCAAAGATATTAAATTCTAATAGAAGATATTATGATGAGAAAACAATAAATCTTCTTAAAAAAGTTAAATTTTTACTTAAAGATCAAGGTATGACAATAAAAGGTGTAAAAAAAATATTAAATAATGAAGATTCTTTAAAGCTTGACGAATTTGCAGATAAATCTATAAGGACTGAAAATTTAAAAAATAAGTTATTAAAGATTTCTAATAAATTAAAAGAATTAAAACATGGCAAAAAAAACGCACGTTAAAGTAAGAATGGTCCCAGAGGCTAAACCAGATAGTCCTTACTTCTATTATGTAAAAAAACCTGCTGGAGGTGAGAAGGCTAAAGTTAAACTTTCAGCAAAAAAATACAATCCTGATACTAGAAAACACGAAATGTTTGTGGAAAAAAAGCTTCCACCACACAGTAAGTAATTATTTTTTTTTAAAGTTTCTCTTTTCGTAATCAATATAGGACAAAATCATATTTTTCCATATACGATTAGTAATTTTAGGATCAATCTTTAGTTTTTTAGATTTTGAGTAAATTTTTTTAAGTATAAAATTGATACGTTTTTTATCTA
>CACKBU010000040.1 GCA_902598485.1 uncultured Pelagibacteraceae bacterium
GAATAATCTTTTAAAAAGATATTGGACGATACAAGGAGTGGTTAAAAAAGGAAGACAAGTAGGAAAAAAAATTGGTTTTCCAACTTGCAACATAGACATCGGTGATTATGTTTTAGCAAAACCTGGAGTCTATGCTGTTAAGGTTTTGAGAAAAAATAGTAAGAAATATCTTAAAGGAATTGCTAATCTTGGATACAGACCAACATTTAATCAAAAAAAAATATTATTAGAAGTCCATTTATTTAATTTTTCTGGAAATCTTTATAATAAACTTTTATCAGTAGAGTTTTTAAAGTTTATAAGAAAAGAAAAAAAATTTAATAATGTTAATCAATTAAGAGCTCAAATTAAAAAAGATTTAAATATCGCAAAAAAGATTAAATGACTAAAGCACAAATAAATCTTCCAAAAACAGCTTTTTCTATGAAAGCTAACCTGCCAACTAGAGAGCCAGAAATTCTTGAATACTGGAAGAAAATTAATCTTTACGATGAATTAAGAAATCAAAGCAAAGGAAGAGAAAAATTCGTTTTACATGATGGTCCTCCTTATGCAAACGGAAACATTCACATGGGGACTGCTTTGAACAAAATTCTTAAAGATATTATTGTAAAATTTCATCAAATGGATGGAAAAGATTCTATTTATGTTCCTGGTTGGGATTGTCATGGTTTACCAATTGAATGGAAAATTGAAGAACAGTATAAAAAAAACAAAAAAAACAAAAATGAAGTTCCAATAGTTGAGTTTAGAAAAGAATGTAGAACATTTGCTGAGAATTGGATTGAGGTTCACAAAAGTCAATTTAAAAGATTAGGTGTTGTAGGGGATTGGGAAAATTATTACTCAACAATGAGCTTTAATGCAGAAGCGCAGATAGTTAGGGAGCTTGGTAAATTCTTAAAAGAAGGAAGTTTATATAAAGGTTTTAAACCTGTGTTATGGTCAACAGTTGAGAAAACTGCGCTTGCAGATGCTGAGGTGGAATATCAAGATCATAAATCAGATACAATTTACACTTCGTTTAAAGTTAAATCATCTAATTTAAAAGATTTACTTGGAAGCGAAATAGTTATTTGGACAACAACTCCATGGACAATACCAGCCAATAAAGCTTTAGCATATAACGAGTCTCTTGATTATATAATATTGGAAATAAATGATGAAAGTGATTTTAAAAACAGAAAAATTGTTATTGCAGACGCTCTGCTGGAATCAGTTGTTAAAGAGTGTGAACTAAATAATTATAAAAAAATTCATAGCTTTAAAGGAAAAGAATTTAATAATACTATCTGTAGTCACCCATTTTTAAATCTCGGCTATGATCATGATATTCCAATGCTTGAGGCTAGATTTGTAACTACCGAACAAGGAACTGGAATAGTTCACTGCGCGCCAAGTCACGGACCTGACGACTTTAATCTTTGTTTAAATAACGGCATTAAAGCGATAGAAACAGTTGATGGAGATGGAAAATATACGAACAATGTGAAATTGTTTGAAGGGACTCATATTTTTAAAGCAAATCCTATTGTAATTGAAAAACTGAAAGAGCAAAAAAATTTA
This sequence comes from uncultured Pelagibacteraceae bacterium, assembly GCA_902598485.1. Classification (GTDB taxonomy): domain Bacteria; phylum Pseudomonadota; class Alphaproteobacteria; order Pelagibacterales; family Pelagibacteraceae; genus Pelagibacter. Next base: position 1,567 of record CACKBU010000040.1, read on the forward strand.
TTATTTAATGGTGAGCTGGTTCATTCTTATCCACACTCATGGAGGTCTAAGGCTCCACTTGTGCATAGAGCCACTCCACAATGGTTTATTTCAATGGAAAGTCATAAATTAAGAGATAAAGCATTAAAGGCTATTGATGAAACAACTTTTTATCCAAGTAAAGGTAAAGAAAGATTAAAATCAATGATAGAAACAAGGCCTGATTGGTGTATTTCAAGACAAAGAGTTTGGGGAGTACCTCTTCCTATTTTTGTAAATAAAAAAACAAAAGAAATTTTAGTTGATGATGAGGTTATTGAAAATATTGCTTCTATTTATGAAAAAGAAGGTTCGGATTGTTGGTTTTCAGATGATCCTCAAAGATTTTTAGGAAATAAGTATAAAGCTCAGGATTTCGAAAAATTAAGTGATATTGTTGAGGTTTGGTTCGATAGTGGTTCAACTCATTCATTTGTTTTAGAAAAAAGAGATGATTTAAAATGGCCAGCATCAATGTATTTAGAGGGATCAGACCAACACAGAGGTTGGTTCCATTCATCATTATTAGAGTCTTGCGGAACTAGAGGAAGAGCACCTTTTGAATCAATTTTATCTCATGGATTTGTTGTAGATGGTAAAGGTTTGAAAATGTCTAAATCTTTGGGAAATGTAATTGCTCCCGAAGATATTTTAAAAAAATATGGTGCTGATATTTTAAGGATATGGGTAGCATCATCAAATTATGCAGAAGATTTAAGAATAGATTATTCAATATTAGATCAACACGCTGACTCATATAGAAAGATTAGAAATA
>CACKBU010000041.1 GCA_902598485.1 uncultured Pelagibacteraceae bacterium
ATAAATCACCTGTAATAAATTTGACAGTTATAAACTTTAATTACAAAAATAGAACAAGTCATGATTTAAGTGATGCTTTTTTTAAAAATGAAAAACTAAATTATTTTTCTGAAATAATTTACAAATTATTTTCGAATTCAAATTATAACAATATACTACAATGGTTTGGAGCATACTACTATACATTCTCCAATAAAACACTTTCTGAGAAACAATTAAACAAAATAAATAATTCTGTAGTTTTAGAAATTGGTCCAGGATTAGGACTCAATAGTTTGATTTATAGTGAAAAAAATAAACATGAAATATTTTTTTATGACTTAGAGCAAATGAGTGAAATACAAAAAAAAGTTGAAAATTCTTTAAGAAAAAATTGTCATATAAATAAAATTAAATACTTTAGTGATGTTAATAATTTAGAAGCTAAATTGATAAATAAAGATTATGTGATTTTCAGCTCCTATGCTTTTTCTGAATTTCCAATTACATTAAGAAAAAAGTTTGATGATATAATTCAGAATTCAAAATTATCCATTTTTTTATCAAATGAAAGTTTTGAGAATGTAGAAAACAAAACATATTTTTTATCATTAGCAAATAGATTAAAAAAAAGTTTAGAAATTAAAAAATTTGTTTATCCTTCTCAAGATGGTTTTACAAAAGATCACAATTATTTTATTCTAGAAAATTAAATGCTATATTTTGCTTACGGTAGTAACCTTCATCATTTCCAAATGAAAAGAAGATGTAAAGATAGTATTTTTATAAAAAAAATTAATTTAAGAAATTTTAGACTTACCTTTAGGAGCAAATATAGAGCCGCAGATATAGAACCAAAAAAAAATTCTATTGTTCCAGGAGCTTTGTTTGAAATCTCAAAAAGTGATGAAAAAAAGCTAGATGTATATGAAGATTTTCCAATTCTATATAAGAAGCATTATTTCTATTACTATGGAAAAAAAATCATGACCTATACCATGGTTAAAAAAACTACCTTTATGTTTCCAACTGAAAGATATTTAAATATTGTTAAAAGAGGTTATAGAGATTGTAATTTAGAAATAAATTATCTTATTAAAGCATTAAAAAACAAATAAAATTTTTAAAATTATGAAAAAAAAAAAATTAATTTTTTTATTCTTATTATTAATAATATTTTTGATTTTGTTTTTTTACAAAGACATCTATCAGTCTTTATCTTATGAAAAGAGAAACTTTATTAAAAAATTATTTTTATCTGAAAGACAAATATTATTGAAACCGCTTCAGAAAAATCAGCTAACATTACCAAATACTTATTTTACTAAAATTAATATTGATAAAATTAAGTTACCAAATATTTACAACACTTTAGAAAGCAATAATAAGGCTGTAGGTTACATCGATCATGATAATGAATATATTTATTTTGTTTCAGGGGCTGGAGATATTTTAAAAATTAACATTTTAGATCTCATAGATAAAAAAAATACTTTTTTAAAAGTAATTAATAACTTTAAAGAAATTAATAAAGATAATAAATTATTGTTAGATAGTTCTAAAAAAACTAGGATTAACCATAAAGTTGCCGTTAATGATATTTTACTAGAAAAAAATAATTTTTATATTTCATATACTGCAAATAAAGGAGATTGTTATTACAATAAAATAGTTGTTGCTGATTTGAGAAAAAAAGAACTTAATTTTAAAAATATTTTTGATCCAGTTCAATGTATTAAATTAGAAAAAGATTTTTCAAAATTTAATGCTCAGGCTGCTGGAGGTAGGCTGATAATTAAAAATAATAAAATTTATTTAACAACAGGAACCTTTTTAAAAAATAATTTAGCTCAACAAGATAATTCAATATTTGGAAAGGTACTGGAAATAGATATCAACAGCGGAGATTATGAAATTTATGCAAAAGGATTTAGAAATCCCCAAGGTTTGATTGAATATCAAAATAATTTATTTTTAACCGAACATGGTCCATATGGTGGTGATGAAATTAATAAATTAATTAAAAATAATAATTATGGTTGGAATATTGCGTCTTATGGAAGAAAATATAGAGCAAAATATGAAGAGAAGTATTTTTTTGAGGATCATAGAAATTTCAAAGAACCTATCTTTTCTTTCGTTCCCTCGATTGGAATTTCTCAAATAATTCCTGCATTTGATTTTGAAAAAAGATGGAAAAATGATTTATTAACTACTTCATTGAATGGTAGAAGTATTTTTAGATTATCTTTTGATGATCAAAAAGAAAGATTAATATCTTACGAAAGAATATTTGTTGGTGAGAGGATAAGAGATATAA
>CACKBU010000042.1 GCA_902598485.1 uncultured Pelagibacteraceae bacterium
GTGTAGAGAGATACATAAAATCAGTAAACGCAGGTTTATTAAAGATCATGTCTAAGATGGGTATTTCAGTTCTAAGTTCTTATAGAGGTGGATGTAACTTTGAAACCGTAGGTTTAAGTAGAACAATTGTTGCAGATTATTTTCCAGGAGTTGTCTCTAAAATTTCAGGTATTGGACTTACGGGTATAGAGAAAAAAATTAGAGAAATTCATAAAGAAGCATTTGAAAGTTCTGAAACCATATTGCCGATAGGCGGTATATATAGATATCGTAAAAATGGTGAAACTCATCAATATCAAGGAAAATTAATTCATTTACTTCAAAGTGCAGTAGGATCTAATTCTTACGATGCCTATAAAAGATATGCGGATGGAATATACAGCTTACCACCTATTAATCTTAGAGACTTAATTGATTTCAGAGAAAAAAAATTAAGTGGGCCAATAGATATTTCTGAGGTTGAGCCAATAGAAAATATTTTAAAAAGATTTGGAAGTGGGAGCATGTCTCATGGAGCTTTATCAAAAGAGGCGCATGAAACTTTGGCAACTGGTATGAATAGGATTAAAGGTGCTTCATGTAGTGGAGAGGGTGGTGAAGATGCAAGTAGATTTAAAGTTTTAGATAATGGTGATAGCGCAAACTCAAGAGTAAAACAAATAGCTTCTGCAAGATTCGGAGTTACAGTTAATTATCTTAATAATTGTAATGAGATAGAAATTAAAATTGCACAAGGCGCTAAGCCTGGTGAGGGAGGTCAGCTACCAGGATTTAAAGTTACAGAGGAGATTGCTAAACTTAGACATTCAACTCCTGGAGTTACTTTAATATCACCACCACCACATCATGATATTTATTCAATCGAAGATCTTGCACAACTAATTTATGATTTAAAACAGATAAATCCTAAAGCAAGAATTGGAGTTAAGCTTGTTGCTTCCTCTGGAGTAGGAACAATTGCAGCTGGTGTAGCTAAAGCAAAAGCGGATATAATATTAATTTCTGGACATAATGGCGGAACAGGAGCAACACCACAGACTAGTGTTAAGTATGTAGGAATACCATGGGAAATGGGTTTGACGGAAGCAAACCAGGTATTAACTTTAAATAATCTTAGACATAAAGTTACATTAAGAACAGACGGTGGAATTAAAACTGGAAGAGATGTGGTGATAGCTGCAATGATGGGTGCCGAAGAATATGGTGTTGCCACTACAGCTTTAGTTGCAATGGGTTGTATAATGGTAAGGCAGTGTCATTCAAATACATGTCCTGTAGGCGTTTGCACTCAAGATGAAAAGCTTAGAGAAAAATTTACTGGGACTCCAGAAAAAGTAGTTAATTTGTTTACATTTATAGCCAGCGAAGTAAGAGAAATATTAGCAAATTTAGGTTTTAAATCATTAAATGAAGTGATTGGTAGGACAGACTTGTTAAAACAGGTTAGTAAAGGTTCTCCAAATTTAGACGATTTAGATTTAAATCCTTTGTTTGTTCAAGCAGATACTGGAAATAATCCAAGGTATTGTGAGGATCAAGAAATAAATAGTGTACCAGACACACTTGATCAACAAATTTGGCCAGAAATTGAACAAGCTTTGGATAATTCTGAAAAAATTGAGAAAGATTATCAAATAAAAAATACTCATAGGGCAGTAGGCACTAGAATTTCTCATCATTTGTATAAAAAATACGGTTATGAAAAACTTGATGAGAACTTTTTAGTTTTAAATTTTAAAGGATCAGCAGGTCAATCATTTGGTGCATTCTCTTCTAAAGGTTTAAAACTTGTATTAAAGGGAGATGCAAATGATTATGTTGGTAAAGGTTTGTCAGGAGCTACTATTTCAATAAAATTACCTGAAGAGAGCAATTTAGTTTCAAATGAGAATACAATTTTAGGAAATACTGTTCTTTACGGAGCTACTTCAGGAAAACTTTTTGCTGCTGGCCAAGCTGGTGAAAGATTTTCAGTTAGAAATTCTGGTGCAGTTACAGTAATTGAAGGATGCGATTCTAATGGATGTGAATATATGACTGGTGGAACTGTAGTAATTTTAGGAGATGTTGGTGATAATTTTGCAGCTGGTATGACAGGTGGAATGGCCTTTATATATGATAAATCTCAACAATTTGAAAAGAAAGTAAATCCAGAATCAGTAGTTTGGCAAAATGTAGAGACAGATTATTGGAAAGAATATTTAAAAAATTTAGTCAGTGAGCACTTCAAAGAAACTGAGT
>CACKBU010000043.1 GCA_902598485.1 uncultured Pelagibacteraceae bacterium
CTTGCAGCTTTTTTTGGTTATTTGTTTGCAGGGGACAGCAGTGCTTATTTTGCTGTTGATGGCCCTAAAGAATGGTTAACCGCTGGTATTACAAATTTTAGGAGTAACTACTGGGATGTAGAAACTGATACTTTAATTGCAATTCCTTTATTTATTTTCATGGGGATCATGTTGCAAAAATCAAAAATTGCGGAAGATCTTTTAGTTACAATGGGGCAGTTATTTGGACCCATCCCTGGAGGTCTAGGAATATCAGTAATTTTTGTTGGAGCATTGCAGCTACCACAGGTATTGTTGGTGCAACAGTTATAGCAATGGGACTAATATCACTACCCACAATGCTTAATAATAAATATGATAAAAGTCTAGCAAGTGGAATCGTTTGTTCCTCAGGAACTCTTGGACAAATTATACCTCCTTCAATTGTATTAATTATTATTGCCGATCAATTGGCAAGTGCAGCTGATGTTGCAAATACTATGCGTCAGACAAGTTAGTCCAAGCACCAATTTCCTTACGACCTTTAACAAAGGCAGCATGTACTTTCTTAGCAAGAGCGCTATGTTGTTGAACTTCATCGAAAACTTCAGCAGCACCTTTAGCGAAAGCATCGTAAACTTTATCGTTAAACTTCTCTAGTTTAACTCCACTTTCGTTAACTAATCGCGCTAGTGCAGCTCCGTTTTTAGCATTGTATTCAGCCATTGTAGTTGTGTCAGCCCAATCACATGCAGTTTTAATAATTAACTGATCTGATTTTGACAAACTAGTAAACCAAGATTTGTTAACTCCACAAGCTAGTGTAGATCCTGGTTCATGCATTCCTGGATAGTAATAATACTTAGCAGCTTCCTGGAACTTCATAGCCTCATCATTCCAAGGTCCTACCCATTCTGTTGCATCAATTGCACCTGAAACAAGGTTTTCATAAATTTGTCCACCAGGAAGTGAAATTGGAGAACCACCTAGTTTTCCAAGTACTTGTCCACCTAATCCAGGCATACGCATTTTTAAACCTTTAAAGTCATTCGCTGATCTAATTTTCTTATTAAACCAACCACCCATTTGCACTCCAGTATTACCAGCTGCAAAACTTTGTGTTCCAAAATCATCAGTCAATTCATCCCACAATTCTTGTCCACCAGCAAATTTTAACCACGCATTCATTTCAGCATATGTGAAACCAAATGGAACCGCAGTAAAATATCCAAAAGCAGGGTGTTTTTTAACCCAGTAGTAATCAGCACCGTGATACATTTGAGAGTTACCTGATGCAACTTCGTCAAATGAGTCAAATGCTTTTACCCTTTCATTAGCAGCATAATAAGTAACTTGAATTCTACCGTCACTCATATCGCTTAATCTTTGAGCAAGTCTTTGTGCACCAGTTCCTAGGCCCGGAAAATCTCTAGGCCAAGTAGCTACCATAGAAGCTTCAACTCTTTCTTTGGCAACGGCTGGAGCAGATAAAGCAACAGCAGCAACACCAGTTGCAGCTGCAGTTTTAAAGAACTTACGTCTTGAAGGTGATCTAGAAACCTTCAATGATTTTTTTTCTTTAATCATTAGTATCTCCTCTTCTTTGTTAATTAACTGCATAGATTAAATTACAATTAGACGTTTAAGTCTAGACTAAAATTCCCGTTAAAGAATATAATACAATCAGAGGTAGTAAATTTAGGAATTAATAAATTTATTTTTTATCAAAAAAGGCTTCATAAAGCATCATCGATATGGCAAGTATCATCAATATATAAACTGGTAATACATCGAAGAAACCTATCATCATAGATCTTGTAAGTGTTGTTGCTAAACCTACAAGAAAAAAGATTGCAAAAGAGAGTCCTATTAGTGTTACAAGTTTATTCATTAAATTTCTCGCTTTCCTTTTCAAGCCAACTGGAAACTCCTAAAAAACGATTATCATCATATTTCTCTCCAATAACTTGAATACCTAATGGTAAATTATTTTCGCCTTGAAGTAAAGGAAGTGAGATACAAGGAGTTCCTAAGTAAGACCAAACTTTATTAAAATCTGCTGATCCAGTGCTCTTTAGACCTTTTGGGGCTACACCAGGGCTAGATGGAGATAAAACTCCATGATAATCCTCAAATACTTCTTTATAAGAGTCATAACTTCTTTTCATAAAATCTATTGCTTCAGCATATTCTTTTGCAGTATGTTTTCTTCCATTTGCAATTGCATTTTGCATAA
>CACKBU010000044.1 GCA_902598485.1 uncultured Pelagibacteraceae bacterium
AAGCTGAGCTCTTTCTTTAATTATACCAGGCCTCTTTGCTAACTCTTTAACAATTAAAAACTCAGTTGTTGTCAATTTATCAGGCAGCTGTTTTCCATTCCATTCACACTCGAGTTGTGATGGATCTAATTTTAATCTTCCATGAGATATCAGGCTTTTATTTTCCTCTAGAATATTATTTGAGTCTTTTTTTCTTAACTGCACTCTAATTCTTTCAATCAAAACTTTTATAGAAAAACCTCCTGATTTTTTTACAAAATCATCTGCACCTAGCTTTAGACCTAACAACTCATCAATTTCATCATCTTTAGATGTTAAAAAAATTACTGGTAAGGAAGTTTTTTTTCGAAGTTTTTTCAGTAATTCTTCTCCATCCATCTTAGGCATTTTTATATCTATGACTGCTAAGTCAGGTGGCATTCTGGTTAAACCGATTAATGCACTTTCACCATCAATGTATGTTTGAACTTTAAAACCCTCTTTTTCTAATGCGATACTTAAACTTGTTAAAATATTTCTATCGTCATCTATCAAGGCTATTGTTTGTTTTTGCATAAAGTAGTTTAAAAATACTAAATTGTCCTAATTTGGGCAATGTTATAAATTTAATGTAACATACCCCAATTATCTCCAACATTAATATCAACTGTTAAAGGAGTTGAAAAAGAATGATAATCACTCTGAGCTACACTGGTCATTTCTTTCTCAATTAATTTAATCATTACTTTTTCATCTTTTTTTGGAATTTCAAAAATTAATTCATCATGAATTTGCAAGAGCATTTTTGAATTAGAATTTTTTTCCTCTGATAATTTCTTATCCAATCTTATCATGGCTAATCTCATTACTTCAGAAGCAGAACCTTGAATGGGAGCATTAATTGCAGCACGTTCTTGAAAATTTCTGACATTAAAGTTTTTGTCATTTATTCCATTAAAGTGAGATCTTCGTCCAAAAATATTGTTAACATATCCACTTTTCCTACAAAATTTAATTGTATTATCCATATAAACTTTAATTTCTGGAAACTTAGCAAAATATGAATTTAAAAATTCCTCTGCTTCATAATTAGAAACATTTATTTGCTTAGCTAATCCATATTGCGAAATTCCATAAATAATTCCAAAATTAATTGCTTTAGCCTTTCGTCTGTGATCTTGATTAACTTTTTTGATATCAATATTAAATATTTGGCTAGCTGTTAAAGAGTGAATATCTTCTTTGTTTTTAAAAGCTTTTTTTAGTTCTTTTACATCTGCTAGATCTGCTAAAATTCTCATCTCAATTTGATTGTAATCCGCAGAAATTAATAAGTGCCCTTTTTTTGCAGTGAAAGCTTTTCTTATATCTTTTCCATCTTCTGATTTAATTGGTATGTTTTGTAAGTTAGGATCACTAGATGCTAGTCTTCCAGTCGTTGTAGCGGCCAGCAAAAACGAAGTATGAACTCTTTTTGTATTTGGGTTTAAATGTTCTGGTAAAGCGTCTGAATAAGTATTTTTTAATTTTGAAACTTGTCTCCAATCTAAAATTAATTTTGGAAATTCATGACCTTTAAAAGCTAAATCCTCTAAAACACTTGCACTTGTTGCAAAACTTCCTTTTTTAGTTTTCTTTAAACCAGCTATTTTCAAGTCATTATAAATTATTTCACCTAATTGCTTTGGGGATGCGATATTGAACTCTTTTTTAGAAATTTTAAATACTTCTTTTTCAAGTTTTTGAATTTTTTTTTCAAATTTAGATGAAAGAGATTTTAAAAACTTACTATCAATTTCAACCCCCTCTATTTCCATAAATGCAAGAATTTTAATTAGTGGCTTTTCAAAAATTTCATAAATATTTATCATTTTTTCAGATTTTAAATTTTTGATAAATTTCTTGTATAATCTAAAAGTAACATCAGCATCTTCAGCAGCGTAATCTTTTGCTTTATCTAATTCCACCTCACTAAAATTAATTTCTTTCTTCCCTGTCCCTACCATCTCTTTAAAAGAAATAGTTTTATGCCCTAAATGAATTTCTGATAAAGTATCCATATTATGTCTATTTTTTCCTGCATCTAAAACATAAGACATAAGCATTGTATCTTCCATTGAGGAAAGCGTTAT
>CACKBU010000045.1 GCA_902598485.1 uncultured Pelagibacteraceae bacterium
AATCAATTGAGCTTTATTTTAAAGCGTGTGAAAATGGTAAGTTAGGAATTACACAAACTATTGGACCAGGTTACAAGATTACTTCTAGAGTAAATTGGGTTTTTGGAAAACTAGCAATTATTAAATCTCAAAATTTTAAACACGCAATAAAATCCAATATTAGTTTAGAAAAAGCTAGAAAGTTAGCCTTTGCTCCTCACATCAATATTGGTGTTTTTTCTTTAGAAAAAAATTCAATGTGTTGGAATTCATGGCAGGAAAACTTAAAGCAAACACTTAAAGGTGGAGAAATATTTGGCTCTGAACAATTAGCGATGAATATGTCTGTGTATGTTGATAACGTAGAAACTGAATTCCTTCCATTAAACTGTAATTGGATCACTAGTAATCTTTTGCCAAAGTTTGATGAGGATAAAGATACATGGGTAGAGCCTTATTTACCTAATTATAAAATTGGAATTATGCATTTAGCTGCTGGTATTTGGAAAGATAACGAAGATATGAGACTTAACAAGAGTATTAAGATAGATATTCAAACTCTTACAGGTAAAATTTTAAATAAAAGTTTAAGATTTAATAATTAATTGAAAAAAAATAAAATATCCAAGAACTGGGTTAATAAGCAGCGTAGGGATATCTATGTAAGACAATCTAAAGTCGATGGGTATCGCGCCAGATCAGCTTACAAATTAATTGAAATTGATGAAAAATTTAAAATTTTTAAAGGTGGATTATCAGTAATTGATATTGGTGCAGCTCCAGGAAGCTGGTCACAATTTGCTCTCAAAGCAGCTAAAAGTGGAAAATTGATATCTATAGATTTAAAAAAAATGGAACCCATAGGTAATAGTGTTCAAATCCAAGGAGATTTTACTGAAGAAAAAACTCAAGAAGAAATTAAAAAACATATAAACGGTAAAGTTGACGTCGTAATGTCTGATATGGCCGTAGATACAACTGGTATTAAAAATATAGACTCAATTCAAACTGGAGAACTATGCAAAGAGGCAATGTTTTTTGCAAAAGATTTAATGAAAGAAAATGGATATTTTATCTCAAAAATTTTTATGGGAGGAACATTTAACGAAATCGTCGCAGAGGGAAAAAAATATTTTAAAGAAGTTAAGGTTTTTAAACCAAAATCTAGCAGAAAAGATTCAAAAGAAAGTTTTATAATTTGTAGAAAAATCCGATAGAGACTTTTAATTTAAAAGGAATCGTATATAAAAGATTATGGTTCCCATAAAAGAAGCACTAACCTTCGATGATGTTACATTAGCTCCAAAGTATTCAGAAATATTACCTTCTGATGCAGACACTAGTGTATCTTTAGCAAAGCATTTGAAACTTAAAATTCCACTTTTATCATCTGCAATGGATACTGTCACCGAGAGCAGAATGGCAATAGCTATAGCTAAAGCTGGTGGTATTGGAGTAATTCACAGAAACCTTGATATAAAAAAACAAATATTAGAGATAAAAAAAGTAAAAAAACAAAAACTAATTGTTGGAGCAGCTGTAGGTGCAGCACCAAATGAATTTATCAGAGCTAAAGAAATAATTAAAGAAGGTGTAGATTTAATCGTAGTAGACACAGCGCACGGTCATACAAAGAAAGTTGCCGAAATAATCAAATATATTAAAAAAATAAAAACTAACAAAATTGCTTTGTGTGCGGGAAATATTGCAACACCTGAAGCTGCAAAATTCTTAATTAAGTTAGGAGTAGATATAATTAAAGTTGGTATAGGGCCAGGTTCTATTTGTACAACAAGACTGGTTGCCGGAATAGGAGTTCCTCAATTAAGCGCAATTTTAGCTGTAAGAAGTGGTTTAAAAAATAAAAATGTTAAAATAATTTCAGATGGTGGAATAAAATATTCTGGTGATTTAGCAAAAGCTTTTGCTGCAGGAGCTGATGCTGTAATGATCGGTTCGTTATTTGCAGGTACAAACGAAACTCCAGGGAAATTAATTAAAAAAAATGGACAGCTTTTTAAAAGTTTTAGAGGCATGGGGTCCGTGGGAGCTATGAACAAAGGCTCAGCTGATAGATACTTTCAAAAAAAACAAAAAGACTCCT